>NZ_JAIUHS010000016.1:0-145349 GCF_020165235.1 Mesorhizobium sp. CA13 | reverse complement strand
AAAAGGAGCGGAAGATCAAGCAGGAGGTGCTGGATATCTTTTATGATGCCGATCTGTTGCGCCTGCGCAGCAGGAGAATTCTCGCCCGTGCATGCCGGCTTTTCAGCAACGGGCGTGGCTTCGTCAAACTTAGACCAGTCGATGAGATTGAAGCGGACGTCAAGTCGCATCAGGAGTGGATCGATCGGTCGAAGCATTTCCTGATGCAATTGACGTCGGCAAGCGGCGATTGCTTCAAATTGCTCCGCTACAGCCCAACGTCGTGAAACGAGACAGATCTCGCTGTCTGCCTCGAAGTCGGTTCCTTCCCTTCATCAACCGTCCCGTTTGTGCCGACCAGATTTGTAGGAGCGGACAGGGGTTCCAGCACATGCCATTTGGCCTGCTGCCGGTTTTTCGGCCACGCCGTTAAGCTAGCACTGCTTTCTCCTCGAATTCGACGGGGCTCAGATAGCCTAGCGTCGAGTGCCGAGGGTTGTAGAGGTGGTCGGGGGTGCCGATCTCAGCACACTTTGCACTTGTCGCAGACCTTCAGATTTCCGGGACAGTTCTCTTGCAACCAAAACATCCCGGACACGTTGTTCGTCTATTCGCAATCAGGGGAGAACGTCGTGAACGGAATAATATATCTCGTGGGTCTCGTCGTGATCGTTCTGTTCGTTCTGTCATTCCTTGGACTACGGTAAGATCATGGCCGACACAGTACCCGAAAGCCCTGCAGTTAGCCCAAGGGTGGCTGCATCGTCCTATCTTGAATGGGGGGACATATTTGGCGGCGGGATCATCGCTTGCGCCATCTCAGTGGTTCTTTTGCAATTCGGATCGAGTGCCGGCTTGGCGCTGGGTTCTCCTACTCTGCCCAACGGCGGCGCTTCTTGGAACGTGCTGGCGGCCGGGCTATGGGTAGTCGTCGTGGCCGTAGCAAGTTCCGCAGCCGGCGGTTATGTAGCTGGACGCATGCGCACGCGCTGGGAGGACAGCGACGCAAATGAGAGCGAATTCCGCGATGGCATACATGGCATCGCGGTCTGGGCTCTGGCGACACTCGGAGCGGCGTTTTTCTTTGCGATGATTGCCCGAAAAGGCGCGGATGCAGTGGTCAATCCCGCTGACGCGCAACTCAACGAAACGACCGTGCGCCTTTCAGCCAACATAACGGCCATATTCAGCTTCGCGACGGCCGCGGGCTCCGCACTTGGCGCTGCGGCCGCATGGTTTGCAGCGACTACCGGGGGTGAACACCGCAATCAGGGAATCGCCTTCCACGACGTTGTGCCGGCTTTGTTGCGCAAGCGTTAGCATGCGGATAGGCAATCTAGATCGGCCGACATAGCCTCCACAGGCGTTCGAGGCTTCTTCGGGCTGGCTCGGATCGAGGTCATTTTACTACAATCCTTTTGAGGGACACTATCCAGCGGCTGTTGACGAGAAGCCGGGCGTGGCGGAGCGCCAATCAGAATTGCACGGCTCGAAAGGCGCGGCGGCGCAGTCGATGACCAGCTTGAACTGCGTTCCGACGATCTAGAGATACGGCAAAATTGTCCGACCGCTTACATCGTAATATCCGCTTCCATGATCAGCCGGCAATTGCCGCCGTTCCAACTTCCGCGACCGCAACGTAGGTAACCGTTCACCGACATACGGTGTCGGGATGCAACGTAAGGAGCGAAACGACCACGACGGCATTGAGACCGGGTTTACGCCCGTCGGGGCCGTTTGCTGTTCGGCTTACTGTCCAAAATGCACATCGTTTGTATGAACGGCAGGGGCTTGGTCGCACGACAGGAGACGCTGGAACCTGGGGCGACAAGCAGCTATTGCGAACTATGACCGGCCGCAATCGCGTCCGTTCTTCATGGCGGTCTCGTGCTGTTCGCTGCCAGCTGGTGTTGCGGCGTGGAGTGACGACGTATCCGGGGAAGCAGGCTACACCTCCTCGGTTTCGAGCACGAATGTGCCCGCCGGTATGCGGTTAGTGATCATAGCGCGAATGCCTGCATCGATGGCCGGATCGGTTTCGTCGAACAGGCCGCACGCTTGCAGCGCCTTGCGCTGGTCGACGGAGCGGCCGAGATATTCCAGAAGCACGACCGAGGCTGCGGGTCTCCGCCCCGTAAAAGGGGCATGCCCGTCTGGATGCCGACCAGATAGGCGACGCTCGTCTGGTAGCTCGGATAGAGGATCACCTGGGTGATGCTGGTCTTGAGCAGGGTTTCGGATTCGAGCGCGAATATGCGATCGCCGAGCAGCAGCAGGGCGGCCGAATATTTCGAGGTCTTCACGCCATATTTGCCAAAATGGACGAGCCTTTCCATGCATTTCCAGAAATAGCGACCTTCCTTTTCGTAGATCACGACCAGGCATTTGATGATCTTGCCGGAATAGCCGAACGAGTAGAAATAGCGGAAATAGTAGCCGACATAGCGCCCGACATCGCCGGAACGCTGATAGAGCTGCTCCATATGCACCAGCATGTCCGACGGCGCATGGACGCCGAGTGGGCGGCGGCGCAGCCCGACGATCTCGGCAAAGCGCTGCTGGTCCATCAAAAGCTCGCCTTCGCTCACGCCGAAGAAGTCGCAGATCTTGCGCATGTTGCGACGGGACGGCCAGGTCTGGCCGCTCAGCTATTTGTTGAACTGCTGGCGGTTGATCTGCAGGCGCCGGCACACCGCGGCGATCGAGGGATAGTAGCTGCGTGAGGTCGCCCACCAAAAGTCGTTGAAAAAGCGCTCTATGCGATAGAAAACAACTTTCCGTCGGGCAAGCTCCCGGGCATCGAGAAGTTTGCCAGCATTTACGTCAACACCTCGCAAGGAGAGGGCGACGCCACCGGGCCCTGGAATTCGGGAGACGAATGGGACCGCATCGACGATCTCGAGGACGTCATGCCCATTGATGGCGGAGACGGGAGTGCAACGGTCAAGCTCAATGCCAAAGACAAGAAAGTCGCTGCCAAGATGGCGGAGCGGACACTCTCGGATCCCTCTTCCGATCCAACCACCGGTGCCGATATTGGAGCAGGCCCTGGGGCCGGGCGCACGAAGAATGGGGACATGGGCCGCGCCGCCAACATTCAGAAGGCGCCGGCGCAGGCAGAAGCCGTAGTTCGCAAGAGGAAGTAGCCTGCGAGCCGGAATAGTGCCCGAAACGCACACACTTTGGCGCCTCGTGATCAGAGTACCGGTATCCGACGGATCTTGGGAATTGTACTAAGCGGATGCATCGAACTGTTGGCCGCCGGATTCTGACCAGTCGCGCAGAAATGATCTATCCCAAGCGGCAGCGCTGCAAGCCCTTCCTGTCAGAGCAGCGGGTCGACTATCGCGTGCGGTTTCTTACCAGCAGACGCAGCAGAACCGCCAACGATTGCGCGCTGCGATTGCGCGCGAACGCTGACGGCTCCAGTTCCGGCGACGTCGTCCCGCCGTCGGGCTGCTTTCCACTCCGGCGCCGTTCCTCAGATCGACGATGGGCGCCGTGCCTCTCAGCTTCGATGCCGATCGGCCGCGCTCTTTCTCAGCGGGGTGTCAGACTGAAGTCCTGTCAGAGGAACGTTTCCGATTTCCTCACGTTCAGCTTAGGGCCGAGGCATCCTGCGCTCAGCCCACAAAGAGGAAATAAATCATGAGAATACATGTCACTGGCGCCACTGCCGCGTTGTTGCTGGTTGCTGGAATCGGCGTTGCTGCTGCGCAGGACGTCGTCGTTGTCCAGCCAGAGCAGGAGACAGTTGTCCGCGAATATGTGAAAAAGCAGCCCTTGGCGTCGGTCAACCTGTTGGGCGTGGAGCTTAAGCTGGGCTCATCAGTGCCGGACAAAGTTGAACTGCGCGAAGTTCCTAACGTCAAATACCGGGTAGCGGTGATTAATGATCAGACCGTCCTTGTCGATCCAGATACCCATCAGATCGTCGACGTCTTACACTAGCGATAAAGCCCGGTTCTATAGGCGGGCTGCGCTTCGACCCAGCCCGCCATTTTTATCTGCGCTCAGTTGGCAGGTTCTCCGAAAACGGGGCAGTTGGTCACCCAGCATGTCGGATCCATACCTGCGGCAATCCCGTCGAGCATCGCTTCCTTCGCTGCTCTTTTCGCCTCCGCCTGGGCGGCAGCAAGATTTTCCATCTCGCCTGAATTGCGGGTTGCGCGGTGGTCTCTATGAATTCAAAGCGGAATTTCGGCATTCGCATCTCCACGGTCTGATTCGGACGACGTCGCGACAGCCGGTTCCTCAGGACTATCGTTGTCTGAGCCATCTTCCCCGAGCACAGTCTCGGCGATGTAATCCTTAAGGTCGCCGACTTCGTCGTTGATCTCATCGGCCAGTATCCCTTCGCTTTCGGCATCGGAGATACATTGATCCGCCATCCTCTTGGCAGCTATTTCGGTTGGCACTGCGGCGGGCACTTCGACCTTGTGCTCATCGATCCATTCCTCGACGAAATGTGCCGTTTTATTCACGAGGATTTCAGCGTCTTGCGCCGTAGCCGTTTCGGCGTGAGGAAAGGCCGGTTTGGAGTCCATGGGAGCACCACCTTCAATGATCCATCTCTCAACGCGGATTTCGCACGAAGGATGCAACGCTTTGTCGAAACGCGGCTGGTGCAGGCCATCGCCCGACCGGCTTGCTTGGTCGATTTGAAAAGCGGTCGTTTGTTGCTTCCGACAAGGTGAGATGGGAAGGCGCCCAGGCAGTGTTAAATGATGATACGACGCCGCGCCGATGGAACATTCGGTGCGGCCACTGCGGGGGCGAGGGCCCGCGCTGGGCTCCGCCGGCATGCGTTGCAGTGCTTGCCAGAGGGGGAACCTGCGTCACGCTCGAAAGTTCTTGGGTGATGGCAAATCACCCGATCACGAGTGTGCTCACCTCAATCGGCACGCTGACCTCTCGCCCCGCGGCATTCCTGGTGCTGCTAGCTTACGCGGCTCTTTGGCTCGTTTTCGATCGGGAAAGTTTGAATTGGCACGGGGCGGCTACCCTCTTCACTTGGGCTATGACGCTGTTCATTCAAAGAGCAGAGCACCGCGACACTCAAGCGATCCATGCCAAACTGGATGAGATGTTGCGAGCAAATAGCTCGGCATCGAACATCACGCGAATTGACAAGGAAGAACCTGAGGAAATCGAAAAACATCGCAACCATAAACAGCACGGCGATTGACGTGAGCCTTTCCGATTTCGTGGCGCTCCTGGCTGGCGCCAAGCCGGTAAGGTTTGGCCAAAAGCTGGGCCGTCTATTGCCGTACCTCAGATACGCAGCCGCCGCGCTTATCGCCAGTCTGATCACCGTGCTGGCCATAAACTTAGCGCCCGAGCCACGCGTTTTGCGAACGATTGTCCCGCATCGTTTCGATGCGTCGGATCCACAGTTCGCAGGCAGCATGAGCAGTTATTCGCAAGGACAGCTGTTCGGGGCGAATGCGGTGCAAACCCTTGTCAACGGGGATGAAATCTTTCCGTCGATGCTGCAGGCGATCGAGGGGGCTAAATCTACAATAGATTTGGAGACTTATATTTATTGGTCCGGCGTCGTCGGTTATGAGTTCGCGGCTGCGTTGGCACACAAAGCCAGGGATGGTGTCGAGGTCCGTGTACTCGTCGACTGGGTGGGCAGCTTGCCGTTCGATGAATATCTGATCCAGACCATGACAAGCGCTGGCGTGCGGTTCCAACGTTATAGGCCGATCCATTGGTACACCTTGGATCGCATAAACAATCGGACCCATCGCAAGCTGCTCATCGTTGACGGACGGGTCGCGTTTACCGGCGGCGTCGGTATTGCCGATAACTGGCTTGGAGACGCCCGCAACCCAGATGAGTGGCGCGACACGCACTACCAAGTCAAAGGCCCCGCAGTCTCTGCCTTTCAGGCAGCGTTCGCCGAAAACTGGTTGGAGACGGCCGGTGAGACATTGCAGGGTGAAAAGTTCTACCCGCCACCCGAGCCAGCAGGAGCGCTTGGTGCTCAGCTGATCCTTTCTTCGCAACCGAACGGCTCGGAGAACATGGAACTGATGATGCTGGCGGCGATGGCTGCCGCCAAGGATCATCTTCGCATTGGAATGGCCTATTTCGTGCCCGACGATATTGCCCTTCAGCAGATCTTGGACGCCAGGAAGCGTGGGGTGGCAGTCGATGTGATCGTGCCCAATCGCCTCACGGACGTGCCACTGGTTCGAAAAGGCTCACGATACTTCTGGGGCGACCTACTCAAAGCCGGGGTTCGGATCTTCGAGTTTCAGCCAACGATGTATCATCCCAAACTCCTGATCGTTGACGACGTCTGGACGAGCTTTGGTTCTGCCAACCTGGACGAGCGCTCTTTGCGACTAAACGACGAAGCGACCCTCAATGTCTACGGTCAGGATTTTGCGACAACGCAGATCGACCTGTTCAATCAGGATCTCGAACGATCCAGGCAGATCAGTTTGAGCGAATGGCAAACGCGCCCCCTGGCAGAAAAGGTAACGGACTGGCTGGCCAGCAGGCTGCACTCGCAACTTTAGTGCTTTGTGGAAGGTGCTGAGGGCGAGCGCCGGCTAGTCGGGGCCTGCCGCGGCTATCGAATGGCTAAGATGCTATGGTTCGCCGGAAATGGGAGCAGCCGTGCAAAGCCAAACGCCCGGCGATCTGCTAAATATTCGCGCGCGAGTTCATCGGCCGATGCAATTTAGCCTCCGTCTTTTTGCGTGAGCGCAACGCCTTGGCTGGACCCAAGCCGCCCAGTGGCGGTGGGCCCCCGGGAATTATCAAGTTGTTTATTCAGATCAGCTTGGGGTGGCCAGAGCCGGGCGATCAAAGGCAATGGCATGTCTTAATCGGGGAGAATACTCCAACGGCGTAAGGCAGTACCAAAAGACCCAAAGGCTATCCAGAAACCGGGTTCGGCCATTGCGCTGAGATCTGAGAGACGTTGTTTCATGTGGCCCTCCGCGTACTGAGGATCGGTATTCGGTTGCCTTGAGGAAAAGAGCCCGCCCCTGAGGGAGGAGGAGCGGGCTCTTGGCTGGGCCCTGCGACCCAGCAGCACGGCGCGTTAACTTGCACCGCGCCCGGCTGCTGTACGAAACCGCAGCTGGCCAGCTTTGTTCCACATAAGAGCCCGTCGAAGCATGCGAGCCTATCCTGCCATCGGGCAGGTTCCTCCGTCCTTGCGCGGCAGAACTATCCCAAGGCAGCAAGCGCAAGGGAACAGGTGGTTGACCGGCCCTGAAAGCGTCCGGTCTGGCGGCGGAGATGGCCTTTCTTCTCGGCCACCTGCAAATCACGGGCAGCCGTACGATCATCATCGTTTGGCGCTGTCACTGTCGGCCACGGCACGAGACAGGAACGTCTGCGTCGTCTGGCCAAGCCGAAGAGGACGTTGCGGGTCTCCCGGCAGGGGAATGCCTTCCCCTGCCGGCCTCCGTGCGCAACCGGTCATTCAACCCAACAGTGCAACCCGCTCACACCGCGTCCGCGCCCGCCTGTGTGGTTACAGCAGCTACCACGTCTTCGCCCCGAAAGCCGACAGACGGCTCACGGCCCACTGTATGAAGTTCGCCTGATAGCTGGTCGCCATCAGCGACACATGTGCCTCCAGCGGCGGCAGTAATTCGAACGCCTTCGGCTCCCGCGCAAAATTCCACAACCGCACTAGCGGCCAATCACTGCGCCGCTCCTCCGCAACGGCCAGCTCATTGCGCGTGATGTGAAACAGCGTCCGCTCCCATCCATTGGTCGTCTTCACCTCAATCAGCCGATTGCTGCCGTTGGTGGCGAAGCTCAGAACGTCATAACCGGCACCGTCATCATCCAGGTGCGACACCACCCAGAGGGTGCGCTCGGCGAGAACGGTTCGGCCGGCGGCAAGCAGACTGGCACGCTCATGCGCGAGGACGCGCTCCTCGCCAGCACGGCCCAGAGCCCGATTGCGGGCATCACGCTCAGCCACGTCGTACTTCCGGGCGATGGCGGTCATCTGCTCAAGTTCTTTGGGCGGCGGCGCGTTGCTGTGCGTCGGGGGTGAGCCGATCCACAGCATCGCTTCGTCCCGAAGCGCCGATGGCGAAGGCTCCATCACCATCTGCGCGGCCGGTGCGAGCCAATCCGGATGACGATCGAGCCAGCGCACCATCGCATCGACGAGTGACGCTTGGAAATGAAGGCCGGCTTGTAGCCTGGGATCCAGCCCTCGCCGAGGCCCTTGTGCACGGCGTTGATGTTCTGATGCTTGTATTCGATCGAGCCGCGGGGCCGATCGATCATCTCCTGTAGCAGGCGGCTATGTTCGGCCTTGCTGTATGGCCGCCCGGCGATGTCGTCCGCGAGCATCGCGATATAATCCGCCACGATCGCATCGTTCTGCTCGTCGGACCAGTCACCGGCCATGGCGGCTCCCGAGCAGACCTGTCCCGCTGGAGAAGTTCCGGATTATGCCAGCAACCGCGCCGGGACACCGAGCGTCGGCCCGGCGTCGGCAAGCCGCTGGTCGAGCGTGTGCACCGTGGCGCCATGCTCCGATGCGATGGCGAGATGCAACGCGTCTCCGGCACGGAGCCCAAGGGCATGCTGATCAGCAAACCTCGCCGCCGCTCGGAACTGCCCACCCGTCACGGGCAGGACGGTGAAGCTCTCGGCAACGAGCTTGTTGAACATGGCGAGCGCCGCCGCGCGTTGCTCCAGGCTGATCTGTCCGGTCCGCAGCTTGATCGCCATGGCCGACGACATCTCCGTGACCGTCCAGTCGCTGATCAGGAGCTGCGCCGGGTCCTGCTCCGCAAGCCAGGCCTGGACCCGCGGCGTCATCGCTTCGTTGGAGAGCGCCGCGACGAGCAGCGACGTGTCGAGATAGAGCATCAATAGCGATCGCCATCCCGCATCGACCGCACGAGATCGGCGGCACTCTGAGGCTGGGGCGGCATCGCTGCCGTCAGCGATTGAAGCAGCGCGGCATCGATCGGCTTGCGCGGCTTGGCGACGGCGATGAGCCGCGCGACCGGCTTGCCCCGACGAGTGATGTCGATCGAATCGCCCGCTTCGACTCTGTCAACCAGCTCGCTCAGATGGGCTTTGGCATCCGCCAGATTGATCACATCCATGTCACGCTCCTGACCATGTAGATAGTCATATAGTGCAATCGGCCTTACAATTCTAGCGCTGCCTCCCAAATCATCTGCCGGCGAACGCTGCTCGAGACCGGAGGCAGTCCAAGCCATCCAGATTGCGCGTTCGGAAGGAACGTCCTGACCGCTCCCAAGCACGGCGCTCGCGAGCCTTTCAGGAGACGTAGGATGATACTCCAACAAACTTCCTGCCAACTCAGGTATGTGCGTAATTGGATCAACGACGGGTCCTCGATCCCCGGATTGGATGCGGATCCAGATGTCCGGCGATCGCATTCAACGGCATTTTTTCCCATCGTCACACCGGTTGGCACCGCAGGGGTGCATTTGGGCGACGTGGGGATTGAGCATCAGAGCCAACTCTGGTCGCGCTCACCGGACGAAGTCCCGCAACTGATCGATGGGTTTGTGGCAGCCGGCGCAGCCATTCGCCAGCATGATCGGTACCGCACGTGCACCGACGCCGCCGGTAGCGGCGTCCGCCTCTTGCTGCACCCGACGGACTCGGTCGGCCCACAATGCGAGCGCGCCGCCCGCGACGACCAACAGAATGCACACGGCGATGATCAATTTAGATGGGCCAGGGGGCATGTGCGATCTTCCTGGTTCCGCTCGTCGTTATCCAGAGGCCGGCCAGCAATAGCGCTGCCCCGCCATAGATAAGGCCGGCCGGGACCCACATAACGAGCCCGGCAAGCTGCTGGTCCTCGATCGGGCTCAAATTCCACACTGCCGCCCCGGCAGCATTCTCCGGGTACCAGAGCTTCGGCGATAGAAGAAGCAGGACGCCGAGCAGGCCGGTGTGCAGGGAGGTGAAGAAAAGATGCATTACGGCACTTCCATAAGCCTGCTGTTGGCGTCGGCGCGGCAGCAACGCCCACCAGAAGAGCAGGCCGGTGCCGAGGAAGCTCGCATGTTGCGCATAGTGCAGCACGCCATGCTCGAGCGCTGCCTCAAACAGGACCGGAATGTGCCACACCCATATCGCGATCCCGTGAACAATCGTTGCGGTGACAGGCCGGCTCGCAAAGGTCCAGAGCGCTCGCAGCGATTTGCCATGCCCAACCATACCCAGGGCACGCCGAAACGGCACCGGCGCAGGTGCTTCTCGCATCAGTAGGCGCCTCTCGGCTTCAGCCGGCGGCGTGCCGCAACTGTCTACCGGGGCTTGCCACTGCGCGTTGTGAGAGAGAGGACGGCAGCTCTGCCAGCTATGGCGAGTGGTTTGCATATGAATTGCCGCCAATCGAGACAGTCGCGGAACATACCGCTGGGTCGTGGGTTTACCACAAGGCTCACCAGGAACGAGATTATGAGGCCCGACGCTCTACGGATGTCGGAAGTGATCAATCCCTGAATACGAGGTAGTCGCACCCGGTTCGGCCCGACCTGATCTTTTCTGAGCGGCTCTCGCCATTGAGGAGGTTTTGCTTGCCCGGTAAGACGACACTGCCGACCAGATCAGTTACCGACATTTCCGCCTTGTTCAAAGTGCTGGAGCGGCGAGACGATATCACACCCGGAGATCGAGCAATACTTGAGGACGGTCCCTGGCGGACACGTGACTACGAGGTCGGCGACGAGATCGTCGCGGAGCACTCCGAGCCCAAGGAGAGTTGCGTTATTGTGGCGGGGATCACCGGACGAACCGTCACCTTTGCCGACGGCCGCCGCCAGATAACGGCTCTCCATATTCCTGGCGACTTCGTGGACCTGCACGCATTCCTGTTGCACGTGATGGACCACAATGTAGTTGCACTTGCGCCGGCCCGCATGGCGTTCATCGGACATGACACGCTTCGTCGGATCACCGACAGCCATCAGCACTTGTTCCGCGTGCTGTCGACCGTATTGGCGGTGGACGCCGCCATTCAGAGGGTGTGGATCGCCTGCCTCGGGCGCCGGTCCGCGGGGGCCCATCTGGCGCATCTCATTTGTGAGATGTTCCTGCGCATGGAGGTTGTCGGAATGACCCGCGGCCGGTCGTTCGAATTTCCGGTCACTCAGAGCATGCTGGCCGATACTATCGGCCTCTCTATCGTCCATCTCAATCGAACGCTGATGGAATTGCGCCGCGCGGACCTCATCACCTGGGAACGCAAGGTGGTGACTATCACGAACTGGGACCGCTTGGCTCGAGCCGCCGAGTTCGATGGCACTTACCTCAATCTTCGCAAGGAGCCCCGATAGCAACGCTCTTACGCGTGCTTGACCGCCGTCGGCGGTACCAATGATGGCCCAAGCATCACGCCGGCGCGGCACGCCCGCTTTTGCCGAATGGGCGGTTACGAAGTAACCGACGGAGCGCGTTTCTTCATAATTCAGGGCAGGAACCTTCGTACCCTCTTGTCGTTCTTGATGCTGGCCAACCACGAAAAGCACAGTCACCATGGACTGGAATTGCGTCGAAGGAAACTGGAAGCAATTCAAGGGCAAGGTGAAGGATCAATGGGGCAAACTCACCGATGACGACCTTGATCGAATCGCAGGAAAACGCGATCAGCTGGAAGGCGTCATACAAGAGCGCTACGGTATCGAAAGAGATCGCGTTCGCCAGAACGTTGACGACTGGTACAACCGCCAGAGCTAGAGTCGAAGGGCCAGAGGCTTGCCGCGTCACACGGTCGCTGCAAGCCTCTCCGTTCGACGGGCGTGGGCCGAGCAACACCCGAGCGCTCATTTGCAAAGCGGCGCGGATACGACAAAACGGCACCGATCTTGGGGCGACCAGCCGCGGTCGTAAGTCGGCGAAGAGGCGCAGCCAGCCTGCGGCGTCGACAAGCCTGGAGAGCAAGGCTGCTCGTCGGGCGGGTACAACTTGACGTACTTCAGAAAACGCCTTTTCTGATCAAGGCTATCCGCACCAATCCGCAGCCGCGGGGTTCCAGGGCGGTTTCCAAGCACCCCCGTCCCTTCCGTTGCCAACTAATCGTGGTCGCGAACTTCTCTCCGCGATGAGGAACGATAAGCCCTGTTGATCCTGCTCTATCTCGGCGAGGGAGAGATGACGTGAAAGATCCCGTTTCCAGGGTTCGCAATAAGCCGGTGACGCGACGCCTGAGGTTCATGCCGGGAGAAGCGAGCCTTGGCGAAGGCAGTCCGGAATGCGGCAAAGGCCTCGGTTGGCACGTCCTCGAATTCGTAGCGTTTCCCGCTGGACACGAACCGGACCGAAAGGGTTCTGCGGCCGGGTCGTAGACTGATTGTGTATCGAGAACGATGGCATGACGAGACCTAGACGAGCTCCATCAACATATATCGAATGACAACTTGATGCTGGCGGAAGCGCCGCTCAAGTTCGGCTCGGCAGTTGCGCCATTCTTGTAGATCGATTTTTCCGGTCATCACCTCGAATACTATGATGTCGTCGTCCCTGGAATGTTCGCCCTGCCTCCACAGCCCCTCGGCAGGCGCCTGTAGGTAGGCCGTCACGCCGTCAAATCGGCAAGCCAGATCTTCCTTTATGCGGTCAAAATCCTGTTTGGGAAACGGCTCTCCGGAGTTGTCCGCGCGGGGCAGCAAGATCTGGAAGAGGTACATGGCGGCGTCTCAATTGATTTTCGATCAACGGTGGAGATACCGACACGTTCCCAGATGCGGGTTGCTATTTATTGCCGCCGGTGCAGGCAGAATCCCAACGCCGCGTGCGACGGCAGGGCACGTGGGGTATTGGGTCCTTTGTTTCGGCGCGCACAGGGAATGCAATCTCTGGTCAGTATAAACATTCCTTGCTGTCTCCATTGGAGACCGACGGACCGCCGACAAGAATATATTCTTCCGCTCTGACGAAATATCAGGGCGCCTCCGCGCATAAGGTAGATCGAGCGGCTAGTCGGGGAACATTGAACCAGTTGCGTCGTTCGGCGCGAATGTCCGCTTTAAAGTCGAACGAGCCTTTTGACGTCGCGATCGTCGGCGGTGGTCCGGCTGGGTTGGCGGCGGCTGTTTACCTGGGAAGGTTTCGCCGCAGCGTCGTAGTATTCGACGCGGATGACGGCCGCGCGAAATTGATTGTGAAAAGTCACAACTGTCCGGGTTTTCCCGACGGAATTGGAGGCGAGGATCTCCTGCGGCGCCTCACCGCGCAAGCTGCTATGTACGGCGCTGTTCTGAGGCAGGAGCGGGTAGAGGCGATTAACCCAGTCGAAGCCGGGTTCGTCGTTCATGCTGCCAATGAAGCGTACCCGACACGCCAGGTAATACTCGCGACAGGGGTTACCGACATCACGCCCGATGTACCACACATACGCGAAGGAATCGCCAAGGGCACCATTCGCCTGTGCCCGGTGTGCGACGGTTATGAGGTGATAGACAAGGCCGTTGCCGTGATGGGCCCCGAGGAGAGCGCGATGAGGGAGGCGTTATTCCTGAAGCAGTACACGCCCAACGTCACGGTCCTGGCTAGCCGTCCCGAAGGTCTATCTGCCAATGCGCGGAGGCGAGCGGTTGCTTTCAAGGCAGGAATTTTGGACAATGTAAATAGCCTCCTTCCAATGGACAGTGGATACGAGGTACTTCTGGAGAACGGCCGCAAACAACTCTTCGAAGTGATCTATATCGCGATGGGCTGTGTCGTACGATCCGAACTAGCTACATCCCTGGGGGCCGACTGCTCAGAAGACGGCTATGTTCGAGTTGACGCGCATCAGCGCACAAGCGCGGAAGGTGTCTCCGCCATTGGAGATGTGGTGAAGGCGCTGAATCAGATTGCGGTCGGCTTCGGCCATGCCGCGGTCGCCGCTAGCGACATTCACAATCAGTTACTGCGTCAGGACCCCAGATAATCAATCAGCTTGCGTCATGACACCTTGGCTGGAATTTGAACAGGAACGTTGCCAATCGCAGTTATTCTCAGAGAGACGCATCAGCTCCAGCATCTCAACTAAGCCTCTGCTTTTATAGAGATTTCCGCCAGTTCCATAAGATAGATTCTGCGACTTGTGGATGTAGCAGGGTGGGTTCTATCTTGAACTGCGACGTTGCAGCGATACCAATGCCTTATCGCATGCATGGAACCGCACATGAAACGCAGCTACTCCCAGATCGATTTGGATGAACGCCGCAAGATCGAGCGCTGGCGCCATGCTGGCGTCAGTGTCGATGCGATTGCTGAGAAACTCGGCCGCCATCGCTCGACGATTTTCCGCGAGATCGCGCGGAATAAGTTTGAGGATCGGGAGATGCCGGATCTGACAGGCTATTTCTGTGTGGCGGCCAACCATCGGGCCAAGGAACGTCGCAGCCGTTATCGTAAACTGGTTCGGCATCCGAAGCTTCGCGCATCAATCATCGAGCGTATCAAGCATGGCTGGTCACCGGAGCAGATCGCCGGTCGATTGGCTTATGAACGCAGCAGCGTTCGCGTCTGCCACGAGACGATCTATCGCTTTGCCTATTCGCCCTATGGCCAGGAGATAAAGCTGTGGCGCTATCTTCCGGAGAGCCGCGCCCGACGCCGGCCGAGGCACGTAAGGCGGCGTCATGGCCGTCGATTTAGCCCGGATTTGAGCATTTTGCATCGTCCGGACATCGTCCGCGACAGAAAGCAGCTCGGACACTGGGAATGCGATCTGATCCAGTTCCGCAAGAAATTTGGCAAAGCGAACGTCACTTCGCTGGTCGAACGGGTGAGCCGCTTCACAGTCTTCCTACGCAACAACGACCGACAGTCGCGCGCGATCATGGATGGCTTGATTGACGTGCTTGGTCCACTTCCCCATTCGGCCCGCCGATCGATCATCTTCGACCGCGGCACCGAGTTCACAGACTGGCCCTACCTTCAGGCCGGTCTCGGCGTTCAGACATGGTTCTGCGACCCGCAGGCGCCGTGGCAGAAAGGCACGGTGGAAAACACCAACCGTCGCGCTCGCAAATGGCTTCCGCGAGACATCGATCCGTTGTCGATAGAGCATCGAGACCTGCACCAGGTGTGCGCCCATCTCAACTCGACGCCCCGAAAATGCCTCGGCTTCAGAACACCGGCCGAAGTCTTCCGTCAGAAGATACTGTTGGCCAATCGGTGAACGCGCTAACCTGACGCGCTGCTTGTCGCACTTCAGCTGGAACTCACACCGCAAAATAGAAATGTCTTGATTCCGCAACGTAGGAATGTCGCCCTGCTCGTCGGTGAGCGAGGGAGACGGCGGGTTGGGACTAATTTTAATGAGCGAGCGCGAGCTGCAACGCATCGAGGTGCTGTCGAAGGTTTTGGAGCGGCGCATGACGGTTGTCTCGGCGGCGCATGTGCTGGATATGACGACCCGCCAGGTCCAGCGTCTGCTGAAGGCGTTCCGGGCCGAAGGCGCCGCAGCCCTTCGGCACAAGGCTCGAAGACGACCGTCGAACCATCGATATGTCGCCGGCATCGGCGAACTGGCGGTTCAGTTGGTTCGGGAACACTATCTCGACTTTGGGCCGACCTTGGCGGCCGCGCGGCGAACCACGGCCTGGTCGTGTCGCGAGAGACGTTGCGCAAATGGACGGCGGAAGCTGGAATCTGGCTGTCCCGAAAGCAGCGCAGGACGTTCCATCAGCCCAGATTACGTCGGGAGTCATATGGCGAGTTGGTGCAGATCGACGGCAGCGATCACCGTTGGTTCGAGGAGCGGGGCGATCCATGCACCCTGCTCGTCTTCATCGACGATGCCACGAGCAAGCTCCAGCAGCTTCGCTTTGTGAAGTCGGAGAGCACCTTCAGCTACTTCGAGACGCTCGAGCTCTATCTGAAGGCGCACGGCTGCCCAGTCGCATTCTATTCCGACAAGCATACGGTGTTTCGTGTCGCCAAGACGGACGCCAAGGCAGGCCGCGGCATGACCCAGTTTGGTCGCGCCTTGTCGGAACTCAACATCGAGATCCTGTGCGCCAATTCGAGTCAGGCCAAGGGCCGGGTTGAAAGGGTCAATCGGACGCTGCAGGACCGCCTCGTGAAGGAACTGCGCCTTGCCGGCATATCTGACATCGAGGCGGCCAACGCGTTCTTGCCGATATTCATGGCTGACTTCAACGAAAGGTTCGCCGACCGGACAATCTGCATCGCGCATTGAATGTTGCGCCGGATCGGCTGCGTGACATGCTGTGCAAGCGGGAGCAGCGTTATGTCGGCCAGCAATTGTCGTTCTCCTACGAACGCAGGCAAATCATGCTTGAGAAGAACGAGCTTTCGTGCGGGCTGGTCGGCAAATACGTCGATATCTACGAATTCGCCAACGGTCGGCTGGACGTTCGATGGAGAGCGTGTTCCTTGCCTTACACCGTCTTCGATAAGGAGCAGCGCGTCACGCACACGGCGGTCACCGAGAACAAACGGCTCGGCGAAGTGCTGACCTGGATCAAGGCTCAGCAGGAGGAGGCGCGGCCTCCGCCGAAGATCAAGACCAACAGCGAGCAGAGCGCTTACAAGAAGCGCGGGTCGAAGCCGGGCCGCAGGACCGATTTTCTCAACGACCCTGCTGTCATCGCGCGGCGAGAACAGGCGCTGGCAAGGTTGGCCGCTGCCGAGTGAAGCGGCTTTCAAAGCTAAAGCCAGGGAGCCAGGCTGCCCCCGATCGGGCTGCGCAACCCGGACCAGCTTACGCCCGATCGGGCGCTCTGGTCCGTGCCATTATCCCGCACTTGGGCCCTTAGGTTGTCAAGCATCTGCGACCCGGTTACCCCCCGCGAACAGGCCAGCAAATTCATCGATGGCCTGGGGTCATCTTGTTGCGAATGGAATCGGCCGTGTCGAAGATGATGGCTCGCGCAATGTCGGCCTCGCGTTCCGAGGCCGATGTCGTGATCACGACCCATCATCGCCATCAGCATCATGGCACAGGGGTTTATAATGAGGACGGCGGCCGCCTTCATCACCGTCACCACGGCCAAGTGGCCTTTTACGACAACGGTAAGCGTGCCTGGCATCGCCACCATCGTCGGCCCGACACCGTTGTCGTCACGGGCTCGATGCACCGTCAGCATCACCGCCCGGTGGTCATCCAGCAGGACGACAGCGATTATTGATCGCCAAGCTTGACCCGGCTTTCTTGATCCTGATCTGTCAGCCGGGTCATGCTTGCGTCGCGGGACGGCCTAGCAGATTAGCCTAAGCGCAGATGGACCCAACCTTCTGTCCGGAGCCCTCTTTTGTATCTGCCTGTTGTGACCACATGGCATAACAGTTGGCCGAGTACCTGGGTATTCCCGGCTGCTGTCGCCCTGTTCCACTTTCGAATCTGGTCACTTAGGCTAGATCCGGCTAAGATCCGGATCCTCACATCTCGAAAAGTTCCGAACCGACTCGCATTCACCAGCTTTCGCGGGTCCGCAACTGGGCGATCGGGCTGGCCAATTGCCGTTATCTCTAGCGTTTATCTCGGCAAAGCACGAACGGTTGGACTGCAATTAATCGGCAACGGAATATGTGCAGCTTCCAAACTGGAACCTTTTCCATTTTCGGCGATTCATTTTGCATGTCCGAAACCGCACCGGTTGCCGCTCCCATACTGCCTGAGGGAAGCCCCGACAGGGAAGTGAACTGCGAAGTTGCAATAGAGACCGCCTTCGCGGCTTTGGTAGCCTCTTCAATCGCGCAGGGGTGGTCAGCAGAGGAAACGGCAACGGCGCTCCTTAACCTCGCCACTGCACATTTGGCTAAGCTCAAAGCCGCGATCACCTAGCTGATGGCCAAACTGCCTCACGCTTCGGCATCCCGATGCCGATTGTTGGTTGCGCGGCTATGCGTCCTGGCTCAGCGTAAGAATTGCGAGGCGTGAGCGGCATGTGGTTGGGCATTCAGAGAGCCTGACAGGCCTGACCGAAACAAGCCAGGCGATATAAAGCCGGTCACTCTGCGCGAGGTGGCTCCTCTATCCCTGCGAGCTGAGACACACCAATCGGTATTGCCGCGACTACAAAAAAAAGGGGCATGAATTCGAATCGGAAGCGATGCCTATCCGAAGGAAATCTCGTCAGATCTGACGACCTCCTCAAGGGGCCTCTCGTCATTAGCTTCTATCGCGGGGTCTGGTGTCCTTGTTGCAACATGGAATTGCAGGCGCTGGAGGCTGCCAAGCCCGAGTCCGACAAGCTCGGCACCTCGCTTGTGGCGATCTCGCCGCAGACGGCGCCGAACAGTCGCAAATCCGTCCGCCAGAACAATCTCACCTTCCCCATCCTCTCGGATGTAAATGGCGAGGTTGCAGCCGCCTTCGGCATTCGCTTCAAGCTGCCGGACTATCTAATCGATCTCTACAAGAGCCTGAAGAACGACCTACCGGCCTTCAACAATGATCCGAGCTGGGCGCTGCCGATGCCGGCCCGCTATGCCATCGCCCAGGACGGCACCATCGCCTATGCAGAGGTCAATCCGGCTATACCCGCAGGCCGGAGCCGGACGACATGCTGCCGACCTTGCGTCAACTGGTGCGCTCGACCGCCTGAGGAAAGCGGCAGGTTCGGCGTAAGCGCGCTGTGGCCGTCCGCGACGATCCTCCCGTCCAGTTCGACCATGCCATTCCTTAACTGCGCAGCTTGCTCGGTTTCATCGGCTTGGCCGATGTCGACGTCATCCGCATCGAGGGCGTCGCCAAGGGACGAGATGCGGTCACCGACGCATTCGCCAAGGCGACCGCCAAGGGCGATGCCGTTGTGGTTGTGGCTGCAAACGCGCGAAGTCGCTGCGGCCGCATAGGGCACTGCGTCACCCCGCATCAATGGCAGGCGCCCGGCGCCTGCCGTTCTTTCTCTCAAGTGTCCTTCGCGTCCGCTTGCAACTCGGACAGCGGCGGCAGCACGACAGCCGGATGCCGGCCCTCGCGCAGCATCAGTCCGAGACTGTAGTCGACGGCCAGTTTCATGGCACCCAGCGCCGTGCCGTCATCTTCAAGCGAACTGACGGCGATCCGTGTCGGCCATGCAAGGTCCGCCGCGATATTTCCAACGCTTTCCGTCATCAGCGGATTTCTGCCGACGCCGCCGCCAAGCACGATCAGCCCAGGATCAAGCATGCCGATGCAGCCGGCCGCCAGCCTGCCGATATCGGCGGCATGACGCTCGACGGCCACCATTGCCGGTCGTGAACCTTCAAGAGCGCGCGCGAACAGATCCTTGGCCGAGTCTGGCGGCGCGCCTTCCCCGGCGGGCCAGTCGACTCGGCAGCGCTCAAGCAGCGCCCGCGAGCCGAGATAATGTTCGAGTCCTTCACGATAGGGCGTCTCGCTGGCTGACCACGGAAACGGCATGCGGCCAATTTCGCCGGCCGCACCCCCGGCGCCGCGAAACAAGCGTCCCTCGGTGATGAAGCCGAGCCCGACCCGCACGCCAACCTGCAGAAAGACGAAGGTCCGGTGACCTCGCGCGGCACCAAAATGCATTTCGCCGATGGCCGCGCAGTTGACGTTGTTTTCCAGGATGATCGGCACCTCGATGCTACGGCGCAGCAGGTCAAGCGCGGCGGACGGCCCCCCAGGACGGTCAAAACCATCATTGGAGACTATGCGCGGCACCGCCACGGCAATGGCGCGCAGCGCGCGAAAACTCTTGCTGACCTTGGCCATTGTGGCACGCGCCACCGACAGGACGATGGCTCCGACCTCGTCGGCATCGCCGGCCTTGGCTTCTGGAATCGGTTCTTCCGCCGATATCAGCTTCTGTGTGTCCATCGAACAGGCAACCGCCCGCACCTGGGCGGCGCCGACATCGATGCCAATCGCGTAGCCCGCACCCGAGCCGATGCCGTAGATGGTCGCCGTGCGGCCAATGGCGCCGCGTTCCCGGCCGCGCGCGGCAACGAGGCCGAGCGCGCTCAGCTCCGACACGGCGGCCGACATGGTCGGCTTCGACAGGTCGAGCATGGCGCCGAGCTTCGGCCGCGTGACCGGTCCATGCGCGGCGAGCACGCGCAGCACGGCTCGGGCACTGTCGGTCAGATTTGGGATTTCCGCAGCCGCCATCTCAGCCGTTTGACCTTTTGCCCTGAAATCCTGTCTCGGTCGGTACAGCGAAAGCGCCGCCGACTCAAAGCCGCATTCCGCCCTCAATGCCCCATTGCTGACCGGTTTGGCAATTTCCACGATGTCCGCACAAGGATGTCAGACTTCCGTCGGCGACCACGGCCTCAGCTTGGTATCGGTCTGCCGATAACGGAAGACGATATCGGTCAGGCCGGCCGCATCCTGCATGTTGCCGACGACAAGCTGGATGGCGACGATTTCCAGAATGGCATCGGCGAGGGCATTGCCAAGGGCCGGTACGGAAATCACCGCCAGCCTGTCGGCCGAAACGACATCCGAGCGCCGCGTGACCAGCACCGATGGGCAGCCAAAGCCGGCGACATCCTGCGCGATCTTCACCTCGCGGCCATCGCCGATGACGATCAATCCGGTCGCCGCATCCTGAGATTCCATCGGTCCATGCAGATAATTAAGCGTATCCCACCCGGATGCCGGCACGCGAACCGCCTCGCGGATCAGCATCGCCGCCTCGCCGGCATTGGCGAAGCCGACACCGGCGCCGACGATATCGATGGATGTTCTGCCCTGCAGCAGCCGCGCCGCTTGTCCGGCAGCATGCTCCGCATCGGAGAGGACGGTGGCGACCGCGCCCGACAAACGCGCCCAGTCGAAGCGGTTGCCGGCAAGCCGGTCGATCAGCATGCCAAGCGCCAGCAAGGTCCCGGTATAGCCGGTCGAGCTGGCGCCATTATCGTCGCCCGAATCAGTGGCAAGAGCGGCGCCGGTCAAATCAGCCAGCGGATTGTCGCTGCCACGGCAGATCGCCAGGCGCGGCGACGCGGATGCTTCACGCATGACATCGAAAATTTCTCGGCTCTGCCCTGAGGCCGACAGTGCGATAAAGACATCGGCGGCCGCATCCGTGCGACCATAGAGATCTGTCGGCGTATAGGCGACGGCCCTGATGCCGGAGGCGCGCAGATAAAGCGCCCCGGCCAGCGCCGCCTGGTAGCTGGCGCCAATACCTGCAAGGCCGATCGTCTTGCCGGCAAAGGCTCGGAGATCGAGGCCGTCGAGTGCGGCGGCCACTGAGCGCCTGCCAATCTCGAGACTTTCCGTCTGGCGCGCCACCGCCAGGCGATAGCCAATCCGCTTCATCATTCAAACAGCTCCAATGTGTGGGGATAGCTCCTGGCCAACGAGCAGCCGCCGGGCCAGAGCGACGCCGCCGAGCACCGGCGGCTCGCGCAGCAGCACGATCTGGCTCGACGGCGATACTTTCGCCATGGCCTCGACGAATGCCGTCATCAGCATCGGCTGTTCCGAGATGACACCGCCGCCGGCCACGACCAGAGCAGGATTGGCGCCGCGTTCGATCAACAGTTCGACCAGCGCGGCAAGTCCTGCCCCACCTTCCCTGATAACGCGGTTAGCCAGAGCCGATCCTGCGATGGCCGCGTCGAACACGGCATTGGCATAGCGACCCCAGACCGCGGCACCGCGCGTTTCATTGAGCAGGATGCCGAGCTTGGTGTGGTCGTCGGTATTGAGTTCGCGCATCAGTGTGGCTATCAGCGGGTCACCATCGTCGCCCCTGTCGAGGCTGTGGCGGATCGCCTTGGCGGCCTCGCGTACCAAGGCCGGCGCACTGCCCTCATCGCCGAGGATCCAGCCCCAGCCGCCGGCCGCCAGCATCCTGCCTCGGCCCGTGCGCGCCACCGCGATGGAACCTGTGCCGGCGACGACGCCGATGCCTTCGGCATGGCCGGCGGCGGGCACCATCAGTTCGGCATCGTTGACCACCTGCACCGCGCCGCCGGTCCTGCTCGCCAGCAGCGCCTGGAAGCGCAGGCATTGTTCACCCGTGTCGCAGCCATGCGCGCCGACTGCCAGCGCAACGGGCGCCACGCCACCGCACAACCCCGCGACGATGTCGGCGAGCCTCGTGGCATCGGACTCCATCTGGCGAATACGCCAACTCTCCGTCACCAGCACCTCGTCGGCGATCGTGCGCTCGTCCATGCACGCCATAATGCGCGTCTTGGTCCCGCCTATATCCACACCTGCAATGATTTTCTGGGTCACCAACATCCACCGCCCATGCCGGACGAAGCGGGTTGCCGCGTCCAATTCGCATTAGTTAGGAAACTTTACAAACTATCTTTCCAGACGGCAAGAACTATGATTTGATAATCGTCGTAAAAAACGCATCAAGCGCGATTGGGAGATTGCAACATGAGCAGGAGAAGGATTGGTCTGGCCCTTGCGGCCGCGTCTTTCGCATGGGGACTCACGGCAAGCGTGGCTCACGCTACCGACATCTCGTTCTGGACCTGGCGTCAGGAAGATAGGGCCGCCTACAATGAACTTTTCACCGATTTCACCAAGGAGAACCCGGACATCCATGTGAAGTTCGAGTCGTTCCCGGATGAGAACTATCCGACCATCGTCTCGACGGCCTTGGCCGCCGGCAAGGGCGGCGACGTCATTCATACCCACGCCTATGGCTGGCTCGAGCAGTTCGTGAAAGCAGGCTACTTCGAGCCGCAGGATCTGACCAGGGTTCCGTCACTTGCCAACCAGCCCGCCGATGCGCTGGTGGCCGGCACATACCGCGCCGACAAGAAGGTCTATTCCCTGCCCTTCGCTTCGCAGACGCTTGGCCTGTTCATCAACAAGGACGTCTTTGCCAAGGCCGAGCTGAGCCCGCCGACCACATGGGACGAGTTCATAACCGTCAGCAAGGCGCTGAAGGTCAAGGGTATCTACCCCCTGGCCAACGGCATGGGCACGAGCTGGTTCAACGAGATGTTCGTCGCCATCTTCACCAACCCGTTTCTCGGCCAGGACTTTGTCAGCGACCTGACGTCGGGCAAGACCACCTTTAAGGACCCACGCTACGTCGCGGCACTCGGCAAGCTGCTCGAATTGCGCGACTACATGCCTCCTGGATTCGAAGGCATCGACTACGACACCGCTGGCCAGCTGTTCATCAGCGGCAAGGCGGCGATGCTGGCCGGAGGCAGCTTCGACATCGCCAGCTACCGGACCCAGAACCCGGACATCAACATGGACTTCATCGCCCCGCCAATGGCCAGGGCCGGCGATGTGCCGCAGGTGACTAAGTTCTTTGATGGCGGTTATGCCGTCAACGCCAAGTCGGCCAACAAGGAGGCCGCGCTCAAGCTGGTGAACTGGATGGGCACCAAGGAATTCGGCGACAAGTTCTCGGCGTTGCTCGGCAACATCTCGCCGATCAAGGGCGTGGTCATCAAGGACGAACTGCTCGCCCACGTCGCCAAGTTGAACGAGACCGCCATGCCGCATATCAATGTTGTATACTTCCGTTTCGAGAAGCCGACTGGATCGGAGCTGCTGCAGGGCGACATCACCAAGATGATGTCAGGTTCGATCAACCCGGACCAACTGGCCGCCGACCTGACCGACGGCCTGGCCAAATGGTACAAGCCTTTCCAGGTCAAGTGAAATGAACAGCGGCCGGCGCCACCCCTCAAAAGCTTTTCCGTGGCGCCGATCACTCTGGATAGCGGCCCTGCTGACACCGGCCCTGGTGGTCATGGTGCTGTTCGTGCTGTGGCCGCTGCTTTCGGCCTTCCGTCTCGCCTTCTATGAGTTCAACGGCCTGCGGCCGACCGGATTCATCGGCTTCGAGAACTTCCGCAAGGTGCTGTTCGAACAGCCTTACAGCGGCTGGACCTACAATGCGCTGAAACACAACATCGTCGCCTTCGTGGCGCTGATGGTGTTCGAGAACGGCACCGCTTTCCTGCTTGCCTACGCATTGCTGAAGGCCTTGCCCGGTCACCGCGTCCACCAGGTCATCGTCTTTCTGCCTGTTGTGCTGTCGGCCGTCATCGTTGGCTTCCTGTGGAAACTGTTCCTGCATCCGCTGTTCGGGCTGGTTAACCAGACGCTGGTGCTGATCGGCATTGGCGCCATCCCGTGGCTCGGAAGTGAAAACACCGCGCTGGGCAGCATCCTGTTCGCGAACATCTGGCACTGGCTCGGCTTTCCGACGCTGGTGCTGCTGGCAGGCATGCAGCGCGTCGGCAAGGAAGTGATCGAAGCTGCCCGGCTGGATGGCGCCGGCGACTATGTGCTGATGACGCGCATCATCTGGCCGCTGATTGCGCCGAGCGTCACCATCGTCACCATCTTGACCTTCATCGGCAGTTTCAACTGGTTCGAAATCCCCTATGTCATGGCCGGCCTCACCGGTTCGCCAGGCGGCGCGACGGATGTGCTCGGCCTCTATTTCTACCGGACCGCCTTCGGCTCGACGACAACAGGCATCCAGGATTTCGGCCAGGGCAGCGCGCTGGCGGTGATGATGTTCATCATTGTTGCCGGCGTCACAGCAATCGCGCTTCGCTATCTGCGCCGTCGCGAGATCGAACTGTGAGCGCAGCGGTCGGCACCAGGGAACCCGGCGAGCTGTTGAAGAACGGCGCCATCCAGCTGATGCTGGTGATCAATGCCGTCATCATGATCTATCCCCTGTTCGTCATGGTGATATCGTCCTTCAAGACCAATGCCGAGATCTTCAGCTCGCCCTTCGCCCTGCCGGCGCACTTTTCGCTGGTCAATGCCGAGCGCGTGTGGAGCGAAACCAATTTCGTCCGGTACCTCGCCAATTCTCTCGGCATCACCTTGGCCGCGGTAGCACTGATCCTTCTGTTCAGCACCATGGCCGCCTATGCCATCGCCCGCTATCAATTCAGGCTGAGCGCACTGGTGCTGATGTTTTTCCTGAGCGGCATGACCGTTCCGCTGAAACTGGCGATCATTCCATTGTTCATCCAGCTGGATTCGCTTGGCCTGGTCGACAGCTATGCCGGCTTGGTGCTGGTCTATGTGGCCATGGGCATTCCTTCCGCGGTGTTCATCATGACGGGCTTTCTCAGGACCTTGCCGCGCGAACTGGAGGAGTCGGCGCGCATGGACGGTGCCAGCGAATTTCGCATCATGCGCTCGATCATGCTGCCGCTGGCGCGCCCGGCCTTGGTCATCGTCGCGATCCAGAATGCCGTGCCGATCTGGAACGATTTCTTCTTTCCGCTGGTGCTGATCACGTCGGACGATCTCAAGACGTTGCCGCAGGGCCTCACGGTCTTCGTCGGCGAATTCACGACCGATTGGGGCGTGCTGTTCACCGGGCTGACGCTGGCGGCCCTGCCGATCACCCTGCTCTATATCGTGCTGTCGAAGCAGTTCATCTCAGGCATCACGCAAGGCGCAGTGAAATAGAGGACGAGGATATTTTCAAGTGGCGAACCAGAACAAGATCATCATCACCTGCGCGGTCACCGGCTCGATCCATACGCCGTCGATGTCGCCGCATCTGCCGGTGAGCGCGCAAGAGATCGCCGACGCCGCGATCGGTGCGGCCGAGGCCGGTGCAGCCATCGTCCACCTGCATGCGCGAAATCTTGTCGACGGCCGGCCCGACCAGTCGACAGGGGCCTTTGCGCCCTTCCTGAAGGTGATTAAGCAGCGTTCCAACTGCGTCATCAACATCACCACGGGCGGCGCCGCCACTATGAGCGTCGAGGAGCGGGTCAAGCCGGCGGCGACCTTCTCGCCGGAAGTCGCCTCGCTGAATATGGGCTCGATGAATTTCGGCCTCTATCCGATGCTGGAGCGCTTCAAGACCTTCGAGCATGATTGGGAGCGCTCCTATCTCGAAGGCTCCCGCGACCGCATCTTTCGCAACACCTTTGGTGACATCGAGCACATCCTGCGCACCTGCGCGGAAAACGGCACGCGTTTCGAAATCGAGTGTTACGACATCGGCCATCTCTATACGCTTGCCCATTTCGTCGAGCGCGGCCTGGTCAAGGCGCCGTTCTTCGTCCAGAGCGTGTTCGGCATACTGGGCGGCATCGGCACCCATCCGGAGGACGTCGCGCATATGAAGCGCACCGCCGACCGCCTGTTCGGCAATGACTGTCATTGGTCAGTGCTAGGCGCCGGCCGCAGCCAGTTGCCCATCGCCACTCAGGCCATCGCGCTGGGCGGCAATGTGCGCGTCGGGCTGGAGGACTCGCTGTGGATCGGCAAGGGCCAGCTGGCAAAATCCAACGCCGAGCAGGTGAAGAAGGTGCGCCAGATCGTCGAGGGGCTCGGCGCCTCGGTCGCCACCCCTGACGAGGCGCGGCAGATCTTGCAGCTCAAGGGCGGCGACAAGGTCTCTTTCTAAAGGGAAATACCAATGAGTGCGGTCACCATATCGGGTGTCGAGAAGGACTATGGCAAGGGCGAGTTACCCACGGCGTGTCGGTGGATATCGCGTCGGGCGAATTCGTCATCCTTGTCGGGCCGTCCGGTTGCGGCAAGCGACCTTACTAAGGATGATCGCCGGCCTCGAAGATATCGGCGCCGGCGAGATCGCGCTCGACGGCCAAGTCATCAACGACATCGCGCCAAAATCGCGCGATATCGCCATGGTATTCCAGAACTATGCGCTCTATCCGCATATGACGGTAGCGAGAACATGGCTTTCGCGCTGAGGCTGAAGAAGACCGACAAGGGCGAGATCGACGCCAAGATTACGCGCGCCGCAACGATCGTTGGACTGCAAGACCTGCTGGAGCGCTATCCGCGCCAGCTTTCTGGCGGCCAGGGCCAGCGCGTCGCCATGGGTCGCCCCATCGTGCGCGACCCGAAAGTCTTCCTGTTCGACGAGCCGCTCTCCAACCTCAATGCCAAGCTGCGCGTGCAGATGCGCTCTGAGATCAAGGCGCTGCACCAGCGCCTGGGCAACACGATCGTCTATGTCACCCACGACCAGGTCGAAGGTCGGCGTTAGCCCCCGCCCCGCCCCCAATGACTTCGCCGCTACACAAGGGTGCGCCGCGCTCCAAGGCCCACTTGACTTCCATCGCTCGATCGTAGAACAAATAGAGAACATTCTTATATGCGCTTTCCCGGAGGTCAACGACCATCTTGCGGCCGGAGCCCGCCATAGATGCCTTGCGCGCACAGATCGAACGCGGCCGCGCACGGGATCGACATCCGGCCGGCCTGCGTCAACGCCTCGCGTTTGACTGCACGCTGGAACCGGTCGCCGACGACGGACATTTCGCCGTCCGGCTTGGGTTGCGCATGGTGCGCGGTCTCGCAAATGTCCATGCAAGCACGATTGTCGCCACCCGCGCCGACCAGGCGTTCGCCTCCGTCGACGATCTGTGGCGCCGCGCTGGCGTGCCGCAGGCCGCGCTTGTCCAGCTCGCCGAGGCAGACGCGTTCCGGCCGGCGCTTGGTCTCGCGCGGCGCGAGGCGCTGTGGGCGATCAAGGCGCTGCGCGACGAGCCCCTGCCCCTGTTCGCGGCCGCATCGGCCCGCGAGGCGGAGATGATTCCGGAGATCAATGAACCGGCGGTGGCGCTGCCGCCGATGACCGCCGGCGGCGAGGTCGTGGAAGACTACCGCCACATAGGCTTGACGCTTCGCAGCCATCCGATCTCTTTCCTGCGCGAAGATCTTCGCCGCCGCCGCATCGTGTCTTGCGCCGAGGCGATGGAGGCGCGCGACGGGCGCTGGCTGGAAGCGGCAGGCATAGTGCTCGTCCGGCAGCGCCCGGGCTCGGCCAAGGGCGTGATGTTCATCACCCTTGAGGACGAGACCGGCATCGCGAACCTCGTGGTCTGGCCCCAAGTGTTCGAGCAGCACCGGCGCACGGTTCTGTCGGCGGGCATGATCGCGGTAAGCGGCCGCATCCAGCGTGAGGGCGAAGTGGTCCACCTCGTGGCTCGGAAGATCAGCGATCTTTCAGCCGAGCTCGCCAGCATCGGCGAACGCGAGGGCAGCTTTCCCCTGCCGCACGCCCGCGGCGCAATGGCGGCTCGGGACCCGATCCGCGCGAGCTGCTGCCCAAGGGGCTGCGCAGCCGCGACATCTACATACCCGACCTCCACATCGACAACCTCAAGGTCAAGACGCGGGATTTCAGGTGAAACGTCGAATTTCTTGTCCGGCTCAGGATCGCAAGTCTTACCAAAGCGTTACAGGTCGAACGTCGTGACGGCGCAGCTATGGAACAGGGGAGACGATAATGGCGGACAACAAATCGAAGCGAGGCGCCGCAGACCGTCGGCAGGTCTCCGGCGGTGAGGGCTATGAGGTCAATTATTTCGCCCGCAAGCACGGTATCAGAGAGAGCAGGCCGAAGCCCTGATCAAGCGCATCGGCAACGACCGCGATAAGCTCAATGCCGCCGCGGAGAAACTGAAGAAATAGGCTGCGTGTTCGCAATGACTCATTGCATAGTTCGGTCTGAACAGGGTCAAGTCAAGTGAGCAAGTCAGCTTTGCGTCGGCCCACAATCAAAGGATCTTCAGCTCCCCCTGCGAAGCCAGCCTCGCGCGGGGCAGCCAAACATGCGCCACCCGCGTTCCGGCCGGTCCAGCTTGCAAAACTGGTGGACACGGTTCCCCCTGGCGATCGCTGGATCCACGAGATGAAATACGATGGCTATCGTATTCTTGTCGCCGTGGGCGGCGGCGAGGCGCGCGCCTATACGCGCTCCGGCCTGGACTGGTCCGGCCGCTTTCCGTCCATTTTGGCGGAGGCGCGCAAGCTCAAGGTTCGCTCTGCCCTCATCGACGGAGAGGCCATCGTCACCGACGCCGAGGGGCGGTCCAGTTTCCAGGCGCTGCAGAACGCGTTGAAGGGCGCTCCCACGAGCATCGATTTTTATGCCTTCGACCTGCTCCAACTCGACGGGGAAGACCTGACGAGGCTGCCGCTGCTGGAGCGCAAGGAGAAACTGGAGGCAATTCTGCCGGCGAAGAGCCCCATCCTTCGCTACTCCGATCATATCCAGGGCCGGGGGGAAGAATTGCTGAACCGCTTCTGCGACGCCGGCCTTGAGGGGGTTATCTCGAAGCTGGCGGATTCGGGCTATGTCGGCGCCCGCGACGGAAGCTGGCTGAAGATCAAGTGCATCAAACGTCAGGAGTTCGTGCTCGTAGGCTGGACGCCGTCAGACAAGGATCGCGCGTTTCGATCGCTGATCCTTGGGGTCCATGACGGCGGAAAGCTGCGCTATGCCGGCAAGGTCGGGACCGGCTTCAATGCCGCCGGGATGGCCCGGCTGATGAAGACCATGGCGCCGCTCGAGCAGAAGGCAGCCACCGTCGAAGCACCGCGCGCGGAGGTTCGTCGCGCGCACTGGCTGCGTCCCAGCCTCGTCGCCGAGATCGCCTTCACCGAGATGACCAATGAAGGAACACTGCGCCATCCAAGCTATCTCGGCTTGCGTGAGGACAAGAAGCCCGAAGCGGTTGTGCTCGAGACGGAACACCGCACAGCGACGCTGCCGCCGCCGGCGACAAGCGCGGTCGCGATCAGCAATCGCGGCCGCGTAATCTACCCCGAATCCAACATCACCAAGGGACAGCTTGCCGATCATTACGCCGATGTTGCAGCGATCATGCTTCCCTGGGCAGGCAGCAGACCAATCAGCCTGGTCCGCTGCCCGCAGGGCCGCGCCAAGAAATGTTTTTTCCAAAAGCACGACGCTGGCAGCTTCGGCGACAAGGTCCATCACGTCGGGATCACCGAAAAGGACGGCCATGAGGAGCCCTACCTTTACGTCGACGACGCCGAGGGGCTTGTGACCTGTGTCCAGATGGGAACGATCGAGTTCCATGGATGGGGAGCGCGCATCGAAGACGTCGAGAAGGCCGACCGCCTTGTGTTTGACCTCGACCCCGACGAGGGACTGAATTTCGAGGCGGTTCGCGCTGCCGCATTCCAGTTCCGGGATATACTGAAATCCCTTGGATTGACCACTTTCCCGATGCTGACGGGCGGCAAGGGCGTGCATGTGATCGCGCCGCTTACGCCGCGAGCTGAATGGCCTGAGGTGAAGGCCTTCGCCTCCCGGCTTGCTCAGGCGGTCGCGCAGAGCGACCCTGCCCACTTCACGGCCGTTTTGTCGAAGGCCAAACGCAAGGGTCGGATCTTCGTCGACTATCTGCGCAACCAGCGCGGCGCAACGGCAATCATGGCTTATAGCGCCAGATCGCGGCCGGGCGCCCCGGTCGCAGCACCTGTCACCTGGGCGGAGATGAAGACAATCGATGCGCCCTCTCATTTCCATGTCGGCGATGCGCCCGAGTTGAAGAAGCGCGCCGCATCGAAGGCCCTCGCGGGATGGGGCCGGGCCGATCAGTTCCTGCCGGACCTGTGAAGCCATGAGGATCGCGACCTACAACGTCAACGGCGTCAACGGCCGCCTGCCGGTGCTGCTGCGCTGGCTGGAAGAGGCAGCGCCGGACATTGCCTGCCTCCAGGAACTCAGGGCGCCCCAGGAGAAGTTCCCGGAACGGCCGATCCGCGACCTCGGCTATGACGTGGTCTGGCATGGCCAGAAAAGCTGGAACGGCGTCGCGATCCTGAGCCGCGTCGGCAAAATCCACGAAACGCGGCGCGGCCTTCCGGGCGACCCCGACGACAGCCATAGCCGCTACATCGAAGCAGCAGTCAACGGCATCCTTATCGGATGCCTTTATCTTCCGAATGGCAATCCGAGGCCCGGCCTGAAATTCGACTATAAGCTGCGTTGGTTCGATCGGCTCATCGACCACGCAGCCGAACTCGTCGGGTCCAAACAGCCAGTGGTGCTGGCAGGCGATTTCAACGTCATGCCGACCGAACTCGATGTCTACAAGCCCGAGCGCTGGCTGGACGATGCTCTGTTCGCGCCCGAGGCGCGCGCCGCCTATGCGACGCTGCTCAAACAAGGCTGGACCGACGCGCTGCGCGCGCGTCATCCCGGTGAGAAGATCTACACGTTCTGGGACTATTTCCGCAACGCCTTCGGCCGCAACGCAGGCCTGCGCATCGACCACCTTCTGCTGAGCCCGTCGCTCAAGAAGCGGCTGATCGACGCGCAAGTCGACGTCGAGGTGCGCGGCTGGGAAAAGAGCAGCGATCACGCGCCGGTCTGGATCGAGCTCTCGCAAAAGGCACCGCCTCGCAGCCGTTCGGCGCCTGACGAACGAAGCAGCTCCGGTCCCGGCTAGGGCCTTCGTTACTCACCAATGATGAAACCTTCCCGCCACATAGCTGCGGCGCAGACAGGCTTCGTGCGCCTACAATGCCTACGCCCAAATCGCTGCAGCATTCAGCAGCGCGTCCGAGACAGGTGCGATGGCATTGACCGTAGGCGGACCGAGCCAATCCCACAGAAACATTGGTGGTATTTTGTTGATCTGGACTACCGTTGTGCGGGCCCTCAACTGACCGAAAAAGCCGGGTTTTCTTGATTGAAATCCGTCTCGAACCTGCTTAAGGGCAGGCTAGTAGAGCGCCAAATATATTGGTGACCTAAGCGTCGATTGGCAGTCCATGAGCATGTTTCACTTGACCAAGGGCAAAACTCGACTCGATTGATGCCACGCCATCGAGTCTAGTGAGCTTCTGCTTCAGGAATGCTTCATAAGCCTCCAAGTCTTTGACGACGACGCGCAGCAGGAAGTCCATCTTGCCAGTCATCAGATAGCACTCCACGACTTCCGGCCAGCGCAGGACAGCATTTGAAAATCGATCCAGCTCTTCTTCCCGTTGTCGTTCCAGCTTGACGGACGCAAACGCGCTGACGGGTAATCCAACCTTCACCTGGTCGACGATTGCTACATACGCTTTGATCACGCCAGATTTCTCCAGCATCCGCACCCGACGCGCGCAAGGTGATGGAGACAGACCGGCGATCTCGCCGAGGTCTTCTGTTGTCGCGTGAGCATCCGACTGAAGCGCCGCCAACAACTTGCGATCGATACCGTCAATGACGCTTTTTGGCATGACCTTCTGTTCCTTGCATCGAAATTGGCTTGAACTCACCGATATGGCCTTACCTGATAGCAATTTTAGCTGCAATCGCCCTGCCGATTTTCCTATCCTCATCATATCAAATGATGGAGCACGACATGGACGATCCTAAACTTGCGTGCCTTGAGGCTCTCGAGCGGAAGGTGCTGTGGTTGTCCACATGGATGATCCACAATGCCAACAATCTTCGACCCAATGACGACGGGCTCAAAGTTGGAGGCCACCAAGCATCGTCGGCATCGCTCGCCACCATAATGACGGCGCTCTACTTCGCGGTCTTGCGTCCTGAAGACAGGGTCGCGGTGAAGCCGCACGCAAGTCCGGTCTTCCATGCCATTCAGTATCTCTTCGGCAAGCAGACACGCTCGAAATTGGAATCGTTCCGCGGCTACGGAGGGGCGCAATCTTATCCATCACGCACGAAGGATACCGACGACGTGGACTTCTCGACGGGCTCCGTCGGCCTGGGGGTCGCACAGACGCTGTTTTCCTCATTGGTGCAGGATTATCTTCGAGCCAAAGGCATGGCCTGCACTCTCGCCGAGGGCCGCATGGTCGCGCTCATCGGCGATGCCGAGATGGATGAGGGTAACATCTTTGAAGCTCTGCTTGAGGGCTGGAAACACGGACTCCGCAACACCTGGTGGATCGTCGACTACAATCGACAAAGCTTGGACGCGGTGGTGCGGGAAGGGTTATGGGAGCGCTTCGTCTCGCTGTTTCGCGATTTCGGTTGGGAGGTGGTGATCCTCAAATACGGTTCCCTCCTCGAGGAAGCCTTCCAGGAACCCGGGGGCGAGGCTTTGCGAAGCTGGATCGACAACTGTCCCAACCAGCTCTACTCGGCTTTGGCCTACCAAGGCGGGGCGGCATGGCGAAAGCGCTTGATCGATGATCTTGGCGACCAAGGCCAGGCTTCCAAGCTGATTGAAAGCCGCTCGGATCAAGACCTAGCGCGTTTGATGACCAACCTCGGTGGGCACGACTTGCGCTCATTGTTGCAGGCCTTCCAGGACGCGCGCGAGCACGATCGCCCGGTTTGCTTTGTCGCCTACACGATCAAGGGATTCGGCCTGCCGCTGGCGGGCCACAAGGATAACCATGCGGGGCTGATGACCTCAAAGCAGGTCGAGGACCTGCGCGCTAGCCTTGGCGTTCGGCCCGGTTACGAATGGGATCCATATGAAGGTCTCCTGCTGCCCGCCGAAGAACTGGCCGTTTTTGTACAGGCGGCCCCATTCAACGCCCGGCGCCGAGCGCCCCATCAGGCCGGGAAAATCGCTGTTCCTGCTGCCTTCACCATTGAAGTGCAATCGCCAGTTTCGACGCAGCATGGCTTTGGAACTCTCATGCACGAGATCGCCAAGGCCGACACTGATCTCGCGAGAAGGATCGTCACGGTGTCGCCGGACGTGACCATCTCTACCAACCTTGGCGCATGGGTAAATCGCCGAGGTCTGTTTGCCCGGGAAGAGAAGGCCGACCTGTTCAGAAAAGAGCGGATTCCTTCGACCTTCAACTGGGAATTCTCGCCAAAGGGCCAACACATCGAACTCGGCATTGCCGAGATGAACCTGTTTCTAACTCTCTCCGCTCTCGGGCTCTCCCATTCGATATTTGGCGAACGGCTGTTACCGGTAGGAACCCTCTATGATCCGTTTATCGAGCGCGGCCTCGATGCTCTGAACTATGCCTGCTACCAAGATGCCCGCTTCATTGTCGTGGCCACTCCCTCTGGGATCAGTTTGGCGCCTGAAGGCGGCGCACACCAATCGATAGCAACACCACTGATCGGCATGGCGCAGGACGGGCTTGCCAGCTTCGAGCCAGCCTTCGTTGACGAGCTCGCAACAATCCTGCGGTTTTCATTCGACTACATGCAGCGCGATGGAGATGGTCATGCCGATGCCGTGAGCTGGCTCAGGGACGCAACGGGTGGCTCCGTGTATCTCAGACTTTCGACGCGGCCGATTGAGCAGCCCAAACGCGTTGTTGATCAGGCGTTGGCTGAAGACATCCTCAGTGGAGGCTATTGGATGCGCAAGCCAGGACCAAATGCCCAGATCGTGGTCGCCTATACGGGAGCGATTGCACCCGAAGCGATAAATGCGATCGGGTTGATCGGGGAGGACCGCCGCGACGTAGGCCTCTTGGCCGTAACGTCTGCAGACCGCCTGAATGCCGGATGGACTGCTGCGCAGCGCGCAAGGGAGCACGGCCTGGCACACGCACGAAGCCACATCGAACGATTGCTCGCCGGCGTCCCCTCCAATTGCGGGCTCATCACCGTGATCGATGGCCACCCTGCGACCCTTGCCTGGCTCGGGTCCGTCCAGGGCCATAAGACCCGGTCCCTCGGCGTAGAAGATTTCGGCCAGACGGGCACCATCGCAGATCTGTATCGGCATTATGGAATTGACGCGCAAAGCATTGCACAAGCCGCGCAGTCGCTGTCGCCCGGAAGGCCAATCCGGCATTTGCGAGCCGCACTCTAAAATCTCGGCTCAACGAGGCACATGGCCAGCGGACGCTTGTGCGGTTCCTCCCTACTGCTCGCGCTCGTCGCGATCACGCATGTGGCGCTGTTCCAATTCCTGCTCCAATTCGCGCAGGTGCTCTGGCGATCGTTGCGATGCATCAGTTTGCGAGGCACACCGCTCCGGGATTCCACTCGGTCTTTCAGCCGCCGGCTGCCCGGCTTCATTCATCCTTTCGGCGGCAATCCAACCGGGAGGGTCACGGGCCTGACGAGCGCTCCCCAACCGTTCGTCTCGCGGAAGCTCATGGCTTCGGTCCAATGCCGCGTTGCCAGAAACCGGCTCGTGCGTCGACTTCGGTGGCGTTCGAGCATCCTGCGGATCGGCCTCGGCCGACGTCGAAACCTCGCGGGAGGCGCTTGGCTTGCCGCGACCCACCTCGCCTGCGACAGGCTGTTGTTCGGAGAACCGGAGATTTTCCCGGCGGATGCTCATCACCTCGCGCGCGGCTTCTGTGATCTCGTGGAATCGGGCCCGCTCGCCCGGCCCGACGGAACGCTCAATGTCGGCCAGAATGGCCTCGACCCGTTTCTCGTATGCCTGCAATTCAGCACGTGTCATCGCATGCATGGCAGCCTCGTCGCCTCCAAAAAGTTCTCGTGACAGATGTCCCTTAGCCTCATTCGTGTCCGGCCTTCGCCGATAGACCGCAGTCGCGTGGATTTGGCTAACCCGCAATGCGGCCCGGATTCGTTCGAGATGATCTTCGGCGAACTCGGCGACCTTCCTGACCGAGCTATCACGCGCAATTTCGCGCCATACCTGGGCAGCCGCTGCCGCGTATTGGGCACTCCGGCTCGACAGTGCTGCGTCAGGGATATTGGAACGCTTGGCTAGATAGCGTTCCCGTGCCGACTGGCTGGTGCCCTCATGCTCGGTTCTCCCCGCATAGCTGACAGGCCGCACCTGGGTTCGAGTATAGGCGGGCGCACTTGCAAATTCGCGACGGTCGGTCAGCTCCATATTGATTCCGCGCTGTCGGGCTTTCTCGGCCATCAATGAGCGCCACGCCCGGAAGACCTGGGGGCTGGTCTCGATACGTTCTCCTGACTCCGAACGCATGGTGACGATCGCGTGAGCGTGGATATGCGGCCGCTTGCCACCCTGCGCCATTCCCTTTGGATCCTCAGCCGGATCGTGCATGGCGTAAGCGTAGCGATGCCCTGCGAATTGATCGCCCAGGAAGTCCCGCACCGCATCTCGAAAGGCGGTTGGATCGGTGCCAGCGCGCGCGGACAAGATTAGATGCATGACGTCACGTCCCTTGCGGCTTTGCATTTGCCTGCGCCAATGCCTCTGGACGAGACCGCCGGCCCGCTCGAAAGTAGCGATGCAGGTGCCCCTATTATCGCGCACCTGCCCATCAAAGCGTTCGACCATTTCACGAACCCGGCTCAGCGCGAAGGCAACGCCATTGCCGTGACCGCGAAATAGAATTCGCGCCTGCACGACGCTGCCGATCTTGCTCCTGTCGAACCGCTCCTGTGCGATTGCAGCAGCCTTTGCGTCGCCGCTCAGGCGCTCGCCGTCAGGCCCGCGCAATAGCAGGACCCCGTGCACTCGAAGATGAGCGCCGTCCACGTCTTCGATTGCATAGACAAAGCGGCGCTCTCCGAATGCGGCGCGCAGGACATGGCGAAAGATCTGGTCGCGATCGTTTTCCTGTGTCTTTTTGTTTACCGCTACCTGGAACAGACCAATGTCCCGGCTCGAGGCACGATTGTCGAAAAGATGCTCCCATTGCGTGCGCAGCTGCGAGAGGGCCGCCTTTCCGGTGATCTGCTCGCCCTTCTCGGTTTCGACCGCCAGTTCGCCATTCCGGGAAGTATAGCCGAGCATCGCGGCGACGCGCACGCCTCCACCATAGGAAGCGAGCTTGACCACCGCCGGCTGGCTTCCATGCGCCACGGCTATGATCCGTTGTCGAATCGACCGATGGAGCTCGACGTCCCTGCGACGAAACGAAAGCCTGCCGCCGCCTTGTGTGTCGTCTGGGCTGAACGCCGCCCCGCCCTTTCGACACCACTCCCATTCATGGCGCTCGCCTCGTCCCAGCTGCAGTTCGTGAAGCAGCGCTGCGCGACGGCGTTCCCAGTCCCGTTCGAAAGCACCCAGGAAGAATTCCATTAGCGCGCACCAAGGCGGCGAGCCGAGCTGGCGCGCTTCGTCATCTGAGAGAGCTCGGCCGCGACCGTCAATGCAATGGCGCGGGCATCGTCCGCGGCTGCGGCTACATCCGAAGCCGCAGCCATGCGCCCAGTGTTGAGTTCGCGTATGGCCTGATTGAGAGCGTTGCCAACAGCACGCAAATCCTTGGCGAGGAGTTGCAGGATCGCCTGATCCTCCTCATTCAAAAACGGCCGGAGGCCCGCCCCCTCGCAAGCAAGCGAGCGGACGAAGGCCGAAACCGACAGGCCGGCGGTCTCCGCAGCCGACGCGAGCGCGGCAAGTTCCTCTGGCGCGAACCGAATATGCGCGACCTTCTCCCTCCTCGCCGGCCGACCTGAAACCGTTGCGTTGGCTGGAGTCATGGACCGTCTGCCTCGCTCGCGGCCAAGCCGCGGATCGGGGGCTTGTCCCCCGATCGTCAGGAAAAATGTATCACATTTTTCCGTATCCTGCCAACCAATATGACATCGGAAAGCAGGAATTTTCCCAAAAAAAACACTTTATCATTGTCATTCAGACATCGTTTTTCTACATTCATAGAAATTCATGTGCCCACGGACCCATACTTGAGCAATCCTGGATTCGTGTGCGAGTAGAAACACACGCTCAGAGGAGAATTCGCGCATGCCTATCGTGATCTCCGCCATCAATGGCAAAGGCGGCGCCGGCAAGACCACCACTTTGATGAACATTGCCGGCGAGTATGCATTGCGCGGTACGACGGTCGCGATGGTTGACATGGATGGTAGAAGCAATCTGACCAAATGGTGGAGCGACTGCCACGACAAGGCCGCGCAACCAGAAGGCATCAGCGTCTTCGGCCATAAGACGGCCAAGTCGCTGGATGCGTTCATTGAGCGCCATGCCCATCGTTTTGACTACCTCCTCATCGACACGCCTGGAGAGGATATTTCCACCATTGACCCTGTGATTGGACGGTCCGATCTGGTGATCTCTCCAATTCAGCCGTCCAAGCGCGAGGTCTTGGGCGCGATTGACTGCTTCCAGTCCGTCGTGAGGGTCAACGAGCTCCGCGGCGGGTCATGTCGCCACGGCGTCTTGCGCACCCGGATTTCGATGACTGTTCGGCAGACGGAACTTTATCGCAAGATTCGTCCCATCATCGAGGACAAGGTCGGGACCTATCTCTTTAGGGCCGAGGTAATGGAACGCAACATCTATAAGGATATCCAGAACGGCACTGGCACTCTCCAGATGCAGGCGTTGTCCGAGGCTGTAGGCAAAGCGCGTCGCGAGACGCAAGAAGTGGTGGGCGAGATCGATGCCCTGTTGAGTCCCCTTCCAAAAGCCGAGCACGCCTGATGGGCCGCAAGGAAAGCCTGTCCCTGGACGAGTTCGCACTCGCTGCGCGAAAGCAATCGTCGGGAGGTGACGAAGATCGCCCGTCCAATGACATCAGCACAGACCGCGAGCCCGACGGCACATCGCAGACGGGCAGCGACTTGAGGCAGGAGGCCAGGAAGGCCTTGCGCAGGATGAAGCGAGAGCGGGTGAAGGGGGAAAGTTGCTTTGTGAACGTGAACCTCGACCGAGCGACCAAGCGGCGGCTGAAACTGGCCTCCTTCACCGCCGAAACATCGATGCAGGCGATCATGGAACAGGCGATCGCAAAGTATCTGGACGACCTTGGCCTTTGATTACAGCCGATCGACAGATCTCCCTTCATGGTCCTGGATATGGAATTTGATCGCAGGCCCACTCACCTGCTAGGCTTGAGGTCACGTTGGCTCTGTTTTTTCATGTATCGGGCAATTTGGGGCGAAGAGTCGCGTCTTGTGGGCGCGCTTCGCGGCACACACAGGAGCGGGTAAACCCGTCGCAATGGCAATCAAGGACGTCCAGAAATACATAGACGAGCATGGACTCATCGAAACGGCAGACGCTGAGTCCGAGAAGCCGGTCTACAGGAAACCAGGTTTCGAAGGCATCCGGAGCTTCGGCGACATGGAGCAGGCTTTCAGTCGGTTCGTACGGGAGCGTCGCGACGCCAGGCGGCTCAATCGGGCGCAGATGGGGATCATGGTCGGCTTGCACGAGACGATCTTTGCACGTTACGAGCGCGCCTTTTCAAAGCTGCATGCGACCAGACTACTTCACATCTGCGAGATTCTGGACTGCTCACCGATCGAAATGATCCATTTCGCAGCCCCGCATTTTTTCGGTGAGAGTCGTCAGGAAGCCGACGACAAGCTGAAGCTGATCTTGCGTGTGCTTGATATGCCTGCTTCCACCGCCTCAAGCCTGTTGAACCTTGTCGAGGGCCTCGTCGGTGAACAGGCCGGCGACCATCCGCGCGACCGGTGATTAGCCCGGGAGGATTAGCCCTCCGGGAAAGCTGTCCCCGTTTGCAGACGTGTCGTCATGCTGCCCCCTCGCCTTTGTCCGATAAGGCGACATTCGATCAAGTTTTTGAATCGATGCCGAGCCACGGATTCGAAAGATGCATTGGACGGATCCCATGGCGAGGATCGATAGTCGGATGCATGAACAACGCGCCCGACCCGTATTCCTGCGCCGTATTGATGGCGCTCGTAACATGGCACGATTTTATGTCCTGTCATTGCAACCCACCCTGTTCGGCGAAATGTCGCTGGTCCGGCTATGGGGACGGATTGGCACCCGAGGCCGCCAGAAAGTCCACTTTTTCGAAGATTGCAGGCAGGCAGCCTCGGAGCAGTCGCGGTTGGCGGGACGAAAGATCAAGCGGGGTTACATGAGCTAGGATCGATGAAACCACGATCGTTTCTAGCGCGCAGAACCTGCTTTCGACTAACGCCTTTCTGCGGACCGCTTCGCTCTTGCTCAAGGTTGCTCTCACGACCTGAGAGGCCAGATGCCCCGGCCGAACAGGCCGGGGCACTTGCGGACCTCAGTCGCCACGCCGGCTATTAGGACGGGACCAGATCAGCGAGAAGCCTTGGCCTTCCTCGTCTTCGAAAAGGTTGGCGTAGATCGGGGCGTTGAAGCTTGGATCATCGAGCTTGAGGCCCATATAGTCGCGGCCATCGCTGGAGCGCTTGGACCAGGCAGCGCCGATCTCAGCGCGGCCGACCAGCACGCGGTGTGTGGGGGCGTTTTCGTTCGTGGGGCGCTGGTCGGGGACGATGCGCACAGCCTTGACTTGGACGCTGAGCGTAACGATTTCGCCGGTGAACTCGTTGGAGCCGGTCTTCTTGAAAATACCGATGGTCGCCATTGTAGGTCTCCTTGTCCGTTTTCCGAGCCCGCACCATTGCGGCCTCACATGAGGGACCGCTCGTCAAGCTGTGGCTCTGAGCTGCTGAGTGGCCGGTTTCTGGAGGACGCCCCGCTGGGTGCGAGGCGTCCTGGCAGGGTGCTCAGTCGCCGTTGCGGCGGTTCGGACGTGACCAGATGAGGCTGTAGCCCTGGCCGTCCTCACCCTCGACGAGGTTGGCGTAGATCGGAGCGGTGAAGCTCGGGTCGTCGAGCTTGAGACCCAGGTAGCTGCGACCCTCGTTGGACTGCTTGGACCAGGCGGCCCCGATTTCGATCCGACCGACGAAGACCCGGTGGCTGGGAGCGTTTTCGCCGCTGGAGCGCGTATCGGGAACGATACGGACCTTCTTGGCCTGGAGGGAGAGGGTGACGATCTCGCCGCTGAACTCGTTGTTGTCCGATTGCTGGAAGTTGCCGATGGTAGCCATTGTCGTTCTCCTGACTGGTTGCCGAAGCCGCCCTGTGCGGCCTCGATAGCGGTCGTGAGGCGACGATCGGGCCGACTGCATCCTGTGGACCGCAGCGTCAGCGGAGGACGGCGGCAGCCGAGCTTGTTGTCCCGCGAGGAATGCGGCAAAGCCGCAGGGGAAGAAGGTCGGCGAAGCCGTTGCAGGCAGAGGCCCGACCGGCGCCAGACCAGCCAGTAGAGAGGCCGCACAGGGAGGATTCCAGCATCAGTCCCACGAGAACGATGCTGGCCATTGTCCCTTCAGCCATGCATCGGCACAAGCAGCGCGATCCCTACCGCCACATGAACCTGAGGTCTGAGCCCGTTTCCTGCTCCGCGCGTTTGCACGTATCAACCTCACATCCGGTCGCCGCTCGAGCGGCTGCACCATAATCCCGCCTGCGGCGGCAAGGGCTCAGGAGGACGAGACCAGTCTCGATGACGGCGTCAAAGCCATGCCGCAATGCGGTCGTCCACCCGGTTCCGGCGGGCTGATCAGGCCCAGGCCGAACTGGAATGCGATCAGATCGTCATGGTCTGACAAACGCTCCTTCGATCACCACGCCGGCGCTGACGTATTTCCATAGAGCCACGACCAGCTTGCGGGCCAATGCGGTGATCATCACCTTCTTGAAGCGTCCGCCATTCTGGGCGACTCGTTCGTTGAACCAGCGGCTGAGCGCTGAGGCGGGCTGGTGCCGCAACCAGAGCCACGCCATTTCCAGCAGCGTCGATCGCAGGCGCGGATTTCCGGATTTTCCGATCCCCTGTTCCCGGTCGATCGACCCGCTTTGCCATGGCGTCGGCGCAAGGCCGGCATAGGCCGCCACCTGCCGGCGATTGTCGAAGCACCGGAACAAGCCCTCTCCCCACAGCACGGCCGCAAACTCCGGTCCGATACCGACGACTTTCGACAGCACAACCACTTCACGCGCCGATCGGCGTTCTTCGGCGAGCATGGCGTCCCGTTCCGCCTCGACTGCCTTGATCTGATCGAGCAGCATTTCCATTCGGTCGACCTCACGCAGAACCTGGCGCTTCATATGTTCGGGCAGATCCCGTCCATCGCCTGTGCGAAGTGTCTCCAGCTGATCGCGACGATCACGTCGCAGAGGATCGTAGCCGGTGATGCCCTGTGACAAGAGAAGACCCTTGATCCGGTTGCCGGATACGTTCTTCCATCAACACCTTGCGCTCCCGGACGATGCGGCGGCGATCCTCCTCATCGGGGGTCGGCACGCGTAGCATGGAGCAGACCCGCGGTTCGCCACGCTTGAACGCCAGCAGCGCCCGGATAAGGGTCTCGCCATCAAGCCGATCCGTCTTGACCCGCCGCTTGCGCCGAGACGTTGCTATGGATGCTGCGTCAACGACATGAGTGTCGTGGCCTTCTGCTTTCAGAACCCGGTGGACCCAGAAGCCGTCGAGCCCAGCTTCTTGGATGATGACGAACGGATAGTCTCGGCCGGTTCGGTCACGAGCCTTTTGCTTTAAAAGAGCGAGGCGACCAAGAAGCCCAGCAATATCCCCGCCGGGGATGGAATGGCGCGATAGCTTCTCGCCAGCTCCCGGTGAGATGGAGGTGATCAACCAGGTCTTCTTGCTCAACTCCACCGACACGAAGATCGCATCAAGCTCCCTGTGCGCCGCATTTTCTTGAATACCGTCCTGCGTCATCTCCTGCTCCTTTCCGCAACGGCCAACAATGCCTGCTGCATCAGAGCAGGTCGTAGCCATTACTCATAGGATCTCGATGGCGATCAGCAGGCCGCAGGCGATCGACGACGCACCCCGCAGGGGCCTGACAGCCAAGAAGGTCTTTCTTGTCTCGCGAGGAATGGCGGAGACCCGGGGGCTCCCGCGCGGCCTGTGGCGTGGGTGAGTCCCGCAAGGGGAAGAAAGTCCGACGCCGCTGTTGCGTCAAAAGCGATTGAGGCGTCAGCCGGTCTTCGGCCAGATCAGGCCATCGAAGAGGCCGCGTGGAGCGGTAGAAGGTACGGCCAAACCGACCAATGGCGACCGTCGGGCAAGCAAGGTGACATCGCATCCAGAGGCACCGGCTTCGTCCCCTCGGTTCAGGCCATTTTGCTGTGTTCCACCCGGTTCTGCCAACGGGGAGGTCTCCCAAGTCCATGCGCATCAGCGGTTCGGTCAAACTTAACGATGCCGCATCTTGCGCTCCGAGTAAGGCACCAGCTGGATCAAATGGTGGTCCCGCGGCGATGCCGACCTGAGCCGCGCGACGTGGCGGCTGATGGCCGCCGCCATGTCAGCGACCGGCAGGAATGTCGATACGCGGCAAGAGCTGTGCCCACGATCGAAAGATCTTCCATCGTTCGAGGGCATGATCTGCTTCACGGCGCCGTGCGTCGGCGCGACGCGGCGATCGCGGTCGAGCGGCGAGCGGCGAGCGGCGAGCGGCGAGCGGCGAGCGGCGAGCGGCGAGCGGCGAGCGGCGAGCGGCGAGCGGCGAGGCCGTTGGCATCAAGCGGTCAGCCGGGTCAAGGATCAGCGCACATGAGAGGCGGCGGCGCGTCATGCGACCGTCTGGGAACAGATGCGTGCGCGCGTCATTATCCTCCGAATCTGAGGCGTAGGGATGTGGGGCCCGCCGCGCCTCGAAAGCGATTTGCAGACGGTATTATCGAAGAGCTGATGTTCGCGGGCTTCAAGCTGGAAACAATCGCACTGCCAGAAGCAATCCTCCGGGTGCGCGTGGGCGGGGACGGGCCGCCGATTTTGCTGCTGCACGGACATCCGCGCACGCATGCGACCTGGCACCGTGTGGCTCCGCTCCTGGCGGCGCATCATACTGTGATCTGCCCCGACCTTCGCGGCTTTGGCCAATCATCCAAGCCCAAGGACACGCCCGACCATGAAGGCTCTTCCAAGCGCGCCAAGGCTCGAGACTGTATTGCGCTCATGAAGCATCTCGGATTTGCTCATTTCGGGCTTGTTGGTCACGATAGGGGCGCTTACACGGCGTTTCGGACCGCCATGGACCATCCGGAGTCGGTGAGCCGCTTGGCGATCCTGGAGGGCATTCCCATCGCGGAAGCACTTTCCCGTTGTGACGCGCGGTTTGCAACAGCCTGGTGGCACTGGTTCTTCTTCGCACAGGCCGAAATACCCGAACGTGCGATTTTGGCCGACCCCGACGCTTGGTACGGAGGGAGTCCCGAGGATATGGGTCGGGAAGCCTACGCAGACTTCCGTACCGCCATCCACGACCCGGCAACGGTTCACGGCATGATCGAGGACTACCGGGCAGGGCTGGGGATCGATCGTCAGCACGATGAGGAGGATCGGGCCGCGCGCCGCATGCTCGAATGTCCGCTTCTCGTTCTTTGGTCCGCTCGTGACGATCTAGAGGATCTATACGGCGACATTCCAGCGATCTGGCGTTCCTGGGCCCCTGACGTGAGGGGTCATAGCCTGGACTGCGGTCACCACATGGCGGAAGAGGCGCCTGAGATACTGGCGCGTGAACTGCGTAGGTTCTTCCGGTCCGCCAGGCAGTGATGCCTTTCGACCAGTCGTGTCCCCAGACCGGCCCCTTCCCACCTCCGATCTAGTCGATCAGGCGGCTTAAGCGCCGCCGAACCTCCACACCGGGATGCCGAGCCTCTTGGCCTTGTCGGCGAGATTGTCGTTGATGCCCGTTCCGGGGAAGTGCATCACGCCCTTCGGCACGATCTCCAGCATTGTGTCATTGCGCTTGAAGGGCGCGGCGCGGCCGTGCTTCGTCCAGTCCGGCGCAAAGCCGATCTGTGGCACGTTGCGGTTCTTCGCCCAAAGCGAGGCAATCTTCTCGGCGCCCTTCGGCGACTTGCCATGAACCAGCACCATGTCGGGGTGCTTCTCGTGAACTTGGTCGAGCTTGGCCCAGATCAGCCGGTGGTTGTCGAAGTCGAGCCCACCGGTGACGACGATCTTCGGACCCGGCGGCAGGAGCACCTCCTGATCGGCGCGCTTCTTCGCCATCAGAAAATCGCGGCTGTCGATCATCGCCGAGGTCAGATCGCGATGGTTGACCCTCGATCCGCTGCGCGGGAGCCAAGTCTTGCCAACGTGGCGTTCGTAGTGTTCGGCGGCCTGGTCGCGCATCAGCTCGAAAGCGTTCTGGCGTTCGATGAGCGTCATGCCCTCAGCGATCAGGCGCTCCAGTTCGACCGACTTCACCTCGCTGCCGTCCTGTTCTCGCTGCGACCGCTTCTGCGCCTGCTCGTTGTCGTCTAGCTCGCGCGCGATCCGCTCGGCGGCGCGGTGGAATACGTTGGTGGTCGACCAGAGGAGATCGTCGAGGTCGGGTTCGAGTCGCGTGTCCTCCAGGGTGCCGATCAGGGCGTCGAAGATGTTGGCGACAGCGCCCGCGACCTGGTTGCCGTCGGGCAAAAGCCGCTGGTCAGGCTCATCGGCAAAGGGGCGATAGCCATGGAGCTGGAGTTCGTTGAGGGCATGGTCGGTGGGTGAGGATTCGTGGTGCGGTTCGTAGTCGTCGTGCTCGCGCATGGGGATGCTCCGTCGGTTGGACCGCGACCGTCGCGGCCTTTATGGCGACGAAGCCCACGGGCCCGACGGCCGGGCACGCGGAGCGCAAGCGCAGGGCTCGATGGCTAAGGCCGGCTATTTTGCCTCGCGATGGAAAGCGGCCTTGAGGCCGCGCCGGAAAATAGTCGGCCTTAGCCATTGCCCGGCTGGCCGGCTTGTGGGCCGATCGCTCTCTCGAAGGCCGAGGCACGGTCCTCTGCGAAGGATTGACGTCCGCCGAGCACGGCGGCGATCCCCACGCCTGTCCTCCAGCCGGCTATGTCGTCAACGCCATGAAGCGGGCCATGTCCTGCGGCGCGACCTGCAACCGGGCTTCCATGCGCAGTGCGTCCAGGCCGAGGGTGCACAGATCCTCGTTGAAGTCGCCGAGCTGGGGCGAGATCACGATCGACTCGATCCCGGCCGCGTTCGCCCGTTCGACCAGCCTGTCCCGCGCGCGATCGCCGGCGGAATCATCGTCGCGCAGAATATAGAGCCGCCGCAGCGTGTCGGGGAAATGGATCGCCGCGAGATGGGCTGCCGAGAGTGCCGCGAGCATCGGCATGTCGGGCAGGACCTGCCGGATCGACAGAACGGTCTCGATGCCTTCGCCTGCCGCTAACACCTCGCCACCAATGCCGAAACGGACCGCATTGCCAAGAAGGTCGCCCAGCGCCCGTCTCGGCGTGTCGATAGGCGCCTTGTCGCGGCGTGTCGGGTCGAGCCAGGTGCGATGCACCCCGCTGATCCGGCCGTCGAGGTCGGTTACGGCCGCGATCATGGCCGGCCATGTCTCGATCGGCGAATGCTCGTCCGGACGATAATAGCAGCGCGGGTGGAAGCGCAGGTTTCCGGTTCCGCGTAGATCGGTAATGCCGCGTTCGCGCAAATACAACTGTACGAGCGTGCCCGCGATCGGCCGCGACATACCGAACAGGCGGCGGGCGGCTACGGGTGAACGATGCGGCGGTGCGGGCTGACGGATTGCGGCCGGCGTCGGCCCGGGCAATGGCATGCTGAGGAAGGCCCGCGCCTCGTCGGCAATTTCCTTGAACCTGAGCAGACCGCAGCTTTCCCGGATCACGTCGAGGAGATCGCCGTGCTCGCCGGTGGCGGCATCTACCCATTTGCCGGCCGGGCCCTTCGGCGAGTCCTCGAGCCGAACAAACATGGAGCGGCCGGGCGTGTTGCGCACATCGCCTACGACCCAGTAGTGCCCCTCGCGGTGACCGACGGACAGATAATGACGGCACACTGCCTCGGCCTGCCGGCCAAGACGGTGTGCGAGGTTGGAAGCGTCGTGAAGGGTAATCATGCTACCCCCGCCTGCCCGCCTCTACGCCGCCGATGTTGAACTGCGCGAGCACGAGCTGGGTGAAGGGAATATTGCGCGAGGAGGGCAGCGTGATCTTCTGGACAAAAGTAGGCATCGAGATTGCTCCGCGACGGGCGGCCGAGAGCCTCTCTCTCGACCTCCGACCCGTCACAAAATCCCGTTCCTCCTCTCGCTGTCTGGCGCCGCTTAGGTGCGCGGGCAGGATCATGTATGGGTCGCGGTCAGCGGTGAAAGCGCATCACGTGGCCGCCTGGCTCCCTCGGGGATGCTGCCGCTCCCATAGCCGGCTCGCCGCCACACACAGACGAGAAGCAGGATCCTCGAACAGGACGTCAGGTTCCATGCCGAGACCGGCAGGGAGGCGGACGGCCGTTATGTCGACGATGACGACCGAGCCGAGTTCGGGCTTGCCGAGATTAGCCAAGGCCGAACAGGGGTCGCGATCTTCATCGGGCTCGGCGGCGAGCCTGTCGATGGATGAAGATGTCCATTGACGTGGAGAGGCCGTCGCCATCGCGGTGGCTGGCGAGCAGGCGCTCGCATCAGGCGTAGGAGGATCAGGCCATTGTCTGGCCGGTCGAAAGCTGGGCCTCGTCTGCATCACCGGCGGGGACAAAGCCAAGTAGCCAGCAAGCTGCCTTGCCGGCATAGGACGCGGCGCGCACGATGGCGCGATTGTCCTCCCGCAGCACCTCGAGCCAGGCCCCGATGTAATCCGCGTGCCGGACGGTCGGCACGATGCCAAGCGATGCGCAGCAGAAGGCTGCGGTCATCTCGGCGACCAACTCCTCGAAGGCGTAATCCTTCGTGCCGAAGCGACCGGTCATATCGCGGCCCAGACGAGATGGATGCCCGGTGGCGTGTCCCAACTCGTGCAACGCCGTTCGGTGCCAGTTGATAGGCTCGAAATACGCCTGGGGCGGCGGGATCTGCACATAGTCGAGCGCCGGAACGTAGAAGGCGCGGTTGCCGCCGATGCGGAAGTCGATTGCCGTCGCGCGGATCAACGCCTCGACTGTTGGCTCGATCAGGGCCGGCGGCGGAGACGGCGCGACCATCCCCACACTCTCCGGCAGATTCTCGCACTGTGCGACATTGAAGACAGTGAAGCGCTTCAGGAACGGGATCGCCTGGGCTTCCTCGCCCGCCTCGCGTGCGCGCCGCTTCTCATCTTCGGGCACAAAGCGATCGGCATAGACTACGGTCGTGCCTCGTTCGCCCGTGCGCACATTGCCGCCAAGCGCGAGCGCCTGGCGAAAGGTGAGCCAGCTTTGGCCGGAAAATCCGTGCTCGATCACCGCGCCCCAGAGGATCAGAACGTTGATCCCGGAATAATGCCGGCCGGTGGCGGCGTTCCTCGGCAGTGCGAGGCTCGCCTTCGCCGCCGCCGTCCCCCAGGGCTGGACCCAGGGCACGCGCCCCGCCTCCAGTTCGGCGATGATCTTGCCGGTAATTTCGTCAAAAAGGCTCGTCCGGTCCTGGCCGGCACGAGCGGATGCGTTCTTTCTGGACATCGCGGGTCTCCGCGACGGGCGCCGGGAGCCTCTCTCCCAGCCCTCAACCCGTCGCGGCCCACCCGTTTGCACTCTCACTCTGACCGCCCTCACTCAACGCCATGGGTTGACGCCGACACGAGAGGCGCGCCGTGGGGAAAGTGTTCGACCGCCATCCATGGAGCGGTTGGCTGTGTCGTACCGCTCTCACAGACGCGCGCACAGGCAAGGTACTCGCAGCCGTCCCAGCGATGTCTACGCTTGTCCCAGCTGGCCGCGAGAGACTTTCGAGGTACGACTGGTGAGCTGCGGAGGAGCAACAATGTCGTGGAATGCTGGCGGGTTTTGTGACCAGCCGCCCGTTTCGGCTCTGGAGCGGTGGGCACACGAACGACCACGCCGCCAAGGACCGCACAAGCTGTTGCGAGATGTCGGGTTTTCGGTACCTAGGCAGAAACGCGCCGGGATCTTCCCTCTAGGAGATTCTGGAGCTCCTCTTTCGGCACCGGCTTGGATAACAAATAGCCCTGCAACTGGTCGCAGCCGAGCTTGCGCAGAAAATCGCATTGGCTCTGCGTCTCAACGCCTTCCGCCGTGGTGTTGAGTCCACTGACGCGCGCCATGTCGATGATCGCCTGAACGATGGCCTCGTCACCATTGGAGCGGCCAAAGCCCTGCACAAAGCTTCGATCGATCTTGATCCTGTCCACGTCCAGGGTCTGGAGGCGTCCCAGTGAGGAAAATCCCGTGCCGAAATCATCAAGAGCAAAGCGCACCCCGATGCTGCGCAGCGCCTCGATGTTGCGCTGGCATTCGGTCGGGCGCTCCGACAGCGTGCTTTCCGTAACCTCCAGTTCGAGGCGCCGGGGATCCATCTGCGCCTCCAATAAGATGCTCGTCACCTTCAGGGCGAAGCTCGGATTATTCAGCTGCAAGGCTGATACATTGACCGCCAAGGTGTCGATGGGCAAGGACACGGCATCAAGGCATGCCTGCCGCAGAACCAGTTCGCCCAGTTGGTCGATCAGCCCCGTTTTCTCGGCCAGTGGTACAAACAAATCCGGGGCTACCCAACCACGCTCCGCGTGAGACCAGCGGGCCAGGGCTTCTACGCCCGCCATTCTGTTGGTGTCGGCGGTGTAGAGCGGCTGATAATGGACCTGGATCTGGCCAGGCACTTGCAGCGCCTTGCGTAGCTCCTGTTCGAGGTCCTTGCGCATGGCCAGCGTCTGGTCCATCTCGGCTTTGAAGAAGACATAGCCGCTGCGGCCCGCCGCTTTGGCGTGATAGAGCGCAACGTCGGCTTTGCGCACCAATTCGTCCCGGTCACATCCGTCCCTCGGAGCAAGCGCTGCGCCGACACTCACGCCGACGAAGACCTGAACCCCGGCCACTTCGAAGGGTCGGCGAGCGGTTTCAATCAACCGCTCACACAGGGTTTTGACCTCATGCTCTCCTGCGACCTGGCGGTGGATGATGATGAACTCGTCGCCGCCCAGGCGCGCGACCGTATCTGCTTCCGTGGTGAGCCGTCTTAGCCTGTCCGAGAATTCCCTAAGCAGCTCATCGCCGGCGGGATGACCGAAGCTGTCGTTGACCTGCTTGAAGCGGTCGAGGTCGAGGTAGAGAATTGCGAGCTGGTCGCCTGTCGAGGGCAGCCGTGTCAGCGCATCGGCCAAGCGGTCATTGAACTGGCTGCGATTGGGCAGGGCGGTCAGTAGATCATTGTGGGCGAGGTGATAGATTCGGTCTTCGGATTCGATCAGCTTCAAGGTCCGCCTGCGAAGGCTCATCAGGACGACGATGACGCCGCCCAGTAGCAGCCCGAACGTAGCGACGAGCATTGGCCCCAGTTGAGAAAATACCGACGCCCCAGGCCGATATGGTTGCCAGACAAAGAAGCCGATAGTCGAACCGGATCGGTCAATCAGCGGATAAGACGCCTCTCCCCGAGCAAGCATGTTGACCCAGGAGAAGCGCGCGCCGTCGAGCAGGTAGTCCTGCCGCAAGGAGGTGATGAGACTGCCATCGAGATATCGAACCGCGATATGTAGAAATTCCTGACCGGGTTCTTGTGCGATGTGGCCAGTGTCGGAGACGACAGGCTTGATGCTCACGATGGCAGGATGGCCGGAGATGACCGCCATATCGGAAGCGCCTATCGTGAGGACCTGCTTCGTAACGCCTTCGGTGTCCCCTCGCTTCAGTCTTGCCCTGAGGTCGTCGACAAGACGCGCGGTATTCGAATGTATGGATCGGTAGCTGCCGGGCTCGACAGTTGAGCCGCCCAGCGATGCGTAGACTGGCTCATTATCGGGATCGAGAATGTAGAGTTCGTCATGGCCGAAATACGTGTGCATCCAGCTGCCGAGATTGACATCGAGCCATTTCGTATCATGGCTTCGCAGTGCGGTGACCGCGTCGTCCCAAACCGTGACGCTCTCCTGGTCGTGTGCAACTCCGCTCTCGAGCTTGGATATGATCAGTGCAACCAGACTTTGCTGCCGTGACACGGCAACGCCGTCGGTCTGAACCGTGGACCACAGCAAAAGGCCTGTGGTGGCCATCGCAACAAACAGTGACAGCCCAATGATGGGCAAAGCCGTTCTCAACAGAAAGAGACGACGGGTTGGCTCGCCGAAATGTCGTAGCAGCTTCATGGGTTTGCCATACGTCATGAAAACTTCTGGACCGTTAAAAGGAATTACTCGGCCAATGAGGGCATGCGACGCTGGTGAGCGAGCGAGGGGCCTGCCGGCTTCGATCGCTTCGGAGGAAAACGGGAACTCGCGAAGCGGTCCCCGGCAGCAGACCGGCAGATGGGGGACGCGGTGTCCGCGAAGGAGGCCCCGCGGATGCTGCCGACACCGTGATGGTGGGGCCTTCGATAGTGCGTGAGCGAACGTTCGCATTTGCCAATCTTGCTAAGGTCGAGACACCGACCGCAATCCCTTCAGATTTTGACCAAAATTGGCGCGCCTGTTTGAGACAGCAGGCAATGGGGACATTGGCTCCCTGCGGAGATGAGCAAGCGGTGGGCAAGCTGTGAAGCGCGTTTTTCGGTTGATTGCCGCGGTGATCGTGGCGTCCGGGGTGACCGGTTGCACCAGTATTTCCTATTACGCGCAGTCATTGGAGGGTCATGCACAGATCATGGCGGCTCGCGAAAATGTCGCAAAACTGATCCAGGATCATTCGACGCCCGCGGCATTGCGCACCAAGTTGACGTCGGCCAGCGCCATACGACGGTTCGCGACAGATGAACTGGCACTGCCTGAAAACAACAGCTACCACAGCTACGTTGATATTGGTCGGGACGCTGTGACCTGGGCCGTTTTTGCTGCGCCCCGGTTCTCGCTGACGCCACGAATATGGTGCTTTCCGGTTTTCGGCTGCGTTCCGTACCGGGGTTATTTTGCTCGGAAAGCTGCGACTGAAAGCGCTGGCGAACTTCATAGACAGGGGCTGGACGTCTACGTCACAGGCGTCACGGCCTATTCCACGCTGGGATGGTCCAGTGACCCACTGCTCAGCACCATGCTGCGCCAGGACGACACGTATCTTGCAAGCGTCATCTTTCACGAACTGGCGCATCAGCGCATCTATGTAGATGATGACTCCGCATTCAATGAAGCCTTCGCGGCTGCCGTCGAAACCACCGGCGTAAGGAAATGGCTCCGCACAATCGGCGATTACGCCCGATTGCGCCGCTACGAAGCCGATCGCAAGCGCAGCGCCGATTTTGTCGGGCTGGTGTCGAAAACTCGGGACGAGTTGAGGCACATCTTTGAAAGTTCCCGTACTTCGCAGCAGATGGCGGCTGCCAAAGCAGCCGCCATCGACAAGCTGCGGATGGGCTACCGGCAAATGCGCCAAAAGCGCTGGGCCGGATACCGGGGATACGACGCCTGGTTCGATGCGCCGATCAACAACGCAAAGCTGGGCGCGACTGCCCTCTACAGCGAACAGGTTCCGGCGTTTCTTCGTTTGTTCGACCGGTGCTCAGGCGATTATCCAAGGTTCTACGCTTCTGTTCGACGGATCGCGCATTTGCCCAAACCTTCCCGTACCCAAGCGTTGAAGGCTGCAGAGACTTGTGATTGACGTGAACAAGCACGGGAGCGGGGCAGTGCTACAATGTGAGATGAGGACCGTTGGCGAATCGGCGGATTCGGACCTCAAACAGCTGAGAAGTGTTCGTCTCGCACGCCATCCAGCACTTCGTCGACTTCGTTGCGGTGGAAGACGTGCGGCCTAAGATGCTGACGAACTACGGAACCGCGCCCGTGTTGCATTTCGCTCGACGGGAGGCAGGAGCAAACATCAGAGGCTCAAAGCGATTGATCTTCTTGCGGCAAGTGGCCAAGCGTCGTCGGCCTCCGCCATTTGCGGCAGATTGCCCGACGTCGGCGACACGTTTCAAGCATTCGGCGCGCCGATCAGAAAGGCATGGCCGTCCAGATCGCGGGTCGACCGCGTTGTTACGGCGTCGTCCGCCTCGCCAGGAACTGGCAAACGCTCGTAAGCAAGACGCGTGTCGAATTTGAACTGCCGCAAAGGGCCGGAGGGTCTCGGTGGCGGTGAGCGCCCGCCCTCAGCGTAACTCGACTTCCCGTTTCGTGCTTTTCCACGAATGAGTACCCGCCTTGCCACGTGGGGCATGGCGGGTACTCAACCCACCCGAATGAAGGGACCGATGAATTCGGGATGCCCTTCCAATGAGCAAGAGGGTGAGTTTGTTTCACACTAGGACCTATGGCTTGCGGCATAGGACTTCAGTCGTAGTTGCGACTTAGGTTTGATGGCTAAGGTGGCGCCCTACCCTTGCGTTCCTCGAGCATGCCTTGAAGCGTGGCCGTGAGCACGGCAACGGCGTTTGACAGACCCACGATGCTGTCCTGCACCCTGTCGAACCGGGTCAACGTCGCGCTCTGGAACTTCTCGCTCGAGGCGGCATCCTGGACCTGCTTGGTTTCGACGGCGATCAGCCGGTCGGAAACCTTCGTCGCCTTCGAGGATGCTTCCGAGGCTGATTGCTGGGCCTCTATGATCTGCCCCTGCATGGTGTCGAGACGGGTGTCCTGCCATTGCGAATAGAGCCAGAACAGCATCGCGATGGTCGGCAGCGCCAGCGCCATCGAAACCCTTGCAAACGCCAGCAGCACGACGTTCTCGGCGATTTTCTGCGATGCATTTGGCATGGCGCTATCCTCGTTCACAGCCCCCGCCCTCATTGTCTTGCTGTTATCTCAGTTCGGCGCTGCGTTCCACGCTCGCCTTGGTGTGCCTGTCGCATTCAGCCGCGGTGTAGAGCTTGACGGCGCAGCCTGGCGCCATGGTGCCGTCGATCTTGTTCTGATCCTCGACCGTAGGACAGCGGCGAGAGCTGGTTCTGAAGATCCGTCAGGGTGCCGGCGACTCCACCGCCACCGATGCCGGCGCCGATCGCCGCGTCTGCCGGCGCGGTCGACGGTGCAGGCTTGGCGTCCTCGACCACTGCTTTTGCCTGTCCGCCGTCAACGAAGTTCGCGGCCTGCGGTGTTTCGCCGGACGCCCAAGCCTTTCCAATCGCGCGAACCTCGGCAACTGTAGATGCCCAGCCTTTGCCGAAGGTCCGGAAAGTGCCGAGATGGCGAAGGAAGTTCATGCGCGCATCGCAGATGCGATCGATAAGTGCGTCGTTGTTGGTGGTCGCCTTCAGCGCCGCCAACGTGCCCACTCCGATGACGCCGTCGATCGGGCCGGTGTAGAGCGGGCGAAGTGCCTGCTGAAGCCACATGATCGAGCGGGCCGGCCCGGAGTTCACGCCGCCATCGAACACGGCGTAGTCGACCCCGTCGGGTAGTAGATCGCCCTTCACGGCGTCCCAGTACTGGCGGTCATAGATCTCGTTCAGTTCGGCGGTCGTGATGCTTTTAACCGAGCGGGTGGAAAGCCCCTTGCCTCGGCGATAGCCATCATAAACCCGCTGGGTGACGCCCTTCATCGTCGGGCCGCCGGGGTCCGCTTTGTTGTTCGAATAGCCGCCTTCGTGCGCGAGCAATTTGGCAAGCGATTCCTTTTCACGGGAGACAGCCATGACAGTTCCTTTCGATGTCGGATGGGACTAGAGATCGGCATGGGGAGATCGGGCCGATGGCAAGTTTCAAAGTTGAGGCGATGAATGGCACGAAGGTGATCAGCACCACTTCAGTGGAAGCCCACAGCCACGTTCATGCCGTCGTGAAAGCGATCCAGCGACCACTCAAGCCGGGGCGAACATCCGGTAAACCGTGGGTGCGCGTCACCGATATTGGCACGCGTAAGATCAGCGAATTCGAATTTGCGAGTTACCGGAACCTCAAGTCGCCAGGATAATTTCCAGCTCTAGAGGACGAGCATTCGGATCCAGCAGCCGCGGGGTACGGCTGATGCGCTGGGCGGGCTTTCAGGAGGCATAGATGGCCGAGTATGTCGTGGAGGAGTTGAACGGTAACGCCGTCTTCAGGCGCAACAAAGTTGAGGCGCCAAGCGCCATTCAGGCGGCTTCCTCATTAACGGGACGGACTGTGACAACCGGACGCGAGCCCGGAATGATGTGGATACGGGTCAAAGACGAACAGGGCCACGTCAGCGAGTTCCACTAATGACCGAGTACGACAAACAGCACGGCAACCGGGGCGGCCAATGGCTGTTCTGGATTATCTTTGTGTTGCTGTTGATCGCTGGCGCGATCTGGTGGTTGGAATAGCCGGTAGGATCGAATGTCGTCAGCAACGGATGCTTTGATGCTGGCGCTGCGGGACAGCGGCAACCGGCACAAGCCCGAGTGTCGTGAGCAACCGCGCCGCCCTCGCGGCAGGTTGTGGCTTTACGGATTTGGGTTATGGTCGGCGCCCCGAAGGTGTTCACAGTCGAGTTGATGCGGGACGGCAAGGCCGTGCAGCGTGCCGAGGTCCAGGCCGACAACGCTGTCGAGGCCGCGAAGACTTGGGGGGCGGTAACGATCCCGTTCGCCGAAGAGCCCCAATTCGGTGAATGGATCAGGGTAACGCATCCTGACGGAATCACGACGACTTGGTTTGAGGTGGACCGTTAACAGTCGAGGGGGCTAGGCCGGCCACAGCTCGTTCGCCGTCACTCTACCGGCCGCGGGTCCGTGGCTCTCTCGCCCAACTGCGCGGCGACAGCATCCGCCACCATCTTCTCGAAGCGCTCCTGTTCCGCTTTCGCCGCGGCGATGTCGGCTTGTTCCTGTTCGGCCGCAGCGGCTTGCCGGGCGGCTTCCTCGCGTTGCCAAGCGGCGAAGCTAGAGCGCCAATTTTAATATAGCGCCCGGAGCGTGTGGGGGCCACCATGCCGACGTTGGTCCCGCCGAACGCAGGGGTGGGTGTATATGTGCCTTTTTCATAATCGTCCAAGGTGTTCGCGTCGGCCGAAGGTATCTGCACAGACGGGAATTTGATGCCGCCGCCAGTTAAGGACGGGTTTGCGGAAAATGTTTGCACGGCGCTGAAAGTGTTTGCCGCGTTGAGGACGGGAACGTTTGCGCCGGAAGTGCCGATGTTTGAAAGCGCCGCCGTGCCGAGCCCTAACAATGTTCTTGCTTGTGCTCCGGTCAGGTCTTCTGGGGCTCCTGCTCCGGCAGTGAGGCGCCCTTTGATCGTCGCGGTAGCCATGTCCGAGAGCCCGACCACTAGGTTCTCCGGATCCGTATCGTCAACCGAAATGCCAGACCCGGCGGCGACGGTGGCAACAAACCCGTCACCCAGACCCTCGATCAGCTTGGTCGCCGCTGCCGTGTAGCGCGAACCGTCCGGCTGGAAGCGGATACGCATGGGCTGGGCCGCGCCGGCCGCGCCTGCTGGGCAATTCTCTACCAGCGTGCCGGCGTTCTCTCCAGTGATCGAGGCGATGACCAGCAGCATGCCCTTGGCGGGCAGCAGGGCAGCAGGATCTCGTCACCAGCGCGGATCGCCGCTGACTGAAGGGCCGCACCTGTCGATGTGAAGGTATTCAATTCCGACGTCAGCGTGATCGTGCCGGTGACGTAGTCCTGTACGATCGCCATGCCAGTTCGCCTTTTGCTTCCCGGTCGGCGCGTCACGCGATCGGAAGTGGGCGACAGCACGAGCGCGGCTACGCGGGCGAACAGCGCCGCTTCGGTCGAACTTTCGATTGTCGGCATCTACAGCCCCAGCCGCGATTTCACTTCCGCAGCCTTCTCGGCCACGATCATTTCCCAGCGCTGGGCAATCATTGTCACCCATGGCCGCGGCGCCCTGCCCTGCGCGCCATAATGGACGAAGGCGGGCATAGTTGGCGGTGTAGCCTAGGTAGAGCGTTTCGCCGAGGTCGGGCCCGGCGATGGCCAGAACGATGTCACCGACGTCGGAATGCACCGGCACGCCCGGGTTGGCGCGGGTCAGTTGAGGCATGGCCGAGGTGGACGCCATAAGCGAGGCGCGAAGAAATCCGGTGTCGACTGGCACGAGCTCGTTAAGCTGGCTGACCAGTTCTTGAGCCGCTTCCTTGAAAACCGCCTCCAGCGCGTTCGGCACCTTGGCCGCCCACGCGCCGACCGTTGCTGCGAAGGATTGGGCCGTCACCGCACCAACTGAGCAACCAAGTCGATTTTGTACTCAGCGAAGCACTTGCAACCGAGCGTGTGTCTCGCCGGCACGCCGGGAGCATGCGGGTACGGGATTGCGGTTCCGTCCGGCGCCATGAACGGCTGATCAAACCGCACCGACTGCGGTAAGATGCCGGCACATGGCCAGCAGCGCCCACCCGAACTTCAGCTCGCGCTTCGGCTCGAGGGTGGACCAGAACTCTTCAATGAAGCCGTCGAGGGTCTGGCACCTTGCCTTGATCCTCTCGGCATCGTTCGCGATGCGCTGGCGTTCGAGTTCAGCCTCCCGCCTCGCCTTCTCCGCCCTGATCAGGCGCATCATCGTCGCCGGGTCCGGCAAGCGGACCGAAGATGTCTTCGAGACGTGCAAGGTCATCGCCACTCAGCTTTGAGAGATCAACGGTTTGGATCGGCCCGCCGTCGCGACCGGTGTGCTGCATGGAGGCAAGCTTCGGATGAACATAAGGAGCCGCAGCTTTCGCCATATCATCCCGTCGTGAAGCATCAGCCTTGGGGTTCCGCATGACCTTCAGCATGTATTCCAGAGGCGTGTCGCCCCCCTTAGGATGCCGAGCTCAAAAGCTTTTCTGGCGACAAAGTCGGCTGTCGAAAGAATGGCGGGCTGGTCAGAGGTGAGCAGCACTGGCAGCCGTTCAGGTCTCCAGGGTGGCAACACGTATACTCCATCTCTTTGCCCCGAGGGTTATTACGTGACCGGCCTGGCAACTTGGGGCTCGCCCGACACGGTGAAATTCAGCGTTGGATGCCTGCTTGCTGCGCAAGTCATATGCCGCCCACTGCCGATAAAGTGATCTACACCGCCACGACCATGGTGCTGAGCCGACCAGCCGCTCCATGAATACTCATCGACGAAGCGGCGCTGCTTGTCGCTGAACGCCATGTGTGCTTCCTTCAACCGAGGGGAGACCAATGCTGATAAAAACCGCACTGCTCAAACTTGACCCTGAAGCGAGAGCCTTCACTCTCGTTGGCGTCTTCATGTGCTATTTCGCGCTTCTCGAGCAAGGCATCGAAACCGCTCTCGGAGATGTTTGTCGGTGTCAACGCAGTGCGTAGAGCTATCATTGGCCGAAACATGGGTTTTGACGACAAGATCAAAACCTTGCGCACGTTGGTAGACCTGTTTGTCACTGACAAGAAGGACGCAAAGCGCTTTGACGATTTGACCAAGCGAGCCAGAAAGTGCGGCGAACTCCGTAACATTGTAGCACATACACCATTTCGTCAGAGTGCAACTTCGGACGGTGTAGAATTCTTCCCGATATCCGCGAGCAGCAAACTCGAATTCATAGACATGGATTGGTCAATCGATGACTTCCTACGCGAGATCAAGATCATCAATCAAATTGATAATGACCTGAGGTCAATTGAGAAGCGGATGTCAATCCAGCGCATGGCGCAAGCCTTGATGGATGTGCCGGAAAACAAAGGGACGGCCACTCCCCTAGGCGGTCTTTTTGGGCTAGGGGCTGCCGCAATGGATGAACAAACTCCTTGAGCCGGATCACCCATCCCGCCCTGCGGTCTTTCGCTCGGGGTTATGCTGGTTGCGCAGCCGCTGACAATCTTCGCATCCCGCCTGCCCCGATCAGCGCGGCTATCTGGTCCATTGTCCCCAAGTCGTTCAGCGGCGTCTAACAGTCACTATGCTGTTCCAAGGAGGCGGGCCATGGTGCAGGGCGAACCGAATGGCGTTTGTGTCAAGTTTGTCGGTGGGCGATGGGTAGTGCGCGTAACCGAAGACGGGAACGTGAGGCAGGAGTTCTTCAAGGACAAATCCACCGCCGAGCGATACGCTGAATACCAACGCGATCGGCTGAAACTGCCGGGGAAGCCTCCGGTTGCCGACACTCAGTTCTAACGCTGCCATCTCCTAAGCCGCCTTCCTCATGGCGCTCGCTGAGGGCTGTCAACCAGGAGACGCCGCCATGAACTTGTTCCGCACTGCGCCGACCATCATTCTTGCCTGCGCGATCGCTCTTTCGGCCTGCGCCAATACCGTCCGCGGCGTCGGCAGGGATGTCAAATCGACAGCCAACGCAGTTGACGACACTGTTAACAAGCCCTGATCGATGCAGCGGACCGTCACAGTCATCGAGAAGACTACGGGCAGGGTGATCGGCGCGTTACCGATCGACCTTTCCAACCAGGATCACCAGGTCTCGGATGATCAGTATTTTGATAAGGCGTTCGAGGCCGCAGTCGACAGCGGCCTCATTACCAAGGCCGAAGCGCACGGGGTTGAATTCCGTCTCGAATAACGCTCACGCCTGAGCATCGGTGTATCTATCCCATCCGTTCCCTCGTGTCGTTGAGGGTAGAGCACCAAAATGTGAATTTTGGGGGACGGGTTGTGATGAGCCAAATGGCAGAATTTTTGTAAGGTGTTCGCGGTCCACAACCCCCCGTGGAAACAAGAGGATATGGTCCCACCCCTGTTCCTCCTCCAAGGCCCGCTCCGGTTATCCGTGGCGGGCTTTTGCATTGGAAGCACCTCGCCGAACCGGCCCGCTCGGATGCTCGGCGGATGAGTCTTGTGCAGCCCACGCATTGCGGCACGGCTGGCGCCATGATTTGCTTAGGGGCCAAATTGCTTGTCCGGAGGCACCTATGACTGAGGTCAGGTACTACGTGTCGAAAGACGCGGATCGATGGAAGGTCCGCTAAGACGACAAGGACTATCCCTTTGACTCGCAGGGTTCCGCCGTCCTGGCCGCCGTCAAGGCAGCAAACAGCGCAGCTTCTCTGGGACATGAGGTAGAGGTACTGGTCCAAGGAGTAGAGGGAAATGGCGCACCGAATGGCCTTCAGAGTGAAGTCTCAATTCTTTCGCTCATAGGGGAGCGTGGCGTCGCCGTCCTCCTCGCCGGATATCACGCGAGGATTGGCGCTAGACACGCCGTCGCTCTTTCCACCTTTGTGGTTTTTCTCTGATTGGCCCTTGGCGTCCGCTTCGGGTCCGGGCTTGGCGGACGACTTTTTAAGGTCGTGATCGACTACCGAACGGCTGCCTTCGGCCGGGTCTTCATCAAGGCGGGTTCTTTTGGACATGGCTCACTCTCCATCGAGAAATCGCCAACTCCGCATGACGGGCAAAGTTCCCTCGATTATGCGGCTTTCCGCCTCTGCGCTTTTCTCTGTTGACGCAATTCTGAATTCGGCAGTGGTGCAGAAAAAAAAGCCGGAACCTTGATGCAGTAGCGAAGTTCGAGGAGCTGAAAGCTTCGAAACAGGCGCGCAGATGAACGGGGTCGTAAACGATATTCTAGCCGAGGTGGCAGAGATGCTGCCTACTCATCGATCGTACGAAAAGGATTCGTTGCCGAGATTACCGGTCGACGACCCGAACTTCCCGAATGATTTAGAGCCGGTCATCCGCGCCAACCCATATGACATTGCTGCGTCGACGAGGACGCGCAAGAGGAAGCACGTTCCGTCGCGCAAATCCCGGAAGGAATTTCGATGAAAGAGGTCCTCTCTCGTAAACAAGAACAACAAGGTACTGGCAGGATCCTTATGTGGGGCGCCGCAGTAATCGCGGTCATCTTCCTATGCCTGCTAGCCTTCTTTGTATTTACGCCCTTAAAGAATGGTTCGTGGCAAACGGCGCCATTCAAGCGCGCTCCTGAGCAGAACCAAGGTGGAAATGCACCAGCGGAGACGTCACCTTCTCCCGGCGTGAATAAAAACCCCAAGGAAAATACCGAAATGCCTGGGTAGCAATAGGCGGTGCTTCCAAATTGCGCAATTACTGATCCGAGCCACACGAGGAGGAACAAAGTCCGCTGGCGGGAAGTTAATATTAGCGGAGTCTCATATTCTTGCAGCGGTCTCCGCAGCGTTGAGCACATGCGGGTGCTTTGCTGGTCTCGTCAATTTGGGAGGGCACTATGTGGCTCGCACTCACAGAGAAAGATCTGAACACACCTATCGCGATCAACTTTGATCAAGCCATTTCGATGAACCCGCACCATAGCGGACGCGGCACTGAAATCTTTTGCGGGCCAGGAGTTGGATATCTTGTGGCCGAGCGAATGACGGACATCGTTAGTCGCCTTGGTCAACTTCGAGACCCATCAAAGGAGCGCCAGGAATCGGATTACGGTGCAGGGCTTACCGCCGGGATGAACATGCCGAACGCAGAATACGAATAAACTTCGTCCGCGGGCGGGGCGGCCATTGTCCCCTCATCGCCCCGGCTGGTGACTGTGGAGCCCCGCGCAGACAGGCGAAGCCGCCTTCCGGCTCTGCGCTTCCCGCCGCCGACGGCGATGTTCGGCGCCAGATGGACCGGGATCGGCCTGTCATTTCAGGGCGCGCAAATCCATGTCGGTGACGTCGTCGCGACCACGCGCTCGTTGCGGAAGGGCAACAGGGCCTTCTGGGTATCGAGTAGAGCGGACGCTGCGGCGATCGGAAAGCGCGATTACAGGCTTTGAAGCTCTCGACGGTAAAGCGCGAGGTTCGGCTCCTTCTCCTTGATGAGGGCCATGAGAGTGCAGGCTCGTTCCTTTGTTGAAGAAAGCCGTGACCTCCCCAAGATTGCGCCGGCCGCGGTAAAACACGCCTTCGTTGATGTAGCTGATTGCGCCGGCCATCACCTGCTGGTCGGTCGGCTGCAGATCGAATTTTCCGGGTCGACGCTTTCCGGAACCAGAATGGTGGCGATATTCTGGATATCGGTCGTGCGGTCACCGCGGTCGGGGCGGATGTAATCCAGCGGATTGTAGCGGTGGGTTGGGTCCGACCCCGGCTACTTTGATTTACACCGCCAGCGAACCACCTGATGGACTTCTTCCGGGCGCAGCCTGCGCGACCGCATAGCCCGCGTGCTGCCGAAATGGTCGGAGGACATCCCTGGTCATTCGATCCTGCTCGGCATGCATGCGTTCGGCCTTGAGGAGACTGGCGACTACGGCCGCGCTGAGGAAGTTGGCCGCCTCGCCGTCGCCCTTCAGCCGCTCGATTGCTGGGCTCACCACGCCGTCGCCCACGTCATGGAGATGCAAGGACGCGCTGAGGACGGAATCGGCTGGATGATCGCCCGCGAGCCGCACTGGTCCGCCGCCGACAATTTCTTCAGGGTCCACAACTGGTGGCACCGTTCGCTCTGCCATCTCGATCTCGGCCAGGCCGACGAGGCCTTGCACCAGAGGCAGGGCGGTCCTCCGGCCCCATTCGGCGGCCTCGAAGACCTCGGCGCTGCTGCGGTAGGCGTCGATGATGTGGTCGACTTCTTTGTGCCTGCCGGCACCCCGACAGGCCATCACCGCATGCCAGTCGTTGCCAGCTTCTTGTGTGCCTCCGGCATGGCTTTTGCGGGCAGCGACCACTACGGCTCGGACTTCAACCATGGCTCCGGCTATCAGAACAGAGGTTACCATGCGATGGTGTCCGACCACGGCTACGCGGTCGACCTGATCGGCACAGCGAGTGTCAACACTGCCGACAGCGCGCCGACCTTAAAAGGAAATTCGATCTTCGATATTCCCGGGCCCGGTTATGGACAGCATTCGGCCGGCAACGGTCGAGAATAGACATCCAAGCGGTGGGCTCGCCCGCCGCTTGGAATCACCTCACGGCCACCGGCGGAAGTCCTTGCCGATCTCTAACTTGTGGCTGGAGCGATCTGGGGGCCCGTAAACGTCTTTCGCTGCCAAGCCCATCTGACGATCATGGGATCGTCCCCAGCGTTTCTGGCGCAAATGCGACTTCCAGGGTGGCCGGCGCCTAATCCGCTTCAGGCGGTGGCAAAGCTGACCGTAACGACCGAAACGAAGGCGCATTTCGGACAGTCGATATTTCGTTCGGCATGTAATCGTGACGTGTCGATGACAACGCCATCAGTGGCAATGTCTCGATTGAAGCAGGGTTGATCGACATGACGTTTCGGCCAGACATTCCCTTCAACGACCTGCCGCCGTCGTCCGAGCATGGCCACCTCCGACGCGCCCAAAATACCGGCGTCCCTTGCCTATTGTTGAATTGGCATGATGTTTCTCTCGGGGCCGAACAGTGGAACATGCAGTAAGATTCCCGGTTGCGCCAGGCTTCACCGGGTCGTGACCGCTGCCGCCATCAAAACGGGCGACGCTGTTTTTTCAGGAATCGGGCTTCGCGCAGTAAAGAACTCCAGTTGGTGCCGATGAGCTTGATCAGGCCGCGCGCCTCTGCTTCGGGGATGCCGACCTCTTTAGCCAGCCGCCGGGCAAGGAACTGAATGCCCGGATCATCTTCGCGTCCGTCGCCGGTAGTCATCGGAGCCTCCTTTGGGCTCTGAACTTGCCTGAGATGGTTTCGTTTCGTGGGCAAATAAAAAAAGCCCCGCTGGCCGAGCCAGCGGGGCAGATGACGGGAGCAGGAAGGCGCATCAGGAAATGCGGCCCGGCGTCAGAACATTGACGCTGTACGCAAGTTTAACGGCCAGGGAACAAGGCTAGAAGGCGCAAGTTCGGGCTGGCGTTATGCCACGCTTTTTCTTTGACACGATCGAGGATGGTCAGATCACCCCGGATGATCAGGGCCTCGAAATGTCCGTGTCCGACATGCGCGAGGCAGCGAAGCACCTTCTCCCAGAACTCGCGATAAACCATCCCCTTCCTGCAAACCGTCACGAATTCGTCGTGCGGGTTCGGGACGAGAATGGGCAGCATATCTACGAGGTGAAACTGACGCTGGCCGCGAGGTCGCGGTTGGTATCGATTTAACCGGGCAGGATCACAGAGGCAGTCTCGTAGCTGCCCCAACGCGCACCACTGGACCGCTGGCCCGCCGCTCCATTCACGGCAGCGGCGGGCGGTCCCCCAGGGTTAGAGGGGACACAAATCGGGAGAGTTGGGTCGACCCGAGTTGCGCGGCGAAACCTGTGAGATCGATGGAAGTTCCGCCACGCGCAAAAAAAGCCCTGGTCGGCCGGAGCCGAGACCCGCCTTGACCCGACGTCGCTTAGCCTCTTAGCCGTCGCCTCGTTCAAGATGTTGCTTGACAGCGAGATCAAGGAGGATCGCGAGAAGCAGTATACGAGCCGGGACAGGTGGTGGCGGTCAGGCATCGCCGGTATAACAAATGTTAAGCCGGAATGTTCCGTCACTGGCGTCAGGCTGATTGAATTACGAGCTCGGCCGTGAGCAAAAGCCGGCCGCCATAAACACCAAGATCACCGTCACGAAGATAGATATGCGCATGTCCGCCCCCAGTTAACGGTCCGGCCTTAGCGCATAACAAAAAGCCCGCCACCCGTGAGGAAGCGGGCGAGTTCTGGAGTAGCTGGTATAACCAGCACAGGTCAACGACGGGCGGCGCGGTAGGTTCCCGAAGCGCGGTCGGGCGCCGCCTCATCGACTTTGGGGCGGCGCCCGGTTCGTTTGTCACTGCGGCTGCACCTGCTTGCGCCGCAACTCGTCTATCTCCCGCTTCATGTCCTGGATGGCGTCGCGGGTACCATAGACCGCACCGAAGTTGTTGACTCCAGCTCTATGGAAAGCGTACGTCGCGGCTTGCTCCCCGCGTCCAGGGCGCGCTTTCCACCCGATAGAGGTCAAAAATGGACGACAAATACACCAATGCTCGTGAGCACTTCTTCGCCGCGATCCGAGCGCTAGCGGCTTCCGAACATAGCATTCAGGCGAGGCTGATCGAGGCGAATGGAAACATTCTGAATGTGACGATCGACGAATTCAACGGCGACCGCGAACTCAAAATCAAATTTGCAAAATTGCTGGACCTTCTGGCCATCGATCAGGATGATTTGGAAACCGTTGCTGTAGAGAACGCGGCGCACATGACTGACTTCGAGGCAGTGAAAGTCGCCGATCTGATCTGCGATTTCTATTACGAGATAACCTAGCTTGGGTGCATGCCTAGCCACCCCGCAGCACGCGCCAGATGTCCGAGCAGTAGGCGACCTCGTCATCAAGTAACTGTGACATGTAACGCAGGGTAACATTTCTAGTACGCTTGCACCTGCTATGCAGAGAGTAGGACGCGGTGTGGTTCGGACGGGAGATGGGGGCATCACTCGGACGACCCGGGCTCAGGCGGCTACCGCGTCCGGCTCCTTTCTTCCGCCGAGGTTCGGCGGCAACAAATGCGGCGGACCTGCCTTTCCTCCCAAGGAAACGGCCCGCAACAAACGACGTCCGGTCCCCCGCCGGGCGTCGTTTTTTGCATTCGGAAAGGCTCTCGACATTCATGCCGGCCGGCGATCACCCTCCCCGCAACACGCGCCAGATATCGGCCCAGTAGGCGGTGACCAGCGACGCCAGCGCCGCGGCGGCCATGCCTGTCACGCCCGAGGCACCAAGCCCCATCAGCTTCCAGCGCGTCACCTGAGCCGTGACTTCCGTGACGCTGGTCATGTCGGCATTGAGCTTGCTGACCGCGGTCTCGGTGGCGGTGACGCGCTCCACCAGCTCGTCGGTCTTCTGATACATTTTCGCCCGGCTGGACGCGGCGCGCTGTTCCGACTGCTCGTAGCTCAGGGCTGCTCGAGCATCGCTGTCCTTGATGTCGCGTCTGATCTCGGTGAGGACGCGCTGCATGTCCAGAGTGGCTTGCAGCAGGCCGCCGATCATCATTTCCAAGCTTTTCGTTTCCGATGTCGGCATGCCCCTGCCCACGATGCGCTATTTCAGTTCGGCGCGGCGTTCCACGCTCGCCTTGGTGTGCCTGTCGCATTCAGCCGCGGTGTAGAGCTTGACGGCGCAGCCTGGCGCCATGGTGCCGTCGATCTTGTACTGATCCTCGACTGTCTTGCCCTTGGCGCCGGCGAGCCTGCTACCGATCGCCGCCCGCAGGGCTGGAACACTGTTGACGCCGGAAGTCCCACAGCCCGCCAGCAGCAGTGCAGTCGTCAAAAGACGGCTGGCCTCAATGCCCTTGCGTATCGCATCCGCGTTCTCCTTCTCGATCTGGTCGCGCACTTCCTGCGCACCCCAATGCTTGATGATCTCGTAGCCGCCCCAGACGGCTCCCGAGACGGGCACGGCGATGGTCGCCCATGCGATGATGCCCGGCAGCGGGCGCGGCACGCCCACCAGGCCGGCAACGATGGTGATGAGCCCGGTCACGCCGGCACCGTGCCGAGCGCTTCAGCCAGACGCTTCGCCTTGCGGTTCGTGTACCAGCGATAGGCGGCGGCGCCGAAAACCAGGACCGCGCTTCCGATGGCGAGAACGACAACGACCTTCGTGATCCACTCGCTTGCGTAGGACAGCGGCGAGAGCTGGTTCTGAAGGTCTGTCAGCGTGCCGGCGACGCCACCGCCGCCAATGCCCGCGCCGATCGCCGCGTCTGCCGGCGCGGTCGACGGTGCTGTCTTTGCATCCTCGACCATCGCCTTTGCCCCTGGCAGGCTGAACTGATCGGCTGGTTCGCCTGGCCTGCCTGGGCACTCATCCGTGTCTACCTGCTCGTCGGTTTTCAGCACCGCGTTCAGGTCTCGATCCAGTGGCTCTGGCGCTACCTAACCTATGAGCGCGGCGCCCTGATCGCCGAGCAACGGATCGAGCCTGGTTCACCGTCGTTTCCTCCAGCGGAACTCTCAGCCCCAAGCGAAGCATCGCCGCCGCAGACGGGGTCCTCCCCTGCATAGCCCGCGCGCGCTGAGTAGATTGCGGGGTGCTCATTCGGTGACAATGGCGATCCGGGCGCTAAGCTTTGGATTCCGCGACGGCAGGGGGGTCTCGTCGTCCTCGACTGCGGCCATGAGCGAACTGCGTTTCATCATTCACATTCGGCGAGACGCCAAGCGACACCTTGCCTGTCGTCCTACGTTAGCCCGCCCGAACCTTGATGGACGCGGGTGGTTCCCAGGTTTGTCCGGTGCCGACCTGATGGATCCAGATGGCACCAGCGACGTTGGGTCCCTATATGGAGGGAGGCTCTTCGAACGGGAGCCGTCCAGCCCTCCGCTTCAGAGCCAGCTTGTCATGACGTCACCTGCAACCGCTGAACAATCCCGATCCATTCAGATGCAGCTTCCCGCCCTGCGCAACAGCTATGCGCAATTGCCGGAGCGCTTCTTTGCGCCAACAGATCCGAAGCCGGTGTCCGAACCCCGGCTGATCCGGTTCAACCAGCCACTCGCCGAGGAACTCAGGCTTGACGCCGATCAGCTTACCAGCCGGGAGGGAGTGGAGATGCTTGCCGGCAACAGATTTCCGGAAGGCTTGCAAGCAATCGCCTTGGCCTATGCGGGCCACCAGTTCGGAAATTTCGTGCCTCAGCTCGGCGACGGACGCGCGCTGCTGCTTGGCGAAGTGGTGGACGTCAACGGCACTCGCCGCGACATCCAGCTGAAGGGATCGGGACCGACGCGGTTCTCGCGCAACGGCGACGGCCGCGCTGCCCTCGGTCCTGTACTGCGCGAATATGTCGTCAGCGAAGCGATGGCCGCCCTGGGCATTCCGACGACGCGAAGCCTGGCGGCGGTGCTCACCGGCGACCCGGTCTATCGCGAGGTCCGGCTGCCCGGCGCTGTTTTGACCCGAGTTGCGGCAAGCCATATCCGGATCGGCACCTTCCAATATTTCGCCGCGCGCCACGACGTCGACGGGCTCAAGATCCTCGCCGACTATGCCATCGACCGTCACTTCCCGCAGTTGGCGGGGCAAGCACGCCCGTACCGCGCCTTGCTGGAGGCCGTTGTCACCGCACAGGCCGGTCTGGTGGCGCGCTGGATGCTGGTCGGCTTCATCCATGGCGTCATGAACACCGACAACACGGCGATCTCGGGCGAGACCATCGACTATGGCCCATGCGCCTTCATGGACGCCTATGACCCCAGCGCGGTGTTCAGTTCGATCGACCGCGCCGGACGCTATGCCTATGCCAACCAGCCTCGTGTCGCCACATGGAACCTTACGCGCTTTGCCGAGACGCTCCTGCCGCTCATGAGCACGGATGAGAATGATGCCGTGGCCGAAGCCGAGGATGTGCTGAGGTCGTTTCAGTCTTCCTATGAGGCTGTGTTGCAGCGCGGTTTTCGCAGGAAACTCGGATTGCTGACCGAGGCGGAAGGCGACCTGCAGCTCGCGGCTGATTTTCTGGATGTGCTGGCTCGCGGCGAAGCCGACTTCACGCTCGGCTTCCGGCGGCTGGGCGACGACCTCGACGCTGCGGACGGTCAAGGCACGGCGCGGCAGTTGTTTCAGGATCCAGGCGCATTCGATGCCTGGTCGGCGCGGTGGCGCGAGCGCGTCGCAAGCGAGGCAGCCGACACAGCCACGCGGCGGGCCGCTATGCATGCCGTCAATCCCAAATTCATTCCCCGTAACCATCGCATTGAGGAGATGATCCAGGTGGCACTGGGCGGGGACTTCACACCTTTCGAGGAGATTCTGGGGGTCGTCAGCCGTCCCTTCGATGAGCAGCCGGAAATGGAACATTATGCTGACCCGCCACGATCGGACGAGCGCGTCCTGCAGACATTCTGCGGTACATGAGACGTTCATGACGGTCGCTTAACATGTGCGAATGCGGACGACCCATTTGCAAGCTATCGTCGCGAGTACTCTCGTAAGGGCTGAGCTATGACGATTATAGAATTAGCATTCGAATTGCTGGCACGGAAGCTGGTAGACCATACCGGAATATCCGACGAGGATGCTCGAGACCTTGTCGCAGCCATGGGCGCTGACTGGTCATCGCTCGTGCGAGCAGCGAGGGTGATCAAAGAGAATTAGTAGGTCTTTCGACATTCAGCTGCAGGCTGCTGCCGCGAGGGGCCTTTATCGCAGGTTCGACTGCGCGTCCTGTCGCAAACCTGCACGTCCTGCGCGGTGAAATGAACTGCGTCGCTCGGAACGACTTCGATGGTGTAAAGTACGGTATATCGGTGATTGCCTCCACGCGCTGATCGCCGAGGGCGACGGGCGCAACACGGATGAGCGTGGCACGGTGCGTTCTGCGGTATTGGCGGCGGCTGCAATCCGGTCATCGTTCGATCTGTGCCGAACGATCCTGCCCAATATCAGCGAACTAGGCATTACCATCGGTATTGAACTCGGCCCGACTCCAATTTCCCGGTTGGGGCTGGTGGGTGATGCCAGTGTCGGCTGCGCCTCAAGCCGCGCCACATGCAGGCGTGCCCGATGGATCGCCATTCTGTCCCCGGGTGGCCTCGAAAGCTTTTTCCCCGCGGTTGCCGAACTGGGATTGGAGATTCCACGCGACCTCACGCAAATCAAAGCGATTGCCGCCCGGTTCGATAAGGAGATCACCGTGCCACCCTTAGCCGTCGCTGGACGATAGGCGCCGCGCTAAAGCGGCGGTCGCCGTCCTGGCCTTACCGGCCTTTCGGCTTGTCCTGTTTTAGCGGGAAGGTAGCGTCGCCGTCCTTTTTCTCCGAAATGACCCTGGGATCTGCGCTTGAGATGCCGTCGTTCGACCCACCTTTGTGCTTCTTTTCCGTTTGGCCCTTGGCATCGGCTTCGGGGCCTACCGAGGCGCGTTCTGTTTCCTTGGGCATGGTGTTCTCCTTCGAGAACAATTCAACACGCGACGCTTGCCGAAGTTCCTGATGGTGCAAGGGGTCGCAACTGTCCTTCACGGCTACGTTCTCGAACTGGAGAGCCCGCAAGTGCGGTGACACCATCCACCTTACAACCCGGCTAGCACCGGTTCCCCGGCAAGAGCAGGTTCCATCGCAGCCCAATCCATGCGCATGCCAACGCTCATCGTCGCTCCATTTTCCAGCGGCGCCAGCCCCTCGCCCGCGCCATTGTGCGCGTCGACGCTGTGCGAGACCGGCTCGAAGCAAAAGAAGCCCGATCCAGGCGACGGCGAATAGAGCAGGAAGACGTCCAAACCCGGCGTGGCGGTGAGCGAGATGGAAATCCCCTCCTGAGGCTGGACGATCATGGCGCGCCGGTCCCACCCGTCGAAGCCGTTGTTCACCCAGCCTGTTGGCAGCGGCGCGCCCATCGAGAAATCCCATGCAGGGCGATCGCTTACTGGTACCGCGCCAACGGGAAGATGGCGTTCATCCTCCAGCCAAACGCGCTCGGCCTTTGCCTGAAGCGTGGTCGCCGCATCGCGCGGGAACCACGGGTGAAAGCCGAGGCCGTAAGGCAAGCGCATACCGGCACGGTTCTCCACTGTCAGACGGGCCTCGAGGGCGCCGTGGCGCAGCGAATAGGAGACAGAGGCCAAATAGCGGTAAGGCCCGATCGCGCCATCGTCGAGCACCAGCTCCACCTCGCCGGCGGTACGGGCGCCAAGCCGCCACGGCCTCTGGAAGCCGTCGCCATGGATCGGAAAGGCCTCGCCTGGCACGTTAGGCTCGACGGCATGAAAGCGGCCGTCGAACGCGAAGCCGCCACCCGAGATGCGGTTCGACCATGGCACCAGCAACTGACAGCCGGAGGTGCCGCCTCCATCGCCAGGTCGAAGCAACGGAACCGAGGCGCCATTGGCGACAAGCGCGTCGAAGCGGGCGATCGCAGCCCCTTTTCCTGGTGCCAGGATGAGCCTCGACCGACCGTCGTTCAGTTCCACGAAGTCGGCCATGGCCTCACCAGCCGCCGTCGACGGCGATGTTCTGGCCGGTGATCATGTCGGATGCCGGCGACACCAGGAACAGCACGAGTTCGGCGACCTGATGCGGCTCGATGCGCGCCTTGATGCTCTGGTTCTCGAGGATCCAGTCATTGTGCTTGAGCCGGTCGCCGAAGACGCGCTCCTCCGCTTCCGAGACGACCGCGCCGGGAGAGACCGCATTGACCCTGATGCCATGCGGGCCGAGTTCGCGCGCCAGCGATTTGGTGAGGCCCAGCATCGCGCCCTTCGACGCGACATAGGGGACATAGCCGTTCCAGCGGCCGTTGAGCGTGATCGAGCAGAAATTGACGATCTTGCCATAGGCCTTGGCCTTCATGCCCGGCGCGCAGGCCCGCGCCAGCGCAAAGGCGGCCGACGAGTTGACGCGGATCTGATCTTCGTACTCGGTCAGCGAGAATTCCTCGAACGGCCGGTTGATGATCAGCGCGGCATTGTTGATCAGGATGTCGATGCAGCGTTCGCTCGCCGCCAGCGCGGTCACGGCTGCTTCCGCCGCGGCGAGACTGTTGAGATCGCAGCCGACGAAGGCGATGTCGCCGCCCGCCTCCGCGGCGAGCGCCGCAACGGTCGCCGGTGCGCTCTCGATGTCGGGACGGTCGAGCACCAGCACGCGCGCACCGGCCCGCGCCAGCGTCACCGCCTGGGCCCGGCCGAGCGAGCCGAGCCCACCCGTCAACAGCGCGATACGACCTGCAAGCACCGTCATTGCCGCCCTTTCCTAGATCCTTCGTTTGTACGCAATTCCAGACGGAAGACCGCTACGCGCTGTTCCTGGAACTGCTTTAGAGCACGCCATGCACTTCATCGATCGAGGTGTCCTCGATGCGCTTGTCCAGCACCACCTCGCCGCGCGCCATCGCTACGATGCGGTCACAGCATTCGAAGACGTGGTGCATGTTGTGGCTGATAAAGACGCCGGTGACGCCCTGCTCCTTCAGGCCGCGCACGAAGCCGATCACCTTCTTGGTCTCCTTGACCGAGAGATGGTTGGTCGGCTCGTCGAGGATCATAACCTTCGACCTGAAATGCATGGCGCGCGCGATTGCCACGCCCTGCCGCTGACCGCCGGAGAGCTCACCGACAAGCGCCTCGGGCGAGCGCAGATGCAGGTCGACATTGGCGATGGCGCGAACGCTCTCCTCAGCCATCTTCTTCTGGTCGAGGATGCCGACGCCGAAGGCCGCGAAGCGGGTCGGCTCGCGGCCGATGAACAGATTCCTGGCGATCGACATGGTCGGAACCATGGAGTTGTACTGATAGATGGTCTCGATCCCCAGATTCATCGCATCGCGCGGCCGCGCAATCCTCACTGGCTTTCCCTCGACCCGGATCTCGCCGCGATCCGCCGTATGAACACCGGAGAGGATATTGATGAGGGTGGATTTTCCCGCGCCGTTGTCGCCGACCAGTCCGAGCGCCTCACCGCGCTTGAAGTCCAGCGTGATGCCCTTCAGCGCATGGACGCCGGAATACCATTTGTGAAGATCGCGCACTGAGATGATGGCGTCGGTCACCGCTTTAGCCCTCCATCTTGATGGCCTTGGCGCGCTTACGCATCCAGGCATTGGCCACGACGGCGAAGATGGTCAGGAAGCCGATGGCGAACTTGAACCAGTTGGCATCGACATGGCTGAGCACGAGGCCATTGTCGATGACGCGGATGAGCGTCGTGCCGATGAGGCCGCCCATGACGGTGCCGATGCCGCCGGCGAGCGACGCCCCGCCGATGACGGCTGCCGCCACCGCCTGAAGCTCCATCCCCTCGCCGATCGACGGCAAGGGCGATCCCAGCCGCAGCACCTGCAGCATGCCGGCGAAGCCGGCGAGCATCGAACACAGGATGAAGCAGGCGAGCTTGACCCTGGCGGTCGGGATGCCCATCGAGGCGGCGGCAGGCAGGAAGCCGCCGGTGGCCTTGATCCAGTTGCCGAAATTGGTGCGCGAGAGCATCAGCGAGGTCAGCACGGCGATGGCGACGAACCATAGGAACGACATGCGGAACATGTTGCCCGGCCCGACGAAGGAGGTGAACAGCCAGTTCGGCAGGTCGGCGGGCAGCAGCGGCGGGAAGCCGCCCGAGACGACGACGGTAAGCGAACGCGCCATGAACAGCATGCCAAGCGTGGTGATGAAGCTCGGTATGGCGAAGCGGATGGTGACGTAGCCGTTGATGAAGCCGATCGCCGCGCAGACCAACAACCCGGCAAGCAGCGCAAGCGGGAACGGCCAGCCGTGCACCATCAGCACCGCCATCGTCATCGGCATCAGCGCGAAGACCGAGCCGACCGACAGGTCGAACTCACCACTGATCATCAGGATGGTGACGCCGATCGCGACAAGGCCGGCCTCCGGCAGGATGCCGAGAATGCCGCGCAGATTGTCGGCATTCAGGAACACGCCGTGCGAGCGGACCTGGAACAGGATGATGAGCAGCACCAAAAGGATCAGCCCGGCCAGCTCCGGTTTTTCGAGATAGGTCTTGAACAGGCGCTTCAACGAAAGGCTCCGGCGTTCGAGATCGTCCATCACATCGGCGGCACCGGCCGCCGCCGATGCAAGGGTTCAGTGGCTGATGCTCAGCGCAGCCCTTGAGCGGAGAGCGCCATGATGCTGTCGGCCTCCTTCGGCCGCACAATGCCCTGGCCGGTGTCGATGTCCGATGGAGCAAGACCGATCTTCTTGTTGAGATAGGCCTCCATCACCGGCATGAAGCCCTGCATGTAGGGCTGCTGGTCGACCAAGGCCTGGACATAGCCCTTCTGCATCTGCTGCAGCACCTCGGGCACCAGGTCGAAACCGCCGAGCAGGACCTTGCCTGGCGCTACGCCGCGATCGGCCAGGACGCGCGCCACGCCGGCGCACCAGAAGCCGGTATCGAAATAGGCTGTCGTGTCCGGATGGGCGTTGAGATAGGCGCCGACGCGGTCGGAGGTGATGGCGAGGTCGGTGCCGCTGTCGATGCGCTCCCACGACACGTCGCGGTCGGCATGAGCGGCCTTGTATTCCTGGAGGAACTGCATGATGCCGGCGCCCCGGCTTTCCGACCAGTTCTGGCCGGGAGCGGAAATGCCGACCAGCACCTTGATCGGGCCGTCCTTCGGGAAGTTTTCGGAAATCGCCTTGGCCAGCGAATAGCCGGCCGGCTTGAAGCCCTGGCCGACAAAGGCCTGCCGGGCATTGCCCTTGGCGCCCTCGGTGTCGTCGACATTGACGGCGATCACCAGCACGCCGGCGTCGCGGGCCTCCTTGATGACGTCGTCGAAAGCATGGTCGTCGACGATGGAGGTCAGCAGCGCGTCGGGTTTGGCGGCAAGGGCGGCGCGCATGTTGGCGACCTGCTGCTCGACCGAGCCCTCGGTCTGGGTGAAGACCATGTTGCAGTTCGCCTCGACCTTGGCGCAGGCATCGTCAAAGCCCTTCTTCACAGCTTGCCAGAAAGTGTTCGAGGCCGACGAATGATGCGTGAAGACGATGTTGAGACCGTCGGCGCGGGCGGTCGCCTGCCCGCCAAGAAGAGCCGCGCTAAGCAGAAGCATTGCAGTGAGTTTTCTCATGTCTATTCCTCCCTTTGGATCTTTCAGATATCCGCCTTGTCGCTGACGCGGCGCTGGACGGTGTAGGCGCGATCAAGCTCCGGATGGAGCGCCAGACCAAGACCCGGCCCCGGCGGCACGGTGATCATGCCGTTTGTCACTTCCGGCAGCGCCGTCACCAGGTCGCGGTACCAGGTGCGGTAGAAGGCGCGCACACTTTCCTGGACGAGCGCATTGGGCGCATTGAGCGACAGATGCGTGGAAGCGGCGAGCACGACCGGCCCCGTGCAGTCATGCGGCGCCACCGGCAGCCGCCAGGCTTCCGCCATCGAGGCGATCTTGCGCGCCTCCGACAGGCCGCCGCACCAGGAGATGTCGAGCATGACGACGCCGGCCGCTCCGGTCTCCAGCAGGTCGCGGAAGGCCCATCGGCTGCCCAGCGTTTCCGATGCCGAGATCGGTGCGGGGCTAGCGGCTGCGTAGCGCTTCAAGTCGCCGAGGCTGTCCATGCGGATCGGGTCTTCGTGCCAATAGGTGGCGAAGGGTTCCAGCGCGGCTGCGATCTTCATGGCCGGCAGGAGCTGCCACATCGAGTGGAACTCGACCATGATGTCGATCCTGTCGCCGACGGCTTCGCGTATCTTTGCAAAAGGCTCAAGCGCGGCCTTCAGGTCGGCCGGCGAGATGTCATTGCCGCGCGTCTTTTCGGCCGCGTGATCGAACGGCCAGATCTTCATGGCGGTGATGCCGTCCTCGAGCAGTTCCTGAGCCAATTCACCGGCGCGGGTGAGGAAGCCGTTGAGGTCGTCATAGTCCCGCCTGGAGCCGATGCCGTAATTGGCCGTCGTCTGGCCCTTGGCGTCCTTGATGTATTCGGTGCCGGCGCAGGTGTTGTAGGTGCGGATTGAGCTGCGGCTGAAGCCGCCGAGCAATTGGGCGATCGGCTGGCCGGTGGCCTTGCCGAAGATATCCCACAGCGCGATGTCGAAGGCGGAATTGCCGCGCACCTCGGCGCCGCTGGAGCGGAAGCCAAGATAGCCGATGAGATCGGCGGCCAATAGATCGATCTGCAGCGGATCGCGGCCGATCACGCGCGGCGCGACATATTCATGAAGGTATTCCTCGACGGTGCGCGACAGAAAGAAGGTCTCGCCGAGCCCGGTGAGGCCCTCGTCCGTATGGACCTCCACCCATAGCAGGTTGGGCCGTTCCTCGATGCGGATGGTCTCGATGGCGCGGATCTTCATGTCAGGCAATCCCCATCTCAGGCGATACCGGCGTCGAGGAGCGCCTTGACGCTCTTGTCGAAGTGCTGCGCCATATGCTCGGCCGCAAGCCGCGGATCACCCTTGAGGATCGCGTCGGCTATGTCCTCGTGCCCCTTGATCATCTTGAGCTGGTCCTCGGGGGTCGAGCGGGTTCGCCAGCCGATCACCCAAGTGCGGCGCGTGACGCCGCTGAAGGCAGTGACGATCAGCGAGAAGACCGGGTTGTGCGATGCGGAGGCGATCGCCTCGTGAAAGGCGATGTCGTGCTCCATGACGATCTCGGGGTTCTTGAAGCTCTCGCGCATCAGCTTGGCCGCGTTGGCAATGGCGGCCGCTTCCGCATCGGTGCGGCGCAGGGCGGCGAGCGCCACGGTGCGCATCTCGATCGTGCGCCGCACGTCATAGACCTGATGCACGCTGATCTGCTGCGTGGTGATGCCGTGTTCGATGACCATCGACATCGCGCCCGTGTCGAGCTTGGCGACCGTGGCGCGACGCCCGGCGCTCATGTCGATCAGGCGCATAGCAGAAAGCGAACGGAAGGCCTCGCGTACCACCGTGCGGGAGACATTGAGTTGGCGGGTCATGGCCGCCTCGCTGGGCAGCGGATCGCCTGGCGCCAGCCCCTCGGAGCGGATGTGCTGGGTGATCGCCCGGATCGCCGTGTTCACCAAGCCAGGGCTCGGCTCATCCGCTGCCTCTGTCGGATTCTGCATGTCGCTTCGCCAACCTGTATGACAGGTTATAATCTAATTGCTCATATTATGACTAGAAGATATATGCAAGCGGATTTCTGGACGCCGAACTGGAGGAGCCCCGTGCAAGAAACGCATGCAGCCCTGATCTTTGACGCGCGCGATGTGGTCGGCGAGAGCCTGGTCTGGGACGACCGCCGTGGCAGGCTGGTCTGGGTCGACATCATCGGCCGCCGGATCCATCGGCTGGATACGATCACCGGAGCTCATGAAAGCTGGGCTACGCCTGACCTCGTCACCTCAATTGGCCTGCGCAGGGACGGTGGCGCCATCGTCGGCCTTAGAAAGGAAGTCGCCTTGTGGGAATTCGGCGGGCCGTTCAAAACGATCGCCGAGATCGAGCCGGACAGGCCCGAGATGCGGCTGAATGAGGGCGTCGTGGCGCCAGACGGTTCGTTCTGGGTCGGCACGATGGCCAATAATATCGCCCCAGACGATACGCCTCTCGCCATCACCCAGGATGCCGGACAGCTGTTCCGGATCGGACCGGCCGGCGACGTGACGAAACTAAGCGAAGACTGCTTCGGCATCACCAATACGATGGCGTGGACCCAGGATGGGCGTTTCATCACCGCCGATACGATGAAGAATGAACTCTACAGCTATACTTGGAACCAGAGCTCTTCGAGGATCGCCGAGCGGCGGCGGTTCTTCGGCGGTTTCGAGCGAGGACTGCCCGACGGCTCCTGCATGGACGCCCACGGCCATGTCTGGAACTGTCGGGTCGCCGGCGGAAGCTGCCTCGCGCGCATCTCGCCCGACGGCCGGCTGGATCGAACCATCGAACTGGCTTGCACCTGGCCGACGAGTTGCGCCTTCGGGGGCGTCAACCTCGATACGCTCTTCGTCACTTCCGCGCGCTTCACGATGACGGCGGATCACTTGCTGGCAAACCCGAATGAAGGCGGCGTTTTCGCGTTGCGGCCGGGGATGCGAGGTTTGCGGGGCAACCGCTTCGGGTAGGCTGTCCAATTCCCTCGCGGTGCGAAATTGTCGGTGGGCTCAAATGACAACGGTCGCAAGCAACGGCCGCTGGCAGCTGACCTCCGACAGGTCGAGCGTTCGAAACCCGCCGTAGACAAGACATCACCAGTCGGCACCGAGATCCGACGATTGCGGCGCTCAGGAGCCGGAGCGATTCGGATTGCTTCCGGCATGCGTCATGCAATTAATGCAGATCGCCGGCTGACACGGGGAGGTTCTGCCTGACCGGGCGGTCGCGGTGCGCGCCGTCGGCGATGGTCAAGAGGTCGATCGATGCTATCCCAATCAGCGCCTTCATCTGCCGGTAGGCATCATCGGCCCGTCGCATGCGGATGGCTTCCAGGACGTCGCCATGCGCGCTGAGCGTGGCCTGGAAATTGGCCGTGGCCGAGGTCGTCAGCCGAAAGGAGAAATTGAGGGCCGCAGCCAGCATATTGCCGAGGTTTGCGAACACCGGGTTGCGGCTGGCACGCAAGATTCCAGTGTGAAATCGCACATCGGCGTCGAGGCAGGCAGACAGGTCGTCTTCAGGCGCGTCGCACATCGCCTCATAGGCGGCCTCGATTATCGCCAGATCGCCGGAGCTCGCCATCTTGGCCGCCAATTGGGCGGCTGCCGGTTCAATCACCAGGCGCGCTTCGATAAGCCCTCGCACGAAGCCGAGGTCGGGCTCGATCCCGCTCATCCAGTCGAGCACTTGGGCATCGAGCCTGTTCCAATCGCTTGGCAGGCGGACATGCGTCCCCGCGCGCTTTCGCGCTTCGATCAGTCCTTTGGCCGCGAGCGTCAGAAGCGCATCGCGCAGTGCGGTGCGGCTTGCGTCATAGGCGGCGCAAAGTTCGGCTTCGCTGGGCAGGATGGAAAGAGGGGGATAGCGGCCGGAGAGGATGCGCTGGCCGATATCCCTCGCGATCCTGTCCTTCAGCGACGCCGGGCCGATAGTGGTCGCGTCCGGCACGTCTTCGGTCTTCGGAAGGGGCTTAACTGCCATTGCTAGGTCCTGTTGAGGTGATACTCGGCGACAACCACAGCAAGGATCAGGAGCGATCCCTTTGCAAGCAGTTGATAGAAAGTCGGCACCGAAGTCAGGATCATGCCGTTGTTCAGGATGCCGATGATCGCAACCCCCAGCAGCGCCCCGACAATCGTTCCTTTGCCGCCCTGCAGGGCGCATCCGCCGAGAACGGCGGCGGTGATGGCCTCGAGTTCCAGCCCTTGCGATCCCGAAACCGGCTGCCCCGAACCCGTGCGCGCGGCAAGCAGGATGCCGGCAAGCCCCGCCGCCACGCCGCTCATGATATAGATGCCGACGCGGTAGCGCTTGACGTTGATGCCGGAAAAGCGCGCCACGACCGGATTGCCGCCGAGCGCATAGATGTTGCGGCCGACTATCGACCGGGAAAGAAAGACCTGGAACAGGATCGCCGTCGCGATCAGGATCCACAAAAGCAGCGGCAGGCCGAGGATTTTGCCGATACCGATGAACCGAAACGTGTCGCTGAAGATGGCGATCGACTGGCCATCCGACATGATGAAGGCGATGCCGCGGAAAATGGCCATCGTGCCGAGCGTGGCGATGACGGCATTGACGCGCCCGTAGGTGATGATGATGCCGTTGACCAGGCCGGCCAGCCCGCCGACGACCAGACCGGCGACGATGCCGAGCCCCGGCGAGCCCGTCGCCTGGATGGCCATGGCGGTCGATACCGTGGTGAGGCCGACGACGGCGCCGACCGCGATGTCGAGCCCACCGGCCACGATGACGATGGTCTGACTCATCGCCAGCACGCCAAGGATGGTGATGCCTAGGCCGATATTGAGCATGTTGCGCGCCGAAAAGAACACGTCGCCACGCAGCGTGCCGAAGATCACAATGAGGATCGCGAGCGCGAGGAGCAGGCTGATGTTGTGGACACCCAGGCGTTCGGCCAAGGCGGCCATGGAGCGCCTTTCCATGGCATCGCGGGGATTCGTGAGCTGATCGGCGGTGTTCACGGGGCAAGTCCTTCGCGCTGGAGGGCGGACCTCGGCATGGCGTGCCTGAGGATCGATGTCTCATCGATATCCGGGCGGTTCAGTTCGGCGGTGATGCGGCCTTCGGCCATGACGAGCACGCGGTCGGCCAGACCGATCAGTTCGGGCATTTCGGATGAAATCAGGATGAGCCCGATCCCACCCGCCGCGAGTTCCTCGATCAGGCGATAGATTTCAGCCTTGGCACCGATGTCGATGCCGCGCGTCGGCTCGTCAAGGATCAAAAGCATGGGCTGTCGCGCCAGCCATCGCGCCAACACCACCTTCTGCTGGTTGCCACCTGAAAGTTTTGCCACCGGCACGTCCAGATCCGGTGCCTTGATCGCCATCTTGGCGGCAAGTGGCGACACCACGTCGAGCGCCTTGCGCCTGCTGAATAGACCGAAGGACGATGTCCGGTCCGCAACGCAAAGGGCGGCATTGTCGAGAATGCTGCGAAACATCAGCAAGGCCTCGTGCTTGCGGTCCTCGGGCGCAAATCCGATACCGGCGACGATGGCCGCATGCGGGCTGTCGGGGGTGACGGGGATGCCGTTCATCGACACGGTGCCGCCGAGACGGCGGTCATAGCCGACGATCGCTTTTGCCAATTCGGAGCGTCCCGCGCCCATCAGGCCGGCGATACCGAGGACTTCGCCCTTGCGCACCGAGAGATCGATGCCGGTGATGCGCTCCGTCGTCAGCCCCTTGATCTCGAGCAGGTTCTCGCCCGAAGGCCGGCTCTCGCGTTTGAACAGGTCCGCGATGTCGCGACCCACCATGAGCCGGGCAATGCCCTGCTCGGTGGCGCCCGCCGCAGCCGAGTCATCGACGAGACGGCCGTCACGCAGGACGACGATACGGTCGGCGAGCTCGATGATTTCGTTCAGCCTGTGGGAGATGTAGACGATCGACGTTCCCTCGGCGCGCAACCTGCGGATGACCGCGAAAAGCCGCCGCGCTTCGTCATCGGTCAGCGACGATGTCGGTTCGTCGAAGGCGATGAGGCGGCCGCCGGCGCGCACCGCACGCATGATTTCGATCATCTGCCGTTGCGCGGGGCCGAGCGTCTCGCAAGGCTGGCGCGGCCGCATGTCGGCTTGCATGCCGAAGGCAGCAAGCACGCGAGCGGCTTGCGCCTCCAGTGTCTTCCAGTCGAGGAACACGCCGGCTGTTCTTGGCATTTCGCCCACGAAGATGTTTTCCGCGATGGTCAGGCTCGGAACGATCTCCGGCTCCTGGTGGATGACCCGGATGCCGGCGTTATGGCTGTCTCTCGGTTCGGAAAAGACCACAGGTGCATCGGCGAACCGGACCGAGCCGCTATCCGGTTTGAAGACCCCTTCCAGAATACGCATCATCGTCGATTTGCCGGCGCCATTTTCGCCGACCAGCGCCAAAAGTTCGCCAGGCCGGAATTTCAGCGACACGTCGTCGAGTGCCTGGACGACGCCGAAACGCTTCGAGACATGCTCGAGCGCGAAGAAACCGTTTTCCGTCACATCAGGCTCCCGATCATTGCTGGGACATGCGACGGGACCCATGGGGGTCCCGTCGCATCGGACTGGTCAGTGGCAGAGTTTGGCCTTGTAGTCGGACGCGAAATTGGCAGGCGTGATGTATTCGGGGTCGGTGAAGGATTGCACCGGAAGCGGTGTCTTGTCCTTGATCGCGGCCAGCAGCAGCTTGACGGCCAGCGCGCCATGATTGGCCGAGTTCAGCCACATCGTGCCCCTGAACGCCGAGGGCTCGGCCGAGCCGAACGCATCGCAGGCCCGGCTGCCGTCAATGCCGATGCCCATACCCTGATCGGCCTTGTAGCCGGCGTTTTGCAGGGCGCGCGCGGCGCCCAGAACGCCATCGTCATTGCAGGAGTAGAAGATCCAGTTGGTCACGTTCGGATTGGCCGTCAGCGTCGTGGTCATCACGTCGATGGCGTTGACCATGGTGTTGTCATAGGCAACGCGGATGATGTTGTTCGGCTTGAAATCAGGGACCGCCTTGAGGAAGGCCTCCTCGGCGCCCTTGTTGCGCTGCATGCAGGTGTCCGCCTTGCGGTCCTCGATGGACGCGATGCGCACTTCCTTGCCGGCCCATCCATCGGCTTTGTAGAGCTTCGCCAGTTCTTCACCGACGCGCGCACCGATGTTGTGGGCGTTCATGCCGACATATGGAACCTGCGACCCGTCCTGATAGTAGATGTCGTCGTCCACGGCGACGAGCGGAATACCGGCGGTCTTCGCCTTCTGGGCGATCACCGGGCCGAGCGCCTTGTCGGGAACGACGATGGCGATGCCCTTGACGCCATCTCCAACCATGGTGTCGAAGGTGGTGACTGCCAGATTGGCATCGAACTGGACGTCCTGCGAAACGAAGGCGGCGCCGGCAGCTTCGGCAGCCTTCTTGGCGCCGCCGACTTCAGCGACGAACCATGGGTGTTCGCCCATCTTGTTGATGTAGCCGATCTTGATGTCGTCGGCACGTGTGGCACCGGTCAAGGCAAGTCCGGTGGCGAGTGCGGCGCAGGCCACGATTGCTGTCAGTCTCGAATTCATGTCTTCCTCCCTTGTGCAGTCCTGGTTGAACGTCAGTCGTGGTAGAGAACCGAGCGTCCGCCATCGATGGTGATCGTCTCGGCATTGATGAACGGCGCTTCGTCCGAAGCCAGAAAAACCGCCGTCATTGCGACCTCCTCCGGTCGGCCGATCCTTTTGGGCGGATGCAGGTCGTAGGCGCGCCTCTTTTCCGCTGCCGGATCGGCAAATGTGTTCCAGTAGGCCTCCGCTATCGGCGTCTCGATGTAGCCCGGCGCGATGGCGTTCACGCGGATGCCGCGCGCCGCGTATTCGATGCCGAGCGCTCTCGTCAGCCCCAGCAGCGCGTGCTTGGCGACGGGATAGGGGAAAGTGTGTGGAATGATGCGGAAGGCGTGGCAGCTGGCGATGTTGACGATCGAACCATATTCTCGCTCCAGCATCGAGGGCAGCACCGCCCTGGCGCAGATCCAGGCTGCCTCGAGATCGAGCTTGAGACAGCGCTCCCACTCGCTGTCGGGCATCTCCAACGGCTCATGGAAGACGTTGGCCCCGGCATTGTTGACCAGTATATCGACGCTCCCAAAGGAGCCAAGCGTGCGCGCCACCAGGTCGGTGACGGACTGTTTGTCGGTCACATCGGTTTCGCAGAGCACCGCCTCGCCGCCGGCCTGCGCGATTGCCCGCGCGACCGCGGCGCCGGTCATCGTGTTCTTCTCGGCAATGACGACGCGGGCTCCCTGGGCCGCAAACGCGGTGGCGGTGGCGGCGCCAATGCCTTGGCCGGCCCCGGTGACGATCGCGATCCTGCCCTGCAGACGACCCGTCATGGCGATCACCAATCCACGATGGTGCCGTCCGGCATGACCGCATTGCGGGCATGCAGCACCTCCTGCTTGAACGGGTGGCGGGCGATCACGTCTTCGTTCACGGTAACACCGAGGCCGGGCAGTTCGGGGGCGTCCCAACGTCCCGGCTGGCGCCTGATCGGCCAGCTCACCACATCGTCGTACCATGGAACTGCGCCCGACATTTCCTCCTGGATGATGACGTTGGGCGTCGAAATGCCGAAGTGCAGCGCGGCGACCCCGGCCAGCGGTCCGAGTGGATTGTGCGGCGCCAGTCCGATGCCGGCGGTTTCGGCGAAGGCGGCAATCTTCTTGGTCTCGAGCAGACCGCCGGTGTGGCAGATGTCGGGCTGCGCGATGTGGAAGGCGCGGCCAGCGATGGCGTGCGAAAACTCGCGACGGCCGATGAGACGCTCGCCGGACGCGATCGGTACCGGCGAGCGGGCCGTGATATGGGCGAGGCCAGCCATGTCTTCCGGCGGCAGCGGCTCTTCCGCGAACATGATACGGGCGGGCTCTATGACTTTCAGATAGTCCATCGCTGCATTGACGGAGGCCGGCCGGCCGTGGAAATCGATCATGATGTCGACCGCGGGGCCTACGGCTTCGCGCAGCGCGCCGACCATCTCCGCGACGGCATCGACGTCGCGCGCCGGCGACACATAGTGCGTATAGGGGATGCAGACGATCTTGACCGCGTCATAGCCCGCCTGCGTGACGATCCGGCCCCGTTCGACGATGCTGTCCGCCGAATTGCTTTCGTAGACGGCCTTCATGTCCCCGAGACCGAGATGGGTATAGGTGCGCAGATGCGTGCGTACCTGGCCGCCGAGCAGGCGCCAGACCGGGACGCCGAGCGATTTTCCCAGAATGTCCCACAGAGCAATCTCGATGCCGCTGACGGCCGACATGCCCTCGACGCCGAGACGCCAAAAGCCGTGGCGCGTCATGATCTGGTGGCACTGTTCGATGTTGCGAGGGTCCTGCCCCAGCAGCAGAGCCTCGAGATCCTCCAGGGCGCCCACGACGGCGCGCGTTTTCCATTCCAGTGTCGCCTCGCCCCAGCCGAAGAGACCGGGTTCGTCGGTCTCGACCCGGACAAACACCCAATTGCGCATCTCTGCGTTGCACACGCGCGCGCTGATCGACGTGATCCTCATTCCAGCCCCTCAGCTTGTCGTTTATATCGACATTAAATATGATTTATTTATCAATACATGTGCCGAGTCAAGAGCAGACACCGCACGTCTCGATTACCGCCACGCTCCAGAACTTGACCGCTGGAATATCCTGGCTCGTCATACGGTTGGGGCGAACGAAACATAAACTGTGCTGGAGCTCGGATGGTCAGCCTCCGATCTCTTTGGATTGGCAGCGTGCATCGAGGGCACATTTCAGCGTTTGCATGCGCGGGAGCACCATTCGACGGCGACGTAGAACGGTTGGCCATCGTGCAACTTTGCACGGCGACAGGAACGTGCTGGTCGATACGGGCTTCATCCAGCATGACGACAGTTTTTCACAGAAATTCGGCATTCCTTATTGGATCTCCCTGGTCCGAATGCTGTAGGAGGCAGGCGTCTCCGCCGATTCAGTGACCGACATCGTCCGATGTGGATCATGTCGCCCGACTCGTCATGCTCATAGCGGCGCACCGGCTCTGCTGGCTCAACGTCCTTCAGCCGCGACGGTCCGGCCCGCGCCAGCACCCGGCTCACCTTCGCGGCGAGACAGCGACCCCACTTGCAATGTGCTTGCCCGTGAGGCGCTGGCGCCGCAGCGTAACGATCCGATCGGCCACAGCCCGTTCACTCGCATTCGGACTGCGCCTGGGCCGCGACGAGCGGTCGGCATGCCGGCACGGCCTTCGGCCTTGTAGCGCTCGACCCATCGGTTCACGACCTTCGCCGGCGCCGCGAACTTCAACGCTGCTTGGGATTGGGAAAGGCCGCCTTCCATGACCGCAAGCGCCATCTCCTCTCGATTCATTCGGGTCCTCCGACGAATCTGAAGCGTGGTAACTCCAGTCTCGTCGGTCGGGCCCGAATGGACAACCTGCCAAAACCTCACATCTGGCCGAATGCCCGAAGGCACAAGTCCTCCATGATCGGCTGAAGTTTGTTTGCGGTGCGCCGTGGCTACCAGCTCCAAGCCGCCAATATCCGCCTTCGAGTAGCGGTGCACTGGCCGCGATTGAACAGCTATTGGGCGCGAACCGCGGCGGCTGGAACCGTGCTGACACCGCAAGGCCGTTAAGATCATCCGGTCCAAGAGAACCGATATCGAGCCAACCAACCTGGCTAATTTCGCAAGATCTTCGTCATCGTCCGCCCCATGGCGAGCTCGTCGATCAGTTTGTCGAGGTAACGAATTTCCTGCATGAGGGGTTCTTGGATGTCTTCCACGCGGATACCGCAAATTACTCCCGTGATGAGCGACCGCGATGGATTCATCCGAGGCGCCTGCACAAAGAAAGTCTCAAAAGATGCGTTCTTCGCCAACTGATCCTCGAGCATTTCCTGGCTGTACCCCGTCAGCCAACCGATGATTTCATCGACCTCCGCTTTCGTGCGTCCCTTTTTCTCAGCTTTCGCGACATAGTGGGAATAGACGCTCGCGACGCTGACTGAATAGATTCGATGCTTCGTCATCTGTCCCCCTGTGTCCGACGCATTTCGCCTGGGAATATCGTACAGCAGCCTCTAGGGGCGACAGCAAGCCGGTGAATACTCCATCCGTGTCTGTGTTGGCCCACGAAGGCATGCTGGTTGAGATCCACGCGATCGCTGGGTTCCACAGCAAGCCCCGTGACCAGCATAGGAAGACGCCTTCGGATCCGCTCGTCATCGCGTTCGCAAACGATCTCATTCATGGCGGCATTATAGCAATTTTCCCCAAGCCCGGAGCACCGCGACGCTGCAAGTTGTGGCGGCAATGCTCCGGTACCGCCACGAGCTTCCGTCGCAAAATTCCACATGGCGGCGCTTGCAGCAGGCGGGCGCAACAATGGCGGGTGGGCCTGCGCTGGCAGTTTAGTTCGTCTCCTTGGAAACGAGAGGCAGTGTGGCAATGACGATTTCTCGCTTTCTGACCGCTCTCGGATCCGAAGGGCCCCCGGCCGGCCGAGCGAAAGACATGGACCTCTACGGGTGGCTAATCGGAAGTTGGGAGATGGACACGGTCCACTATCTCGACGGCGGCACGATGCAGAAATGGAATGGAGAATGCCATTTTGGCTGGGTGCTCGGAGGCCGCGCGATTCAGGACGTTTGGATCAGGCCCAAGCGCCCTGCCCCGTCCACGATGTATGGTACGACTTTGCGCATCTACGATCCCGGGATCGATGGCTGGCACATCATCTGGAACGACCCGCTCAACCAAGATTACTCGCGCCAGATCGGGCGGGCCGAGGGTAAGGACATTGTCCAGCTCGGCGAGGACTCGCGCGGTTTGAAAACCCGATGGCGTTTCACTGAGATCACCGCCAACGGCTTCCATTGGATCGGCGAGGAACGATCGTCCGAGAGCGACCCTTGGCAGACCACGTATGAACATTTAGCTCGCCGAACAAACCCTGAAGCCAGATCAAGAGCCAAATAATTTTTCGTCTTTTTGCCAGGTGAACCAGGTGTTCATCGCGTCTTGAAGACCGGGTGCAGTTCAATCGGAGCCCCTTCACGGCGGGCAAAAGCTAATGGGGGGCAATGAACATTCTGAATACGCTTGCCTCAGTCATCGGGTCCGTTGCGCCGTGAATTGATAAGGCTTGCCGGGTTTCATCACCAGCGGTAATGCACATAGGGCTTGAGGTCCTGGTCGTAGATATCGCGGATCTTGCCCATGATGTCGGCCGACAGCGGCGGAAGCTCCGCGGCCTCGGCATTGGAACGGGCCTGCGCCGGATTGCGCGCACCGGGAATGACCACGGTGACCGCATCGAACATCAGGATCCAGCGTAGCGCGAATTTGGCCATTGTCATGTCGTCTGAGACAAGCGGCCGGACGCGTTCGACCGCCGCCAGTCCGACTTCATAGGGCACGCCCGAGAAAGTCTCGCCGACGTCGAAGGCTTCACCGTTGCGGTTGAACAGGCGATGGTCCGTCGCCTCGAATTTGGTGTCGGGTTTGAACTTGCCCGACAGCAAACCGCTTGCCAGCGGGACGCGGGCGATGATCGCCACATTGTTCTTTCTCGCCAGGTCGAAGAACAATTCCGCTGGCCGTTGGCGGAAAGCGTTGAAGATGATCTGCACGCTGACGACGCCGGGGTACTGCATCGCCTTCAGCGCCTCTTCGACGCGCTCAACGCTGACGCCGTAGTTACGGATTTTGCCTTGCTCGACGAGCCGGTCAAGCCGCTCGAACACTTCCGGATGATAATAGAGATCGGTCAGCGGGCAATGCAGCTGCACGAGATCCAGCGTGTCGGCCTCCAGATATCTGAGGCTACGATCAATCCAGTCGGCAAGGTTTTGCTGGCTGAAACCCTCGACCGTCTGCGTCGGCAGTCGCTTTCCGGCCTTGGTGGCAATGAATGGCCGCTCACCGCCGCGCTCCTTCATCACCCTGGCGATGAGCTTTTCGGAACGGCCGTCGCCATAGACATCGGCGGTGTCGATGAAGGTGACGCCGGCGTCGAGGGCGGCATGGAGGGCGGCAACAGCATCGTCGTCATTGACCTCGCCCCAGGCGGCCCCGATCGCCCATGAACCGAAACCGATCTCGCTGACGCCGATGCCGGTGCGGCCGAATTTCCGTGACTGCATACCCTGTTTCCTAACTGCGGCTCGGTGGTGAGTCCTGATCGACGGGCCGCCTTATCGCATGGCAGCGCGATTGACATTCCCGCTCGTAGGATTTACCAGATAACAGGGTTGTATGACAACCCGGTAAGACTGCAATTATTTGGAGTCGGGAGGATCTCAAATTGAAAACCGTTCTGAAAATGGGCGCGTCGGCCGCCTTGTGCCTTGGCGCGCTTGCTCATCCAGCATTCGCCGAAGACAATATCGTCAAGATCGGAGTCGTCGCGGCGGAGTCAGGCTCGTTCGTTTCCGCCGGCCATACGTTGCCGGCGGGCGTCGGCCTTGCCGTCAAGCAGATCAACGACGCCGGCGGCATCAAGGTCGGCGGCAAGACCTACAAGCTGGAAATGGTCAAGCGTGACGACCGCACCGACATCGCGACCGCCATCGCTGCCACCCAGGAGCTGGTGCGCGATGTGAAGGTGCAGGCAATCTTCGGGTCGGAAACCCATGACTTCACGCTGGCCATGGCCAAGATCACGCAGCCGGCCAAGATCATCCATTTCGCCGGCAATTCGACGCTGGCGAAAATACTGACGCCGGACTCGGTCAAGCCGGGCGGCGAGGACCACTACCTCTTCCAGTCCGAGCCGCAGGAATTCCAGCGGTCCGGATCGACCGCGCGAGGCGTCCTCACGCTTCTCGAGCCCTTGCTTGGCTATCGTCCGAAGAAGTCCGTCATGATCGTCGGCAACGACGCGACCGGTCAGTTCCTGTCGTCCTACTACTACAAGGCGCTCAAGGCCGAGGGGCAGGATGTTCCCGACATCATCTTCTACCCGCCTGACACAACCGACTTCTCGCCGTTCCTGACCCGTGCCAAGAGCCTCAACCCGGATATCATCCACTTCTGGTACAATGGCGATTCAACGCTGACGGCACTGCCGCAAGCGCTTGAACTGGGTGCCGCCAAGAGCTACTTCCTGTTCGGCGTCGACCCCGGCATCTGGAAGGAAAAGGCACTGACAGCCGACGTGCCGGTGGCGATGAGCTGCGTTCCGGTCTGCTGGGGTGAGTCATCCAACCCGAAAGCCAAGGCCTATTTCGATGCCTATTTTGCGGCCGGCGCTCCTCATGGCGTGACCTCGTCGGTGTCGCTGCTCTACCACGACTATGTCCATTTCCTCGCCGAAGCCTGGGAGAAGGCCGACAGCTTCGACCCGGACAAGACGGTCGAGGCGCTGCTGGCGCTCCACCACCAGGGCGTCGTCTCGGACGACCTGACGTTCAATCCGACTCACCAGGTCACCCATGCCACCGAGGTCTGCGCGGCGGCACCTGGTGGCGCCATCTCCTGTTCCATGCAGCAGCCGCCGGCTGAAGCGCCCAAGAGCTGACTTGCCAACCGTTGGCGGCGCGCAAGCGCCGTCGACCGCCCAGTTCGTTGAACGCCAGCTTCTAATCAAGGCAGGACCTGATCACCGGCCTCACATCGACAGTGGACGCCAGCCGTGGACATTTTCATACAGCAGATCCTCAACGGTCTCTCGATCGCCAGCGTGATCACGCTCATCGCCATCGGCGTGACGCTGATCTTCGGCCTGACCGGCATCATCAACTTCGCCCATGGCGAATTCCTGATGATCGGCGGCATCGTCACCTGGCTCGCCGTCAGCGCTGGCCTCGGCTTTCCGGTGGCGGTCGTGCTGGCGATCCTGGCGGTTGGAGCGATGGGCTACATCCTCGAGCGTGGCCTGTTCCGCTTCACTCTGGAGCGGCCGACCAACGGCTTCATCGTCTCGCTTGGCCTCATCGTCGTGCTGCAGCATGTCGTCGTGCTGCTGTGGAACCCCAATCAGAAGAGCATTCCGCGCCCGCTGACCACTGTGTGGGATGTTGGCGGCGTGCGCATTGCCTCCGTTCGCGTCATGGTGATCCTGATCGCTATTGCCGTGGTGGCCCTGAGCTTCAGGATGGTTACGGCAAGCCGTTACGGCCGGGCGCTGCGTGCCAGCGTCGAGGACCGCGATACCGCGGCCTTGATGGGCATTCCGGTGCGTCGCTACATTACCGGCGTGTTCGTGCTGGGCAGCGCGCTTGCCGGACTTGGCGGCGCGCTGCTGATCGCGCTGTTTCCGATCACGCCTTTCACCGGCGGCACGATGGTCATGAAGGGCTTCGCCGTCGCGTTGATTGGCGGTCTCGGCAACATCTATGGCGCCGTAGCCGCTGGTCTCATCCTCGGCGTCGTCGAAGGCTTCAGTGCCGGCTACGGCTTCTCGCAATGGACCGATGCCTATTCCTTTGCCCTGATGATCCTGGTCCTGATCGTTCGCCCACATGGTCTGTTCGGCGGCACCAGCGGACCCAGGATCGCATCATGACCGCAGAGCAGGAGCTTCACGCTGATCGCACGAATTCCACCTTCAAGTCCTTGCGCTCGCTGCTACCGGTTGTGGTTGTCCTCGCGCTGATCGCGCTCGTGCCCTTGTTCTCGCCCAGCAACCGCTTCCTGTCGCTGGCAATCTCTGCCGGGATCAACGTGATCGCGCTCTACGGGCTGTCCGTGCTGTTCGGTCAGACCGGCATCCTGTCGATGGGGCACGCAGCACTGGTCGGCGTTGGCGCCTATGCGGCGGCGATCCTGGCGCGCGATTTCGGCATCGGCTTCTGGCTGGCGCTGCCGGTGGCAGCGCTTGCCAGCGCAGTGTTTGCAGCGATCGTCGGCATTCCCTCGCTTCGGGTTGGCGGCCACCACTTCGTCATCATGACCTTCGCCTTCGGCCAGTTGCTTACAATCGTGCTCACCAATGGCGGCGACTACACAGGCGCTGCCACCGGGCTTGATCTGGTCGGGCATGTCACCCTGTTCGGGGCCGACATGGGTGACCTGACGCGCTACTATCTGATGGTGGTGGCGTTCGTCGCTGCCGCGGCAGTGGCGAGCTGGGCGATTATCAACTCGTCCTATGGCCGTACGTTGCGCGCGATCAGAGAGAACGAGAAACTTGCCGCCTCGCTCGGCATCAATGTCGGCCGGCACAAGATCGGCGCCTTCGTGGTCAGCGGCATCTTTGCCGGCATCTCCGGCGTGCTGCTCGCCTATTTTCTCGGCCACATCTCGCCTACGCAGTTCTCTTCCTTCCCGAGCATCTATCTGGCGCTCATGGTCATGATCGGCGGCGCCCGCCTGATCGAGGGACCGCTTGCCGGCGGCGTGCTGGTCGCCTTCCTGCCGGAAGTGCTCAATCTCGACCCGGTCCAATCGCGCATCGTCTATGGCGTCTGCCTGATTGCAGTCATCATGCTGCTGCCCGATGGCCTGATCGGCGGCATCGTGCGGGCGCTTCGCGGGGTCTTCGCGGCCAAGCCGGGACAGGAAACCCAAGAGCGCCATGCACGGCCATCGGAGGCGCGCCGATGAGCCCTGTGCTGGCGATCAGCGGCCTCAGCAAGCAGTTCGGCGGCGTCACCGCGCTGGCGGGCGTCGATCTGACCATTGAAGAAAGCGAAATCCTCGGCGTCGTCGGTCCGAACGGCTCCGGCAAGACGACGCTGTTCAACGTGGTGACCGGCGTCCACAGGGCGAGCGGCGGCAAGGTGCTGTTCCACGGACAGGACATCACCGGCCTGGCGCCGCACGCCGTGTCGCGGGCCGGCATTGGCTATACCTTCCAGCAGGCAATGGCGTTTGCCGGCCTTGGCGTGCTGGAGAACGTCCAGATCGCCGGCGAGCATGCGAGGGCGGCTGGCACAACCAGTCCGTGGCCGGCACCGCAGGCACTGCTCGACTTCGTCGGATTGAGCGCGCTAGCAGATGAAAAGGCCGGCGTGTTGCCGTTCGGGAGCTTGCGCCTTCTTGGCCTCGCGCTCGCACTCGCCACGCGGCCGTCGCTGCTGCTGCTCGACGAGCCGGCTGCCGGCCTGAACGATCGCGAAACCACGGCGCTGGTGGGGCTTGTCCGCCAGCTGCCCGGCCATGGCATCACTGTCTGCGTCATCGACCATGACATGAAGCTGATGAAGATGTTGTGCCGACGGCTTGCCGTGCTCGATTTCGGCTCCAAGATCGCAGACGGACCGACCGAGGCGGTGCTTGCCGATCCCAAGGTGCTGGAAGTTTACCTGGGGGGCGATCTGTGAGCCTGCTCGCTGTTTCCGAAGTCGTCACCGGCTACGGGCCGACGGTCGTCAATCGCAGCGTCTCACTGACGTTGACCGAGGGCGAGATCGTCACCATCCTCGGGCCCAACGGTGCAGGCAAGTCGACGCTGCTCAAGGCGATCGCCGGGCTGGTCCGGCCGCGCGCCGGCACCATCTCCTTCGATGGCGCGGAGGTGACCGGGCTAGCCGCAGATGTCATGGCCCGACGCGGTGTCGTCCTGGTGCCGGAAGGGCGAAAGATCTTCGTCGACATGACAGTCGAGGAGAACCTTCGGCTCGGCGCCTATTCGCGCCGTGACGGTGTCGCCGTCGAAGCCGATTTCGAAACCATGCTGGGCTTCTTCCCGATCCTCGCTACCAAGCGGCGCGACAAGGGCGGTTCGCTCAGTGGTGGCCAGCAACAGATGCTGGCGATAGCGCGCGGGCTGATGACGAGGCCGCGCGTGCTGTTGCTCGATGAGCCGTCGCTTGGCCTGTCACCGTTGCTGGTCAAGGAGATCAAGGCGATCATTCTCAGCATCGGCGAGCGATTCGGGGCTTCGGTGCTGCTGGTCGAGCAGAATGCCGGCCTCGCCCTCGCCGTCGCCTCGCGCGGCTATCTCATGCAGAACGGCCGCATCGTCGTCTCGGGGCCGATCGCGGAATTGCGCGACATGTCGCTGATGCGGGAACTCTATCTCGGTGGCATGGCGGAAGCGGTGGTATGAGCGAGCACTCAGTCATGGCTCGCGCCGTCACGCAGCTTTTCAAAGCGGGCGTAGCTCTTGGTCAGGTGGCTGCGCATGGCGCGGCGGGCGGCGTTGACGTCCTTGGCCTCGATGGCGGCGAGGATGGCGCGATGCTCATGCTGCATCCTGGCCAGATATGTCTCCCGTTCGGGAATGGTCATCTGGTCGAGGCGGGTCCACTGGCGCGGGATCATGGCGCTGCCGAACGCGTCGAACAGCCGGGTGAAATTGGCGTTCTGCGTCGCCGCGAGAATGGCGCGGTGAAACGCGAAATCCTCTTCCGACCCAGACCCTCCGGCACGCACCGCCACCTCCAGCGCGTCAAGCCCCGAGCTCATTTGCTCGAGCGCACTGTCGCTTCGCCGTTTCGCCGCGAGGCCGGTCGCCTCGACTTCGATACCCATGCGCAATTCCAGCACGCGCAGCACCTCGTCGATCGATTCGAGATCGTCAGGCAGAATGGAAAAGGTCCGCGGCGGCGGGTCCTTGGCAACGAAAGCGCCGAGGCCCTGACGCGTGGTGATAAGGCCCCGGGCGCGCAACGCGGCAAGCGCTTCGCGTACCACGGTGCGGCTCACACCCGTGGCGGCGACGATCTCCTGTTCGGTTGGCAGTTGCTGGCCCGGCGCAAGATCACCGGATTCAATCTGCGCGATCAGCGTGTTTACCAGTCCGGTCCGCAGGTTCGGCGCCTGCGGTATGGCGTCGAAAAGCATGCTCTCATTATCGGCCATCGCGGCAAACAGCCCCTGTTCGATTCTTCGGTGAAGGATTGCATCGACGGGTGTTCGCCGCAAGGTGAGGAAATACGGCCCACAGGCGCGGGCCGTGGTTGGAGGATTGCATGAAAGAACGCATTGGTTTCATCGGACTGGGGAGCATGGGCTCGGGCATGGCCGCGAATTTGTTGCAAAAGGGCTGGCCCCTGACGGTCTGCGTCCATCGCAGCCGCGATGCCGCCGACCGGTTGATTGCTTCGGGTGCCGTCGAAGCGGCAAGTCCGCGCGATCTCGCCGCCGCCTGCGACATCGTCATTCTGTGCGTCACCGGCTCGCGAGAGGTCGAAATGCTGGTGAAAAAGCCGGATGGCTTGGCCGCTGCCGGCAAGCCGCTGCTGGTCATCGACTGCTCGACGTCCAACCCGTCGTCGACGACAGCACTTGCCGGCAAACTCGCCGCGCAAGGTGTGATGCTGATCGACGCGCCATTGGCGCGCACACCCAAGGAGGCGGCCGAAGCAAAGCTCGACGTCATGGTCGGAGGGTCGGCCGAGGCCGTTGCCCGGGCTCGGCCGGTGCTCGAGGCCTTTGCCGCGCGCATCGTGCACACCGGCCCGATCGGCAGCGGCCACACAATGAAGCTGCTCAACAATTTCGTCTCGATGGGTTACTCCGCCATCTATTCGGAAGCGCTGACGCTTGGCGTCAAGGCCGGACTGACGCCGCAGGTCTTCAACAGCGTCATCTCGGGCAGCCGCATGGATTGCGGCTTCTACCAGGCCTTCTTCGATTTCGTGCTGAACCGCAACGAGAACGCGCAGCGTTTTGCCATCGTCAATGCGCTCAAGGACATGACCTATCTGGCCTCTTTCGCCCAGGCGGCGGGCGTTGCCAACCCGATCGGCGCCTCAGTGCGCAATGGCTTCGCCACCGCTGTTGCAACCGGCCATGGCGAGAAATTCGTGCCGGCTTTGTCCGATATCATCGCCGGCCTGAACGGCGTCTCGCTGGTCGAACCGCCGGAGGCGTGAACCGGCCAGAGCGGTTCAGCGTTTGACGGAATCGCCGACCCGCTCTAACTGTTTGTGCTACGCACTCCGGACGGAAAACTGCACTTTCCTGGAATTGCTCAAGGCGCGGGCGGTGCGCAGCGTTATCCGGCGGCTTGCTTGCGGATAGCCTTCCTCAGTCTCTTGTGCCGCAAGGAAGGTGCTGGCTCTGCAACTGCCTCATCATGCAGTCCAACACGCAGGGCCGCACCTGCGAGATGATCGCGCATCGCCGTTTCTGCCGCCTGAACATCCCCGGCGCGGATAGCGGCCAGGATTCGCTCGTGCTCGCCGAGTGTGATGCGTGCCATGTCGTCGGATTTCTGCCGGTTGCCGGCGGCAAGAATGCTTTCGCGGACACGCTCGGAAACGAAAACCAGGAACTGGCCCATATAGGCGTTGCGCGTCGCCTCCGCGACGGTGCGGTGGAACTCGAGATCGCTGCGCAGCCAGGCGACACTGCCATAGGGCGCCGCGCGCATACCGGCGAGCGCATCGCCCATGGCGGTGAGATCGGCTTCGCTGCGGCGCTTCGCGGCAAGGGCGGCCGCCTGCACCTCGAGTATGCCGCGCAGTTCGAACAGGTTGCGGAACGAGTCGGCCCGCTGCAGGGCTTCGTAGTCGATGGTCAGCACCGTCGGGTTGTTGCTTTCCACCACGAAGGCGCCGCGCCCCTGTTGCGACCAGATGCGGCCTTCCGAGCGCAGCCGCGCGATCGCCTCACGCACGACGTTGCGGCTGACACCGAACGTGGTCGCCAGCGCCTGCTCGGTCGGCAGTTGATCGCCGGGCTTGAGGCGCCCCTGCGCGATCTCGCGCGAGATCGAACTCGCAACCAGGGTGGAGAGATGCGGACCGCGATTGACCTTGTCGAGTTTCAGCGTCATCGCTCACCTATAGACCATGATCGGCGTTGGCTGCCAGGATGCGGCCGTTGCTGAGAATGTGACGCGGATCAAACGCCTCCTTGATGCCCGCCGCCAGGTCGAGGGTCACCGGATCGATCCGCTCGAGGAACGCCTTTTGCTTGACCCTGCCGATGCCATGCTCGGCGCTGATCGAGCCGCCATAGCGGTCGACGACGGCAAAGATCACCGCCTCCGCCTCTTCGAACAAATGCTCCACCGCTTCGGGGGCCATGCCTTCCGGCGGCACGACATTGAGATGGATGTTGCCGTCGCCGACATGGCCGTAGGTCACGGCAAGCGCGTCCGGGCGCACTTCCTCCAGGGCTGCCAGTGCATCGGTGACGAAATCGGCGAGTTCCGAGATCGGCACCGAAACGTCGGTGCGCAGATAGCGGCCGCCGCGGCCCTGGCGCTCGACCATGATCTCGCGATAAAGCCACAACCGCTCTGCCTGCGCCCGCGTCGATGCCACGATGCCGTCTTCGACAATATCGGTAACGCCACCGAGAAAGCCCGTAAGCATGTCGGACAGGTCGATCAGCCCGCCGGAAGAAACCTCGATCAGCACATAGGCCGGGTACGCCTTGCTCAGCGGATCGGGAAAGTCCACGCCCTCGCGCATCGTGATTTCGATACCGCCGCGCAGGATCAGTTCGAAGGCAGTCAGAAGGTCGCTGCAGTCGCGCCGCGCCCGCGCATAGAGTGCCATCGCATCCTCGACCGATCGCAGTCCGACCAGCGCGGTTTCGATCTGCGTCGGCTTGGGGAAGAGTTTCAGCGCGGCTGCGGTGACGATGCCGAGCGTGCCTTCCGAGCCAATGAAGATCTGCTTGAGATCGTAACCGCGATTATCCTTGCGCAGCACCTTCAGCCCGTTCCAGATCCGGCCGTCGGCCAGAACCACTTCCAGGCCAAGCACCAGGTCGCGCGTCATGCCGTAGCGCAGCACGTTGAAGCCGCCGGCATTGGTGGCGACATTGCCGCCGATGCGGCAGCTTCCTTGTGCCCCGAAGGTGATCGGCAGCAAGCAATCGCTCTGCTCGGCGGCGCGCTTGGCGACCTCGAGAATGCAGCCGGCTTCGACCACCATGGCGAAGTCGATCGGGCTGATCGAGCGGATCCTGTTCATGCGCTCCAGTGAGATGACGATTTCACCGCCATCCGCTGCCACTGCCGCGCCGACAAGACCGGTCAAGCCGCCTTGCGGCACGACTGGAATGCGCTGCGCGTGGCAATGGCGCATGAGAGCCGACATCTCCTCGACCGAGGCCGGTCGTGCGACCGCCAGCGGGCGGCCGAAATGGTCACCCGACCAGTCGCGGCTGTAGCGCGCCAGATCCTGGCTTGCGGTCACCAGCCCGCCATTCGGCAGCACGCCGGCAAGTGCCGCGATCAGCGATTTGGAGATGGGTGGCACGACATTCATGAATTGACTCTGACCCTTCCGGGAAAACGACTGGACAATCACCATTCTTGTCGTGTTATCATACAACCCTGATTTAGAACATCAAGCGAGGCCGTGGTCCCGCCGACCGTTCGATGTGGATGATCAGGCCAGCGAACCACTGAATTCGGAGGACTTTTCCAATGAGCGACGCCCCGGGCTTTCGCTATATGCACACCATGATCAGGGTTCTCGACCTCGACAAGTCGATTGCCTTCTACACCGAGGTTCTCGGCATGACCTTGCTGCGCCGGGACGACTATCCCGGCGGCAAGTTCACCAACGCCTTTGTTGGCTATGGGCCGGAAGAGACCGAGGCCGTCGTCGAGCTGACGCTGAACTGGGGTCGCGAGGAGCCTTACGAAATCGGCACTGGCTTCGGCCATTTGGCGCTTGGCGTCAATGACATCTATGCCGTCTGCGCCGAGATCGAGAAGCGCGGTGCCAAGATCGCGCGCAAGCCCGGGCCGATGCAGCATGGCACCACCCATATCGCTTTCGTCGAGGACCCGGATGGCTACAAGATCGAACTGATCGGCCTCGATACCATGTAGTGACCTGATCGGGCGGGGTCGCATCGGGCTTGTGATGCGACCCCGTCCGGTCCGCGCTTGCTTGGGAGGCGGTGCGGATCGAGCTGTCACTTGATGACCGCGATCTTGCTGCGGTCGATGGTGATGGCGACGGCGGCGATGAGCACCGATCCGAACACCATGTTTTCCAGAAAGATGTTGACACCGATGAAAGTCATGCCGATGCGCACGATCGAGATGATCAGCGCGCCGACCGCCGTGCGGGCAACGCCGCCCAGCCCGCCGGTGATGGCGCTGCCGCCGACGATGACGGCGGCAATGGCCGGCAGCAGCAACTGGTTGGCCAGAACCGGCGAGCCGCTCGACAGTCTCGCTGCCAGCACCACGCCGGCGACCGCGGCCAGCATACCGGAGGCGGCGAAGGCGATGATCTTGGTGCGGTCGACATTGATGCCCGCCGCCCAGGCGGCCGGCTCGCCAGCACCGACGGCAATCGCCTGGCGGCCAAAGCGCGTGTAGCGCAGCGCGAGAAAGCTGGCGATGCCGATGACCGCCGAAATCAGAACGACCACCGGCAGTCCCCCGACCGTGGCGTTGATCCAGGCGGTGTTTTCGCGACCGCCTTCCTCGATGGTGATGGCACGGCCGTCGGAAACCCATAGCGCGATGCCGGTGACCACGCCACCGGTGGCCAGCGTCGCCACGAAAGACGGCACGCGCAGCTTGACATGGACGATGCCGCTCAGCGCTCCGAAGGCGAGACCGGACAGGATTGCCAACGGAAAGGCGGCGAGGCCGAGCGAGGGCAGCAACTGCGCCAGGATCACACTCGCCAGCGAAGCGACCGCCTGGATCGACAGGTCGATGCCACCGAGCAGGATGGCGAAGGTGACGCCCGTCGCCAGGATGAACAGCACGGCGGTGTTGGCGAACAGCAGGGACACGGTCTCGCCGGTGAGAAAGCCGGGCGCTGCGACCTCTATGATCAGCAGCAGGCCGACAAGCAGGACCAGCGGAATAGCACCTTGCGTCCACTTGCCGTCCAACAGCCTCTTGGGGGAAAAAGCTCTATTCATCGGCCTGCCTCACACCATCGCCCGCAAAAGTTCGACCTGGTTCGGCTTGTGTCCCGGGCTGGCGTCGAAACGTGCGGTGATCTCACCGTCGCGCATCACCAGCACCTGGTGCGACAGGCCGATGGTTTCCTCCAGCGTGTCGGAAATCAGCAGGATCGCCACGCCCTGCGCGGAGAGATCGCGGACCAGTTCGTAGACCTCCTCCTTGGCGCCGACGTCGAGGCCACGCGTTGGGTGGTCGAGCACGAGGATGCGCGAGCCCGCCGTCATCCAGCGCGCCAGCACCACTTTCTGCTGGTTGCCGCCGCTGAGCTTGCGGCAGGCGGCATCGGGACTAGGCGCCTTGATGCGCAGTCGCCTGATCCAGTCGGCGGCAAGCCGGCGCTCCTTGGCATAGTCGATGGCGCCATGGCGCATGACACTTGAGAGATCGGCGAGTGAAATATTTTCGGCGATCGACAGGAACATCACCAGCCCCTCAAGCCGCCGCTCGCGCGGCACATAGCCGATGCCCTTTCGCACGGCCGGTTCCGGCGAGCCGAAGCGCACGGAATCGCCGGCGATTTTCATTTCGCCGGCATCATGCTGGAGGAAACCCCCGATGGTGCGCGTGACTTCCTCGCGGCCGGAGCCGAAGACGCCGGCAATGCCGACGATCTCGCCGGCCCTGATCTTGAGATCGACGCCATGATAGGCGCCGCCCGCCCCCAACCCTTTTGCCTCGACCATGACCGTCTCGCGCGGCGCCTGCTGGCGGGCCTCGCGGTAATATTCGGCCTGCAGCCCGCGCCCGACCATGATCTCGTGCAGCTCCGGCACGGTGACGTCAGCCGCGCGATGCTCGGCGACGACCGCACCGTCCTTCATGGTGTACACGCGGTCGGAGATCGCCAGCACCTCGTCGAGGCGATGCGAGACGAAGACGAAGCTGGCGCGGGACTTGAGCGAACGCACGCGTGCGAACAGCACCTCGATGTCGGCGGCGTTGAGCACGGAGGTCGGCTCGTCGAGCAGGATGAGCAACGGTCGTTCGACCATCTCTTCCAGGGTCAACGCCTTGGCGAGTTCCACCATCTGGCGCGCGGCAAAGGTGAGCTCGGAGATGCGTTGGGTAACATCGATATCGATGCCGATCTTGCCGAGCTGGCGGCGCGCCGCCGCGTTCATGGCGCGCCATTTGACGATGCCAAGACGGGTGAAGCGGTCTTCCTCGCCGAGATAGATGTTTTCGGCTACCGTCAAATTGAGCACCAGCGATTGTTCCTGGAACACCATGCCGATGCCATGCCGTGCCGCCTCGCGCGGATTGCGCATGCGAAGCTGCTCGCCGTCGAGGGTGAGACTGCCGCCATCCGGCCGATAGCTGCCGGCGAGCACCCGCATCAGCGTCGACTTGCCGGCGCCGTTCTCGCCGATCAGCCCGACCACTTCGTTCGGCCGGACCTCGATGCTGACGTCACGCAACGCCTGGACGCCGGGAAAGTTCTTGATGATGCCCGATGCGCTCAGCATGGCGTTCACTTGACGATCTTGAGGCGGACGCGGTCGAGCGACAGCGCAACCGCGGCGATGATCATCAGGCCCTGCACAGTCTGCTGAATGTAGGGCGAAATGCCGAGCAGGATCATGCCATTGGCAAGCACGGTGACGATCAGAACGCCAATCAGCGTGTTGACGACGCCACCCTCGCCGCCGGTTAACGCCGTGCCGCCGACAACCACGGCGGTGACCGCGGCAAACAGCCTTCCATCGCCAATGACCGCATGCGACTGGCCGAGCTGGGCCGCGGCAAGGACGCCGGCGATGCCGAAGAAAAAACCGGCCAGCGCGAAGGCGGTGATGCGCACCCGTACCACGTTGACACCGGAGAGCTTGACGACGTCCTCGTCGCCGCCGATGGCCAGGATGTGGCGCCCGAGCTTGGTGTGATACTGGATGACAGCGGCAAGCAGGAACGCTCCGGTCGCGACCCACACCGCCAGCGGCAGGCCGAGGAAGCGGGTGAGTGCCAGGTCGCGGATCGAGGCGTCGTTGAGCCGGATCGCCGAGCCGCCGAGCATGTAAACCGACAGGCCAAGGCCGATGAACCACATGCCCAGTGTCGCCATGAACGAGGGGATGCGCAACATGGTCTGGACGAGACCGCTGATGAAACCCATGGCGGTACCGGCGGCGACCGCGGCCAGCACCGCCCACCAGCCATAGTCGTTGCCATTGCTGTCATTGGCGGCAAGCAGCACGACCACCATCGCCGCCACCGACAGCGTGCCTTCGACCGAAAGGTCGATGCTGCCCATGAGGATGATGAAGGTAAGCCCCATCGCCAGCGTCAGCGGCACGGCGGCCGAGTTGGCGAGACGCACCAGATTGCGCAATTCGATGAAATTGGGATTGGCAATGGCGATCAGCACGCACAGCACAATCAGCACCGCCAGCGGCGCCAGGCTGCGCCAGCGCCTGCCACCGAACACAGTGGCGATGCGGCCGGAGAGGAATGTCATAAGCGTCGTCCGCTCGATGTCCGAAACGGACTTCAGGGGTTCTGTATGGATTGTCAAGAAACCGCTTACCCTCTGCTTGTAACAGTCGCCGACCCACATAGGACGCACGACGCCTGTAAAAGGAAGCGGGCCGCCAGGGAGCAGCGGCCCGCAATCGCGGTCAGGTCCGGATGGCTCCAGTCACCCGACCCCACAGATCGTTCCAATCGATGTCCGGCTTGGCGTCGATATTGGTCTTGTAGTATTCCTCGACATTGTCGTGCGAGATCAGCACCGCCTTGCCGTAGAATTCGCGATGCTCCGGCGGTTCCTTGACCGGGTCGAACTTGCCGATCTTGGCATTGTAGCCGATGGCGAGTCCCATGCCGCCCTGCCAGAACGGATCCGAGGTGACGGTGCAGGCGAACTCGCCGGTGCGCACCGCGTCAACCGCCGTCTTGATGCCGTCCACGCCGACGATCGGCACCTTGCCGGCGAGGTTCTCGGCGCGCAACGCCTCGAGTGCGCCGGAGCCCATGTCGTCATTGGCGGCCCAGATGCCCTTGATGTCGTCGCCGAAGCGGGTGAGCAGATTTCCCATCAGGTCGAAGGCCTCGGTCGATTTCCAGTTGGCGACCTGGAAGTCGAGCAGCTTGATGTCCGGATTGGCGGCGAGTGCGGCGTCGAGTCCCTTCTTGCGCTCGATCGCCGCCGTAGTCGAGATCAGGCCGCCAAGTGCGACGATGCCGCCCTTGCCGCCGATGGTCTTGAATAGGATCTCGGCGATGGTCTTGCCGCTTTCGATGCCGTCAAACTCGATGTGGGAAACATAGTTCGGGTTGAAGTCCTTGGGATGCAGGTCCGCCGGCTTATTCCATTGCGTCACGACATAGGCGCCGGCCTTGGCGCAGGCTTCGACGATCGGGCGCGCATCGGGCGTATCGTTGGGGTCGGAATTGAGCACCATGTTGCCGCCGGTCTTGGCCAGCATCGCCTTGATGTCGGCTATCCCTTTCTCGCTGTTGCCTTCCGAAACCAGCGTGACGTGTTCAAGCCCGGCCCATTTGGCGTAAGCCTCGGCGCCGGTCTTCCATACGGCATGGTAAGGATTGGACAACGAACGGATCGACGTTACCAGCGTCGGCTTTGCCTCGGCCCGCAAGACCCTCGGCATGGCCAGCGCGGCCACTCCAGTTGCGGCGCCCATCATCAGCATCCGGCGGCTGACCGGGCCGGAAAGCGTAAAACTCTTCCTCATTATCGAACCTCCCGATTGAAATCTGCTTCCCGCCCGGCGGCTTGCGCGGGGAGCGCGACCTCCGATCGGGGGATTGCCAAGTTCCTCCACTTGTACGACAACCCTTCAACACGATAACCATACCCTTTCTCTTGACGCGGCACAAGCGACTTGCGATCGTGGTCCGCAGGAGAGCAGGGCAATGACGTCGCCCATGCAAGGGAGCGGGAATGCCGGATTACATCATTGTCGGCGGCGGCTCGGCCGGTTGCATTCTCGCCGCCAGGCTGAGCGAGGATCAGGACCTGTCCGTTGTCCTGCTGGAGGCCGGCCCGCCCGACACCGACCGCTACATCCATCTGCCCGTCGGCTTCTTCAAGATGACGGCAGGGCCGCTGATCTGGGGTTATGACACTGCCCCCGGCCAAGCGATCGATGGCCGCGTCATGATCTATCCGCAGGCGCGCGTTCTCGGTGGCGGCTCCTCGATCAACGCCCAGGTGTTCACCCGGGGTTGCCCGCAGGACTATGATGGATGGTCCACCGACGAAGGTTGCGTGGGCTGGAGCTACGCCGACGTGCTGCCGTATTTCCGCCGCTCCGAGGGCAACGACACCTTCGCCGATCCGCAACACGGCACCGAAGGTCCGCTCGGCGTCTCCAGCGGCACGCCGCATCCGCTGTCCCGCGTCTTCGTCAAGGCGGCGCAGCAGGCGGGTCTTCCCTTCAGGGCCGACTTCAATGCAGGCCAGCAGGAAGGCGTCGGCTTTTATCAGACGACGACGCGCAACGGGAAGCGCAGCAGCACGGCGGTCGCCTATCTTAAGCCCGCGCTGAGCCGCAAGAACCTGACGCTGCGCACCGACGCAACCGCCAGCCGCATCGTTGTCGAGAATGGCTGCGCCATCGGCGTCGAGATCATCACCAACGGCCGCACCGAATTGCTGCGCGCCGAGCGTGAGGTTATCGTCACCGCCGGTGCCATCGGCTCACCCAAGCTTTTGATGCTGTCCGGCATCGGCCCGGCGGCGCATCTCGGCAGGCATGGCATCAAGGTGATCCAAGACCTAGGCGGCGTCGGCCAGAACCTCCATGATCACATGGATGTCGATGTCGTCGCCGAACTCAACGGACCGTATGGCATCGACCGCTACAAGAAGAAGCGTTGGCAGGCGGTCGCGGGCCTCGAATACGCTCTGTTCGGCAAGGGCCCGGTGGCGTCCAACATTGTTGAAGCCGGCGGCTTCTGGTGGGGTGACCGGATGGAAAAAACGCCTGATATCCAGTTTCATTTCCTGCCCGGCGCTGGCGTCGAGGAGGGCATTGGCTCAGTTCCCAGCGGCAATGGCTGCACGCTGAATTCCTACCACGTGCGCCCCCGCTCGCGTGGCAGCGTCGCGCTGAGATCGGCGGATCCGCGCGATCCGCCTGTCATCGATCCCAATCCTTTCGCCGAACGCTACGATCTCGACCGCGCCATCGATGGCATCGAGATCAGCCGCGAGATCCTGTCTCAGCCCGCCTTTGCGAACTATATCAGCCGCGAGCACCTACCCGGCGCGGGAACGAGGGGACGCGCGGCGATCGAAGCCTTTGCCCGCGAGCATGGGCGCAGCGCCTATCATCCGGTCGGCTCTTGCAGAATGGGCGGCGATGCTGAGAGCGTCGTCGATCCCGAGCTTCGCGTGCGAGGGCTGCAGGGCCTGCGCATTTGCGACAGCTCGGTGATGCCGCGCATTGTGTCCTCAAACACCAACGCCGCCGTTATCATGATCGCCGAAAAGGCGGCCGATATGATCGCCGGGCGGGCCAACTGCCGGCCCAATGATCTTAACCGTCGGGGCACACCGGACGCTGCGCAAGATCGACGTGGGTATGGTCGACGATGAATTTGCCGCCTGACGGCGCTGCCTCCTTCGCACCAGTTCCGGACATTCACTTTTGTCGATGTTGGCTGAGCTCGGCGACAAGATGCTTGGACAGTCGCCGCAGAGGCAGGTGTTTTGTCAGAAACGCCAGCTTTGCCGTTTCCTCCAGTTCCTCGGCGGCAAAAACGGCATCACGAAAGCTGCGCCCCGATCCGGAAACAGCCGGATCGCCGGAACGTATCAAAGGTCAGCCAAAGGTCTCAAAAAGCTTCGCTTCCATAGCTGCGTTGTGGCCTCTGCTGCCAAGCCGCGGAAATTCGGCCAGGACGAGGTCCATTCAAAGTTGGTTGGACCGACCAGGTTGCCATGAGAGCTTCGAGTGGCGACGCATAGGACGCGCGCTAGCTAAGCTCCGCGAAGCTGAGCACTGGCCTCGGCGACCGAGGCGGTCCCGTTCACTAGTCCAGTTCGTGGATCGCTACAGTGGGGATGACCGACTTTGCAATCTCGCATAGGTGCTGATGATGGGTGAGGTAGATCACCTGGCCTACGCTGGCCATCTCGCCGAACAACCGGAAAACTTCTTCCGACCGGAGATGGTCAAAGGTCTCCATGATGTCGTCGGCGATGAAGGGAACAGCAGGCCTGAGCTTGGCAAACTCGTAATATCCGGCGAGCCGTAGAGCCAGGTAGAGCTGGAAACGCGCGCCTTTCGACAGAGCGTCTGCGACCTTCGATTGGCCATCCCGCTGCATTGCGATGAGGACCTCGCCGCCCTTCACCGGCTGGGTCGTCAAGCCTGTGTACTGACCGCGCGTGATCAGTGCGAAGGCGTCGGAGGCCTCGCGCATCATTCCAGAGCGATGGCGTTCGCGATAGACCCGAAGCGCGCTCGCCGCCGACATCACCCCAAGCTTCAATTCGATATGGCGGACGGCCTTGTCCTCGATTTCGAGAAGCACGGTGCGACGCTCGGCATCGATACGGGCAACTGCGCTGTCGCCGCCGATCGCATCGAGCTTGTCGGTCGCCCGCATGCGCCGGACGAGTTGCTGTTGCAGTGAGTCATGGAGGTCGGCGAGGCGCCGCTCGACCTCGGCCTTTTCAGCCGCAAGTCCATCGAGATCGAGGCCTTCCAGCAACGATTGCGCTTGGATGAGGCCGTCGACAGCGAGTTCACTCGTGAGGCGTTCTTCAAGCTCGGCAACGGCACTCTGCAGACCGTCTCGCTCGCGAAGCTGTTCATCGCGTTCCCCGACCTCTGGCAGAGTTCTCACACCAAAGGCATCGAGTACTTCCTGCTTTGTCGTCTCGTGTGCCGCGAACTCAACGCCCAGTGCCTCTCGAATGTCCTGCAATTTCTGAACGTCAAGGAGGAGACTTGCCCTCGCCTCACGGGCACGCTCGGCTTGCTCCAGACGCTCTGTCAACCTGACGCTCACTTGTTCTGGCACCTCGTCGCCCGCACGCTCGCCGGCCTGCGCACCAAGCCCGGCCACCTCTTCAGCAAATGCACTTCTGTCCGCCTCCATCTTGCGGATGCGGATACGCATGGCCTCACGATCCTGCAGCGCCTTTGACAGATCTGACAATTGATCGAGGACGCTGCCAAGCCCAGTCCCGGCAACGCCTTCTTCGAGCCAAGTGCCCTTCAGCGTTGCCTCAACCTCGGCCTGCCATGCACCCTCTCTCCTCTCGGCAATTTCAACAGCGAGCCGCCTGGCGGCCAGCTCCTCTTCCTTCGCCGCGACGTTCCTAAGCGCTTCCGCTCGTTCCGCGTCGACCTTCCCTTGCCTGTCGAGAAAGCGGTCGGCGGCGACCACCATGGCCTCCAGGGCCTCACCGGCTTCCGGCTGAATTCCAACGCTTTGAAGAGCCGAGGCCAATCCGAGATGAAGCCGCTCTCCTTCGGCGGTTGCGCGCTCAATCCGGGCACGCGCGAGCAGGATGTCGTCCCAAGCGACAAGCGCGTCGGCCCGCGCTGAAAGGCGCTCCTCGAGAAGTCCGATCAGCAGGTCGAGCGATTGCGCCTGGCTATCCTCAAGCAGGGGGCTGGCCGTTCGTTTGATTTCAGCGGACGCCATTTCTGCGCGCTGGGCTACCCCGGCGAGTTGGCAGCTTACGCGCTCCATTGCCGCTTCGGTCTCGGCCGCCCTTTGCTTGATTGCGCGCAGATCGGCGAACTCGCCCGCATGGGCCAGTCGAGCCGTACCGACATGATCGTCCTTAGCCAACGCTGCGGCAAACACGTCTGCGGTTTCGGTCGTGAGGTCCGCCCGGTGATTTCTCCAGGCCTCGTCTCTCTCACGTCTTATGGCTGCGGCTGTGTCATCGTCGGCGAGATCGGCCGAGGCGCCGACAGCAGCCAGCCGTGACGAAGTTGTTATCCGACTTTGTTCATACTCAGCCAGACGCTCGGAGAAGACCGCTTTGTCCCTTTGAAGGTCCGCGGCCAATGTCTTCCAGGCAGCAATCTGTGTCGGGGGCGGAACCGATATTTTCGAAAGTGCTTCCGCATCTCCCGACCACGGCTGGAGCCGCCGCATCGCATCCGCTAGTCTCGTTTGCCCCTCGTCAGCCGACGCGCGCGCCTCTCTTATTTCCCTTGGGTGACTGCTGGCCTTCGCCTCCGACACGGCGGCCATCAGCCTGGCTCTTGCGGGTTCGGGCACCGCCCTCTCCTCGCCAACGCGACTTCGCGCAGCGTTGAGCCTGTCAAACGTGGCAGCGGCTTCATCGCGGGCCATCCGCAAGCTCGTCGTGATGCCCGAGCGTTGCTCGACCATGTTGCGAAGCGTGCCGATCACAAAGGCAGGCAGGATGAGCCGGGACGGATCCTGTTCGGCCGATCTTCCGAGCGCGGCGAGACAATTCGCCACCACATGGTCAAGCATCTGGACTTCCATTTTGCGGGTCGGCAGATCCATGCCCGCGGACGCATGGCGCGCCTTGCGATCGACAAGTCCTCGCACCTGTTCGGAGATCGCTAGCACAGCGTCGTCGACAGCGATTGCTTCGATCTTTGCCTTCGCCCGATCGATCTCATCGCCATTGGCCTGGAGGCGAGTTCTCAGCCGAGCGTCATGATCGATCAATTCCGCGACGCTGCCGCTCCAAGTCCTGGGTGGAGACTCGATGTCAGGCAGCTCGGTCAGTCTGCTCGCCTTGCGTTTGATCTCTCCAAGCAGCGGCGCAGCGCGGGCATGGCGCTCGATTGTGGCGAGCCGCGCCGACAAAACCGAGCGTTCAGCGAGGCTGCGATCATACTTGTCCTGGGCTTCCACCCGTTCCGCCTCGAGCGCCTCGAATGTCGAGGCCAGAGTGTCGATCGTCTCCTTACGTAACTTGAGTTCGGCGAACCGCTTCTTCAGCAGCGCGATTTCGGTGGTCTGTGCCTGTTTTCGGTGGAGCCCATCTGCTTCCGTCTCCAGCGCGGCCAAGACATCGCTGGCATGACCAAGCCCGGCGCTGGCGGTGAAAAGGAGCTTGCCGAGATCACCACGCGATTCCAGGATGGCCTTGCCCCCTGCTTCCAGCGTTTCGTCATCCAGTGAGAACATGCTGCTGTAGGCTTCGCGGGACAAGCTGGCGAGGTGAGCCGAAATGGCAATTTCGCTCAGTGGGCGGCCTTCGGCGTTGTGCAGTGAGTTGCTGCGACTTTTGGTGCGTGAAACGGCCAGCGTCTCCCCCTCGAATTCGAGCAGCCCGCCAATGCGCATGGAGCTATAGTCGTGCAGGAAACTGTAGCGGCTGCGCTCTTCGATACCGAAGAGCAGATCAAGATACGCGGAAAGTGCCGTCGATTTGCCAGCCTCGTTCAAACCGAACACGATATGCAGATCGGGACCTGAAACCGGTCTCTCTCCGAAATCGATTGCCCTATCGGTAAACTTGCCGTAGCGGGTCAGATCAAGCCGCCGCAATCTCATCGCGTTGCGCCTGCCTTGAGCCGCGCAGTGACCAAGTCGACGCCGCGTGCAAGCACATCGTCGAGAAACTTCTCGAGCCCCAATTCATCTTTGCCGGCGAAGCTTCGCGCATCGGGCGGCAGGTCCGCGATCGTCTTCAACATGAATTCTCGCGCTTCGGATCGAAATGCTTCTGAACCCGCATTGGCGCGCATGGACTGTGCGAGTTCCAGAGTGGGATCGGCAACACTTGCCAAATCTCCGACACCGGGAGCCGAAAGAGCAAACTCTAGCTTCTCCACCCAGGTGTCGCCCACCTGTTCCGCTGCCTGTTCGGCTTCAGCGACCGCCAGGTCCCGGTCGCGCATCAGCGACCATGAAAGGACAGAAGTGCCGATCAAGCCGAGGCGGGCAACAAGGTAGCGCGATCTGGCAACCTGCCGGGATTGCTCCAGCCCTGATCGGATGCGGACGATGGCCTCGCTCCATTCCGACGCCCCAGTCAGATCGACGCTCACCCGCTCGAACTGCGCCACGCTGGTTAGCCTCTCCTCAATCTCGACGCAGCGATCGTCGCGAATGGTGACCAGCGTGACCGATTTCTCGCCCGCCTCATTGATGTCCCTCCCCTGAGGGATCCCTGGCATCACGAGCGTGCTCGCACCGGAATACACCTGGCGAACGTGAATGTGACCAAGCGCCCAATAATTGAAGCCGTGGCCCTGCAGATCGGCGACGCTGCAAGGTGCATAGACGTCATGGCCTGGCGAGCCCGCCAAGCTCGTGTGCATAATGCCGACGTTCGCCGCTCCCTCCCGCGGGGCGACATATTTGGATAGTAGGCCTTCGGGCGCCTTGGGGCTGACGAAACTAAGCCCATGGAACGCGACGTCTACCCCAGCGCCAGACTGGATTACGGATTGGCAGCGGCCGCCAAAAGTGGTCACCGTGTCCGGCAGTTCGAGTTGCTTCGTAATCCGCGACATGGCGTCATGATTGCCGCGGATCATGTAGACCCTGACGCCAGCTTGATGGAGACGCGCCATCTGGGTGGCCAGAAAGCGTGCCGTCTTCATCGAAGTCTGGTCGCCATCGTAAAGATCGCCGGCAATGACAAGGGCGTCGACACGCTCAGCCAGGCAAAGGTCCACTATTGCAGCGAACGACTGCCGGCTGGCATCGCCGACGAGCTCGGCAAGTTCAGAATTTCTGAGTGCTAGCGAGCGCAGTGGCGAATCGAGATGGACGTCGGCCGTATGAATAAATCGAAATGTCATCCGGGGCGCTCTCCAGGCCCGAATCGAAGCTCAGGCCAATTCTGTCGAAGTCCAAGTCGCCCAAACCGCATGCCAGCGACCAGATCAAAGCCTCGTTAGCAAAGTCCGACAGCGTTGGGCAACGGGAAGAGCCAGATACGATGGCCCACGATTCTCGGTCAGTCGTGCGCCTACCTGCCGATGCTCTCCTGGAATTTCTCAATCCTGGAAAGAATGCCGTCGAATGGAGGCGGGGTGTCGTCGAACATCATCGGCGCCATTGCCCGATAATCCGCTCTGAGATCCTTGATCCGAATTTCGCTGGGCATCAGCCGCAAAGTGCCTGGGCGTGCCGTATCGTAATTGGCCCCGCCCGAGCGAAAGAATGTCGCCTTGTGATTTGCCGCCGTCGCCAGCAGCTCGACATCAGCGGCAGCGGCTTTGCCCTTCGGTATCGCGCATCATGGCGAGGCTTTTGAAGCGACAATGCAGAAAAGCTGCCATTGTAAGCTCGTTAGGCAACATTGCGCAACGCGACGTGGTTCCGCAGCGCCTGCATGACACGGGCCTCGAACCCGCCAGCCTCACCGGTTGAAGCGACTAGCGCCTCCGCGCCCCAGCTTTTGGCTATGGCTCCATCAGCAAGAAAAACCGCTCGGCTACAGAGGCTCGGCACGGTCTCCATGACATGCGTGGAAACAATGATGGCGTGACGCTTGCTAGCGGCAAGCTCGATCAACAACGTCTTGACCTCCCATGCCGCCACCGGGTCCAGTCCGTTGAGAGATTCGTCGAAGATGAGCAGCGGCGGAGAGCCGAGCAAGGCGGCGGCGACCGCGATCTTCGAGCGTGTGCCAAGCGAATATTCTTCGATGGGCCGTTCGAGCCATTGTGTAAGGCCAAGCCGCGCCGTGAGGTCGCCGCCGGGCCAGTCACGGGATGCGCACGAACGCAGGGACGCGACCAGATCGAGATATTGCCATCCCGAGAGTGAAGCCGGTAGATCCCAAACATCGATGGCGAGCCCAAAACGAGCCTTGGCGCGTTCCGGCTCGCGAGCGAGATTGATGCCGTCGATGGCGACGGTTCCCATCTGCGGCCGAAGCTGTCCGGTTATGGCCTTGACCAAAGTGGACTTGCCCGAACCGTTCGCGCCCAGAAGGCCCAATATCTCTCCATGCGCCACCGCCAGATCGATACCGGCTATCACCGTTCGCCCGCCATAGCCCGCGCTCAGGCCGGACACAACAAGAAGGTCCTTGTCGGCAACAGCGCTGGTAGCCGTTTCATCCATGATAGTACCTCAAGCGTGCCCGATGCCACAGCCACAGCACGAGAGTGGCAAGGCCCAGCAGAACGGTACGGCCATATTCCAGGGATTCGTAGCTTGTGTAAGTGATCGCGGCCAAGAAGCTGAAGGCAGCAAGCAGCGGGGCGGTCATGAAATAGGCGGCGAAGACAGCATAGGTGCCGTTCAGGATTAGCAGCCAAAGGCCGCTTGCAAGGGGCATCGGCCACGAAGACGGGTCGGCCGCTAGGGCGGCACCGGCCGGCAGGAGGAAGAAGGTAATCGACAGCCGAAGCGGCAGCCACAACAGCCGCAGCCAAACGCAGCCGAAGCTGACCGGCGCGGTGCGCAGGACGGGCGAACCTAGCGGGCGATAGCGCAGCGTTAGCATGAACACGGCCACGCCGCCGACCAGACCGGCAACCGCTCCCGCAACTGCGTTGTGATGGACGAGGCTGAAGGCAGCCGGGATCAAGGCCGCGAGGCTCATCGCGGCACCTGCGCAGGCCAGGCGCCAAGACGACAAGACCGCACCGGCGGGCAGGTTCCATGCCCAGGCTCCAAGCCACGCCGGCTTGGCACGATCGAAACGGTCCAGCTTGAAAAGCTTTCGCCCACGGCGAATCCGGCGTGTCGCAACTATCACCGCATCCGCAAGGTGCAGGGAAGGCGCAGGCAGCAGCGTGTATGTGCCGATCACGAAGCCGACGGCAAACAGCGCACCGCCACCGAGCGCCCACGCCAAGGCGTTCGGCTTTGCGATCATGACGCAGGCTAGTCCCAGGAGGATGACGACAATCACCGTCAAGGGTGCGCCGATGCACGAGGTCGCAAATACCATCATGCGGCGACGGTCGGAGGTCGACACGGGCAGGGCTTTCATGAAGGGTGCATAGGCACGGGCCAGGCTGAGGCGGACGACGCCCGCTCCCACGGAAAGCCCCAGCAGGGTGGCCGAAACCGGCAGCCCGGCAAGCCACAGCCATGGCGATTGCCTCAGGGTGGCTGTGGCAGCGCGCAAGGCAACGGCGATGTCGGCGGTTGCGTAAGCGATGACCAGCGCCCCGCCAAAGCCGATCCACGCAAGATCATAGCGGCGCATGGAGCGCAGAGAGGCCAACACCTCCCGCCATAGCAAGATCAGGACAAGCCTGTCGTATTTCATGACCATCGTTCTCCAAGCCAGCCTTTTCACCCGACTGACTGACGGTCGGTTGAATAAGATCCGATCCCAGTAAAGCATTGTGGTCCCATGAAGGTAGAACCACAACTCAGGACGCCGGCCTTTCCCTGGTCCGCTTTAAAGCAGTCAGCAGATAATCCTGCATCACCCCCTGCAGGTTACCCGTGGCGTCACGGACTTTTTCCATCGCGGCTTGCACAGCCGGCTCGTCGAGCGGTGACGCCTTGACTGCCGCGGCCAAAGCAGCGCGGGCGGTGCGCAGATCGCGCAGCGCCGCAAAAGTGCGTGGGCGGTTCTCCCGCATTACGGCGCGAAATTCCCGCCTGACTTCCGGCGGATAGATGCTGGCGACGTTCTCGATAAGCATACCGGCGGCGGCACTGTTCCGAAGCCCGCGCGCGGCATAGCCGACCATGAAGACGTTGAGGGCGATGGAGAGGCCGAGCAGGACGAGAACCGCCGCCCAGAGCGACGATCGACGTGTCATAGCGCGCCCTCCGATCCGTCATCGGCGGAAAGGCCGATAAGGTCGTTCCCCAGCGGCGCTCCCGCTGCCAGCGCCAGAAGTTGCACATCGAACGGATCGCCCTGCGATGCCGCCATCTGATACCCTCCGGTCGCCAGAGCGACGAGAAGCAGGGCTCCGCACGCCGCCATAGCGGCGGGCTTCAGCAGGATGCCGGAAAGAAACAAGCCGAGGTGCGATCCGCGATCCGCGTTGATGCGTGCGAGGACCTGGCGGGCCACCTTGCCTTCGTCTGTCTCCAGAAGGGCCGCTTCCAGGACCAGCCAGTCCAGCTCGTCATCCTGACCGGGGTTCTTGATCGACATGTTCAGGGCCTGCTGCCGAAAGGGCGCCGGCCAGGCCGCAATGTCGTTTCCAAAACGACGCTTCAGCTCCTCGAAATCATCGCTGGTCATTGCATTTTCCCTTCGCGGCCTCATGGCCCGCCATGTGGTCTTTCATATGATCCCTCAGGCCGCGCCGGGCACGCACGAGCAATTGCTCGACCGAACCGGCGCTCGATCCCATGACCTCGGCAATGGCCGGCACGTCGAGGTCGCCCACGACACGCAAAAGCAAAGCCATGCGCTGCCGTTCCGGCAGGCGCGTCAGGCCGTCCCTTGCGATCGACAATTCCTGGCGGCCCGTAATCGCTGCGTCGACATCGGGCGTTTCCGACGCTGGATCGTTTTCGAGATCGTCGAGCCCAATGAAACTGCGAAAGGCGCGACGGCGACGCCGGTCGATGCAGCGATTTGCCGTGATCCTGTAAAGCCATGTCGAGGCGCTCGCCTTTTGCGAGTCGAAGCGGCCGGCATTCTTCCACACGCTCACGAACACGTCCTGCACCACATCCTCAGCATCACTAGCGTTTCCGAGGTAGCGGGCGGCAAAGACGCGCAGCCCACGACCGTGACGGGCAATGAGCTGCGCAAGCGCGCCCTGATCGCCCGCCGCGATCCGCGCCACAAGCTTGTCGTCCCCACGCCGCTCTCCATCCTGCACGACAATATTTATCCCGTTCGTCCCGGCTCAGCGGCGAAAGCGACGGAAACCGTACCACTTGCTGCCGCCCGGACCGGTAAAGGTTCCGACCGAACGCGTGCGGAACGGACCATGAGCGGACAGACTTTGGCCCGAAAATGTCTTGCCGTTGGCCGTCACGCCGGAATAGCTCCTGGAGCAGCGCGCGACAACGCCGTTCGCGCACGTCGAGGTGGATGTGTAGGTGCCGCCATTGACACCGGTGCGGGTGGTGGAGCCGGAAAAGATCCCGCCGCCTTCGTCGGTCAGGCCGCGGTTGATCTCGCCGCCATTGACGGTTTTTCGCGTCCATTCCTGGGCGCCCGCTGGGCCGGCGGCCGAAACGGCGAGGACCACGCCGAGCAAGAGCATAGAGAATTTGACAGAAGTCATCATATCCGGAATTCCTTCGTTCAGGGTGACGGCGGTCAGCCGTGGTGTCGGGCGAAGAGGTCGCGGATGAAGACGATCTCGTCGGGCGAAAGCTTTCCATCGCCATTCCTGTCGGCCAAATCGAAAAGCGGTGTGCTGGAGCGGAACTCATCAGCCGAAACCTTGCCGTCGCCATTGGTGTCTACACGTCGCATGGCATTGCCCAGTCTCGCCGCGGCTGCCTCCGCCCGGTCCATGATGGCGTCGCGGGCCACCTCGATCTCGTCCTTGTCGATGACGCCGTCGCCATTGCGGTCAAGCCTCGAGAACAGGCGCTGCCGGCCGGCAAGAATCTCGTCCTTCGAGATCACGCCGTCGCCATTGGTGTCGATACGCTGGAAGAGACGGCCGCTGGATAGGTCCTGGGCGTGGGCGGCGGAAAGCGGTGCAAGCCCTAGGCACAGCGATGTAAGGAAAACAGAAGTCCTCACGATGGTGATCCTTTTCGTTCGATGAGGAAGCCCCTTTTGGCGACCTTGCCTGCCGATACGCAGCGCCGGCCCTCCCTCCTACGCGGCGGGGAAAAATTTCCGTCGCGGCTCAAAGTCTCTGCGTCGCGCGTAGGAGCCGGGCGGCCGCTGCGTAGAGGCCCATGAAGGACGGCCCGCGGCGGGCCGCCTTCTTCGAAACGGAGAGCGGAGATGAAAAGGATTTCGATGGCCCTCGGCGCCTTGCTGATCACAATAGGCAGCGCGGCAGCGACGGATAGGGAGCGTGCACGCGAGCTCTTCCGCCAGATCGATACAAACGGCGACAGAAAGCTCGAATTCAACGAGATCGCGGCCGCACGGGCGAGACTGTTCGACCGCACGGACACTAATCACAACGGCGTTCTCGATCCCGGTGAGATCCAAGCGGCGATGGAACGGGCAAAGTCGACGCAGGACGGCGCGCAGCACGCACAACTGGCCGACATGCAGCAACGCAAGGGGGAAATGGACAGCAACGGCGACGGTAGGATCTCGCGCGGCGAGTTCGCCAGCTTCGTTCCCGATCGGCTGTTGAAGGCCGATGCCAATGGCGACCGGGCTCTGTCGCTGGGCGAACTGCGTTCGCTGCGCCGGCAATAGACACCGCCTCATTTTTTGAAAGGATCAGGATCATGATAAAAGTTTCGACAGCGATCGGCGCAGCGCTGCTTGCCATTTCGGCCACCATTAAGCAGGCCGGCGCGATGCCGCTTCAGCCTTTGCCGGAGGCCACCGTTCAGGCGAGTGGCACGACGGAAGTCTATTTTCGCAGGGGCTTCTATGCCGCCGGCGGTTTCTACTATTTCAACGGATACAGAGGATATGTCCGCTTCCGGCCGGGCTATCGCTATTATAACGGTTACTGGTTTCCAGTTGGCGCCTTCGCGGCGGGCATGCTGGCCGGCGCGAGCATTGCAAATCCGTTTCCGCCTGCGCCCCGACCAGACGCACGTCTAGCCGCCGCCCATGTCAGGTGGTGCTACGCCCACTACGTCTCCTACCGCGCCTGGGACAACACCTACCAGCCCTATGGCGGACCGCGCCGGCAGTGCTGGTCGCCCTACAGCTGATCTTGGCGTCAAAACGCCGGACAGCTACCTTTGTCGATATCATCCCTGTTCGGCACCTTTTTTGGTGACGGACGAGGCCATGCGTCATCGTGCGGCCTCGTCGTTCAAGGAGCGCAGATTTGTTACGCAATCGCCCGATGCCCGTCAGTGCGTTCATACCGGTATTGTCTTATCCTGATGTCGAAAAGGCCAGCCTTCGGCTTTGCGATGCATTCGGTTTCGAACGCCGGCTGCTGGTCGGCAGCCGGCGTTGCGACTTTCACATATTCGACGCCATGTATCTCAAAGGCAACTTCAAGGTTTCATTGTTCGTCGTAGAGATCACGGGGAAGTTGGGACGGGCCCCTGCCGACGAGGCCGGCGAGCCGTGGTAAATTCCAGCGGTCCTGGTCATTTAGGTTCTCGCAGCTTCCGAGCTTCCTTGACGAGCACGGCAAGATTGCCTCCGTGGGTTTGGATCAGTTCTTGTGCCTGTTGCTCTGTGAGCCCATTTACCGCAGCGAAATAGCCGAGCTGATCTGCATCGCTTGGCGAAATGCGATTTGGATGGCGCACATCGCTTTGGGCGCTGTCACGTTCGAAATTGAAAATATTCATACGGCGGCGCACGACGTCCTCGCATCAGTTTGTGGGTCCAGCCAGCCTGGCGACAGGGTTGCGCAAGGAATGAAGACGGGCCCGGTCCGCCGTCGGGGCTTGGGCCGCATCCCGGTTGTTTGCTGTAGACACATGGCTGGCCGCTCTCCGCACGAACGCGACCGAACTATGCCCAAGGGACATTGTTCCCGACGGCAATGTTACCGCGAGCGGTGGGAGGCCAAGCGGAACGAAACTCTCGCAATAGGTCCGCATGCTGGTGGAAAGGCAGTCAGGCAACTGCCGACAGGAGAGACACATCGAAGCTCGCCAAACCATAGCGCCAGCGATGGTTCGTCGCGGCAACGCGACTTTGGTAAAAAAGGGTCAGCCGCTCGCCGTCAATCATCACCGTCGAGTGGCCGTTTTCCCCAGGCCCGCCCGGATCGAGCACTGGACCAAGCGAGACGAAAGGTCCGGTAACGGCGCCCGCAATGGCGAAAAATACCCGCTGACGGCTACCCCGCGGTCCGTGCGGAAGGAAGCAAGTGGCGTTGAGGAGCACACGACCATCCGGAAGCTCCACCAGTTGAGCGCCTTCAATTCCCCATTCGTAGTCGGGATCTTCCCGCGTGTTGTGGTGGGGGATTTCGTTGTGATCCAGGATTTTGCCCAACCGCTTCCAGGGCCCGAACCATGAATCGGACTGGCTTCGAGCCAAATAGATATCCGGCTGCGGGACGCGGGTGAATTCCGGCATGCCGGAATAAACGATGTAGCGCTTACCGCCGATGAGAGCCGGATGCGGATCATAGATGCCGTCTTCATCCGTCCCCGGCAGGGACAGGATTGCCGGGTTGAGCACCACCCAGTTGAAACCGTCGTTGGACACTGCGTGTTCGCAACGGCCGCCAGATTTCATGAACTCGGTTTGGATGAACATGTGGAAGACGCCGTCTTCGTGCACGACACCCGGGGCCGCAACGCCCGAACCCTTGACCGGAAGCCCGATGGGCGCGTGCTCCGTCCACGGTCCATGCAGTTCAGGCGCGGTTGCGTGAAGGATCTTCCAGGTCTCGCTCGTTACCGTGCCGCTCGACCCGAACACATGCCAGAGCCGGCCGTCGTAAACCGGGCATGGATCCTTGAGATCGTCTACCGCCTGCGGGTGAAACAACGGGAACACATTCGTCTCAAAATCGATCTTCATCGTCTGTCCCAGCGATTGTCGGCCGTGAGAGCTCTCACGCTTCAGCCCGACGAAACAGTTCAAGCCGTCAGCTATTTTAGCTGCTCATTCAACCAAAATGCGGCGTCCGCGCGGCCGTCCCCAGAAAGCTGCCTGCAGCCATGGCCGCCCTCTTAGGCGCAGCCCACGCCCGTCTGGATATCGCTCGCTGCAGCTGGAACAAGTTATTCAGCGGAGTGTTAGACATGTCGCAGGAACAGCTTCCTGCAACTGGCGATTAACAAATGTTATACGCAGTCTAAACGGCGATGTCATCAAGGGAACTCTTTATATGGACGCAGCGATAAGAATACCGGCCCTCGTCGAAACCAGAAAAGAACAAGATTTACTGGTGTGTTTTTCCCATTTGCGGTGGAATTTCGTCCATCAGCGCCCACAGCACATTCTCACCCTTGCCTCGGGAGAGCACCAGATCGTCTACTTCGAGGAACCTATCTTCGAAGAATGCTCTCACTCATCCATTCGGTTTTGCGAAGCGGCGCCGGGCATCCGGATCGCGACCCCCTTGCTACCGATCGGCACCAGCCCCGCGAGGGCGGATGCGATCCAGCGCAGATATCTTGACCGGATCATCGCGTCGACACCGCACGCTCAGTTGACCGCCTGGTATTATACCCCGATGGCGTTGCGCTTCAGCGCGCATATTAATTTCGACGTGTGCGTGTATGACTGCATGGACGAGCTTTCGGCATTCAAGAATGCGCCGGCCCAACTCGCGCTAAGGGAACGGGCGCTCTTCGAGCGCGCCGATCTGGTCTTCACCGGCGGCCTAAGCCTGTTCGAAGCGAAGCGCTGCCAGCATCGGGCAATCTACCCTTTCCCCAGCAGCATCGACGTCAGCCATTTTCAAAAGGCGAGGAAGCCCGGCGAGGAGCCAGCGGATCAACTGGCCATCCCACACCCTCGGGTAGGCTTCTTCGGCGTCATCGACGAGCGCCTCGATATCGATCTCGTGGCGCAGGCTTCAAGGACGATGCCAGACGTGCATTTCGTAATGCTTGGTCCGGTCGTGAAAATCGATCCTGACCTCCTGCCGAGAGCCGAAAACCTGCATTGGCTCGGCAACAAAGCCTATATGGACCTGCCCGATTACCTCCGGCATTGGGACGTGGGCTGGATGCCCTTCGCGCTCAATGAAGCCACGCGTTTCATCAGTCCGACGAAAACTCCCGAGTTCCTCGCCGCGGGTCTGCCCGTGATCTCGACTGCAATCGTCGACGTCGTGCGGAGCTACGGCGCCGCAGGACTCGTGGATATTGCGGATGCCGACGATATCGAGCCCAAGCTACGCTCACTGCTGGCGCAGCCGCGCGACACGCGGCTGCCAGCGGTCGATGCCTATCTCGCCAACATGTCCTGGCAGCGAACCTGGGAAGCCATGGCCGCCCACATCAAGCAAGCCAGTGCAAGCAAGAAGGTCGTGCCCTTCCGCAGGAGCGCATGACATGTTCGACTGGCTGATCGTCGGAGCCGGCTTTGCCGGCAGTGTTCTCGCGGAAAGGATCGCCTCGCAAAGAGGCGAAAGCGTTCTCCTCATCGACCGTCGCAGCCACATCGGCGGCAACGCGTATGACTGCTACAACGAAGCGGGCATTCTCATCCATCGTTATGGACCACATATATTCCACACGAACGCGCAATCGATCGTTGACTATCTGTCGCAATTCACCGCCTGGCGGCCTTACGAGCACCGTGTGCTCGCTTTCGTGGACGGCAAGCTTCTGCCGATCCCGATCAACCTCGACACGATCAACCGCCTCTACGGTCTGGAGCTGAGTTCGGCAGAGCTGGAACAGTTCTTCGCCTCGCGTCGGGAAACCGTCGAGGAAGTCCACACCGCCGAGGATGTGGTTGTCAGCACGGTTGGCAGAGAACTCTATGAGAAATTCTTCCGCGGCTACACCAGAAAGCAGTGGGGGGTCGACCCCAGCCAGTTGAACAAGTCTGTCACGGCCCGCGTTCCGACCAGAACGAACCGCGACGATCGTTATTTCGGCGACAGCGTCCAGCAGATGCCGGCCGGCGGCTATACGCGCATGTTCGAACGAATGTTGGACAATCCCAACATCAAGATCATGCTGCAGACCGATTATCGCGATGTGCGAGAGCGGATTCCTTTCCGGCGGATGATCTACACCGGACCGATTGACGAGTTCTTTGACTGGAAGCTTGGCCGTCTGCCCTATCGCTCATTGCGCTTCGAGCATGTCACCCTCGACTGCGAGCAGTTTCAACCGGTCGCGGTGGTCAACTATCCGCAAACGGAAGCCTATACGCGCATCACCGAGTACAAGCATTTGACTGGCCAGAAGAATGTCCGGACCAGCCTCACCTACGAATACCCGACAGATATTGGTGACCCATACTACCCTGTGCCGCGTTCGGAAAATGAGGCCCTCTACAAACAATATGAGGCGCTTTCTGCAAATTGCCCGAACGTCTGGTTCGTTGGCCGTCTAGCCACGTATCGCTACTACAATATGGATCAGGTCGTAGGACAGGCTTTGGCCACTTTCGCGCGTATCCAAAAGGAGCTTCCGGCTACGCCCGATTTGCAGACGGCTATGGCGGCGCCCGCTTAGACGCCCCTCCCTCTATCCGAGACAGCAAGGTCGCGCGCGTCAAGAATGGAATAGCTTCTGCTGCCTCGCGAGTTCATCGGCTAGCGGACGGCGGATGCGGCGCGAGCCGTCCGCGTGGACAACGGAAAACAGGCCGACTTCGGCGTGGCGGGAATTGTCCCATCCGGGATAGGCGGTGATTGGGTAGAGGCAGATAGCCTCGATCGGGACTCCTTGGCTGATCGCGGTCCGAACTTCATCGCATACGTAGTGAAGCCATGCGGGGCCGGCGGAACCCTCGGCGCCGGTTTCTGCAATGTACATGGGCCTGGTGTAGCGTCGGGCGACCTCGACTAGCATCTCTGATAGAGCCCGGTATTCATGATGGCCCATCGGGATTGTCGGCCCATGCAGATACCATTGGTTGTGTGGATAAAAGTTAAGGCCAATCACATCGATCAGATCCTCGGCTCCTCCTAACTCAGGCGCGATACGGCCCAACAGCATGTCATACGCTTCGAATTGCCCTTGGCGGACCTTCTCCGCACGACTGACCTCCGTGCGGGTGCGGTCGCGCGGGGCGATGTGGATAAGCGGTTCAGCCCAGACGAATACGCACTCGGGGTCAGCCTCACGCATTGCACGGATACCCTGTACAGCTGCCTTGATTAGATGGCGCTTGAACCAGCCACTCTTTTTAGGTCCGGCTGGCGGAAAATAGCCGACTTCGACTGCCCATGCGAAGAACGATATTTCGTTGATGGGACAGACTACCGCAGCTTTCCCGGTCACTGCCCGGTGTAGTCGGATCGCTTCGGCTGCGAAAGACGCATAGCTCTGGATCATCTGTTCGCTGCCCTGGTCGAGGTGGTCGGGAGACCCATAGTGAAAGACATCCCAGATGACCTGAACGCCGGCGGCACTCGCGGCGTCCAGCATGGATTTCCAATTCGACCAATCGTAGACACCCGGCGCCGTTTCGATCAGATGCCACCGCAGTCCATCACGAATGGTTCTCAATCCCAAGTCTGAGCATCTACGGTAGTCGTCCTCAGCGTGAATGTCGTGGCTGGTTGCGCGGATAAGGTCCAGACGCCGGCCATCTTTGCGACGATGCGAAGAACATTCGAATCCCGCCATGAAGAAGCTGTCGAAATGGATTGGGAGAAAGTGATCACGCATCAAACTTTTCTTTACCCCTCTTGGCGTTTTTCTGTCCACGTCACCCGGGCACAATGCCCAGGAGGGCCGCGACGTCCGCAAGCAGATGGCCGCGGCAGCGCAGGTCCATCGCCTGCAGGTGCGCGAAGCTCGGCTCCCCGCAGCACGCAGCGGTAAGGCTTGTTGGTGCCGTCCGCGGCCAAGCCGCATTGGCTCAGCTTTTTGGGCGAAGCAGGCCTATGTGAGCGAGCTCGAGCGCAACGCGAAAGACGCCGTGCGCCGCCGGATGCTGCGGCCCAAAATTGATATTGAAATCCCTTCCGGCGCTCTCGGCCACGAACGTTAGCTTCCCCCACGACGGTGACGAACTCAGAACGGAGCAGGATGTTCCAAGCTTGCTTTTTGCGGGCCTGCGGGCGGTGCTGCGCGCCGCCGCGACGTGATGCGGCTTGCGGATTGGCCAGATCGGTCTTCGATTTTGTTCAAGCCTACTGTCGAGCAGCACGCGGCCTGCAACGCCGACAGCGCCCTTGGCAGCGGCTTCGCTACCGGGTCACCTTTGCCGCGCTCCTTTCAACAAATGAGATTTCCGCCTTCTTCTTGTTACCATAGCTTCTGGTGACAACAACGTCAGACGGAGTTGAAATGAAGCCGATCGATAAGTGGGCTGATGCCTACGAACCATCTGAATTCGCCGCCAAGCATGGTCTCACGCTCGATCAGGCAAAGGCAGTCATTAGCTCCAATGGGCCCTCCAGGCACAGCTGTGATATGGGGGCCAAGGCGTTTGTAAGAGCTCTCGAAACCAAGCGTGATAGACAGTCCGGTGCAGGAAAATAGAGGCGATCCGCAATCCTTGGCGCGCGAACTGCGCCTTCCAATATCATGGGCACGATACGCCCGAGGGGCCCCCCACGATGTTGGATCGGGCACCCCACCCTGCGAGCCGGTGTCGCGCCTTCGCAAACGCAATCCACAGCCGTTACGGATGATTCAGGCTTCGGTGAGCTTCTTGTTCCGGTCGCAAAGAGTTCCCATGGGCATTGCTCCTTGCCGTCCAACAGCCGTGGGCGCCCCACGCGCTTGCCTCGGCCGACTACATGGCAATTCGATTGCGCGGGCATAATACCGCCCAAAGGAACAATCGGTTCAGCCGGATGTTCGCCGAACCACTCAGGAGGATCGGATGGGAAACGGGAAAGTGGCGGTCGTCACCGGCGCCTCGAGCCGCATCGGCAAGAAGCTCGCGAAACTTTGTGCCGAGAACGGCTATGGCCTCGTCGTCGCCGCCGACGAGCCTGCAATAGAACTGGCGGCCGAGGCGCTCCGGTCGCATGACGTCTCGGTTGACGCAGTGGAGGCCAATCTTGCAAGCGAGGAGGGCGCCGACAAATTGATCGCCGAAATCGGAGACCGTGACATCGATCTTCTGCTCCTCAATGCAGGGCGCGGCCTGGGCCGGGGCTTTGTCGACCAGGGCTGGGGCGAGGCACGCCGCGTCATCGAATACCAACGTCACCGGCACGGCGCATCTCGCTCAACGACTCGGTTGCAAAATGATCCGGCGCGGTCACGGCAGGATCCTGTTTACCGGCTCTGTTGCCGGCTTCATGCCGGGCACCTTCCAGCCGGTCTACAACGGAACCAAGGCATTCATCGATTCTTTCGCCATCGCGCTGCGTCATGAGCTGAAGGACAGCGGCGTGAGTGTGACTGTGCTGATGCCGGGCGCCGCGCAGACGCGTTTTTTCGAACGCGCCGACATGATGGATACCGAGATCGGGGTGCAAGGGAAGGACAGTCCCGTCGATGTAGCCAGAGACGGCTACGACGCCACGATGGCGGCGAGGAACAGGTCGTCAGCGGTTGGACGAACAAGATGCAGGTCGCCGCCGCACATGTCACCCCGGCCGGCACGCTGGCCGAACAGCACCGCAAACTAGCCGAGCCGGGCTCGGCGAAAGATCGCTGAGGGCGCGGACGCGATCCGGGAACATTCAAGCCCAGCGCCAGTTCGGCCATATCCGCGAGTATCGAAACTCATAGAGAACCGCCCGATGAAAGCTCTGACTTGGCACGGTAAAGGCGACATTCGTTGCGAACAGGTCGCCGATCCCACGATCGAGGACGACCGCGACATCGTCATTAAGGTGACCTGCTGCGCCATATGCGGCTCGGACCTGCATCTGATGGACGGCTACATGCCGACGATGGAATCGGGCGACGTGCTGGGTCACGAGACCATGGGCGAAGTGGTGGAGGTTGGTCGCAACCACACAAAGTTCAACAAAGGCGATCGCGTCGTCGTTCCCTTCAACATCTCGTGCGGAGAATGCTGGTTCTGCCAGAACGGCCTGTTTTCGCTCTGCGACAGGTCCAACCCTAATGCCGAGCAGGCCGCCAAAATCATGGGCCAGTCGCCCGCGGGCCTGTTTGGCTATTCGCATCTGCTCGGCGGTTACTGGGGCGGACAGGCCGAGTATCTGCGCGTGCCCTTTGCCGATGTCGGCCCGATCAAGGTGCCTGACGGCATCGATGACGAGCAGGTGCTGTTCCTCTCCGACATCTTACCCACCGGCTACATGGCGGCCGAAAACGCCGGAATCCAGGAAGGCGACACCGTCGCCGTCTGGGGCTGCGGTCCAGTCGGTCAGTTCGCAATCCAGAGCGCTTGGATGCTCGGCGCTGGTCGCGTCATCGCCATCGACAAGGTGCCGGAGCGGCTCGCCATGGCACGCGACTACGGCAAGGCAGAGACGCTCGATTTCAGCAACTCCGATATCTTTGATGCGCTGATGGCCATGACGGACGGGCGCGGTCCGGACAGTTGCATCGACTGTGTCGGGACCGAGGCAGATGCCACGGCCACGGCCGATTCCATGCTCGATAAGGCTAAGACGACCGTCTATCTCGGCACCGACCGGCCACATGTGCTGCGCGAGGCGATCTATTGCTGCCGCAAGGGCGGCACCATCTCGGTGCCTGGCGTCTATATAGGCCTGGTCGACCACATCCCGTTCGGCGCGGCGATGAATAAGGGGCTGACGTTCCGCATGGGCCAGACCCACACGCAGCGCTACCTCGATCCGCTCCTTCAGAAAGTGCTGAATGGCGATATCGATCCGGCCTTCGTCATCACTCACCGCGCCGGTCTCGACGAAGGACCCGGCCTCTACAAGACATTCCGCGACAAGCAAGACGGCTGCATCAAGGTGGTGATGCGCCCGCATGGCTGATCGCGCGGACACTCAGGGGTCGGGCCTTGCAGAGGGTCCGGGGTTTTTAGCCGATCAGCAGAACAATGCGGCAATGATGCGCCAGGCATGTTCCTCATCGGTGTGCCGTATTCATCGATGTCCGGCGGCGATCACGAAACCAAAATTGCCGCGCTGAAAGGGCGCTGCGGACCACCGAAAGCCTAGCAAAAATAAGCTACATTCCTTGATAACCCGGCGCTTCTGCATTGGCTTGTTCTGGATTGGAATCCGTATAAAAGTTGTTGCGGGATGCAAATGCGAGTGGCCCGCGCTGGCTCGTCGCGATCGGGTCGGCGCGCATCTCGACGCATCTCGCCCTTACAGACGAGATTAGCGCCGCCGCCTCAACAAGAGGCATTCTTGTGCTCGCTAAATTGTCCTTGGACCGGAACAAACGGCTCTGGCGCTTGTTGAATGACACCCATTCAACAAGGAACCTATTGATGAAACACCGCCTTCTAATGACAGCGCTGTCTACCTGCGCGGTCCTGACATTTGCCGCGTCCTCCTACGCCGCCGATAAAGCTCAGGAGTTCGTCGACAAGGCCGCCGCCGGCGGCATGTTCGAGGTCGAGTCGAGCAAGATCGCACAAGGCAAGGCCCAGGATCAGGCAGTCAAAGACTTCGCCCAGAAGATGATCAACGATCATGGCGCGGCGAACGCCAAGCTCGAGACAATCGCCGGCGAGCAGAAGCTGAAGGTACCCGCCGAGACGGACGCCGCGCACAAGAGCGACCTCGACGCCCTGAACACCGGCAAGGACTCGTTCGACAAGTCTTACGTGCAGATGCAGCGCGACGCACATGTCGACGCTGTGAAGCTGTTCGAAGGCTACGCCAAGGACGGCGATAATGCTCAGCTCAAGACATTCGCGCAGGAGACATTGCCGACGCTCAAGATGCATCAGGAAATGATCGAAAAGATCGCATCCGGGACCAACGACAAGTCTTCCGGCACGAGTTCGACGACGCCCGCGGTGTCGACGAGCGACACCAATAACCCGGCGGCGCCCGTACCTGGCGCCAACAGCTTCACCGAAGCGCAGGCGAAATCGCGCATTCAGGATGCCGGCTTCTCCAATGTCAGCGCGCTGACGAAGGACGACAAAGGCATCTGGCGTGGCACTGCCGAGAAAGACGGAAAGCAAGTGACCGTAGCGCTTGATTTCCAAGGCAACGTGGTTGCCGGAGCTCAATAACCGAACTCAGAAATGGAGTGAAACAATGACCACAGTCACCGGACTTTTCGATGACTATCAGGACGCCTCCGACGCCGTGAGCGAATTGGAAGCGATTGGCGTGCCGCGAGACGACATCAGCATCGTGGCCAATAATTCCGACAATTGGTATCGGCAGGACGAGACTTCAGAAGCCGGTGAAGATGCCGCCACAGGTGCGGGCCTGGGAGCGGTCGTCGGCGGCGCGGGCGGGCTCCTCACCGGGCTCGGGATCATGGCCATACCTGGCGTCGGACCCGTGGTGGCGGCCGGCTGGCTCGCTGCGACAGCGGCCGGCGCGGTGGGTGGCGCCGTGGTCGGCGGAGCAGCCGGCGGGATCATCGGGGCACTTACAGAATCCGGCGTCTCGGAACGGGATGCACATGTTTATGCCGAGAGCGTTCGCCGCGGCGGCAGTCTGGTGACTGCCAAAGTCGACGATCGGCTGGCGGGCGAGGCTGAGCGCATTCTGCGCGGCGGGCGTTCGGTCAATCTCGATGAACGGCGTAGCAGTTACGAGGCTGCCGGATGGACTGGATTCGACGCCAGCGCAGAGCCTTTTGACGACATCGAGGCGGAACGCGATCGCGTTCGCCGAACCACACCGCTTTGAGAAATGCGGCCCCGCCGAAGTCTCGACGGGGCCTTTTCTTCTCCGGCGGCAGGAGCGAGGCACCTAAGCACCCTGTTTGGCTTCACTCTGGGACGATTTCGGCGACGCATCGACGGGTCGATGTGCGTTGGAAAATCGAGGATCGTTTGAGGTTCTGCAAGGCGCTGCGGAAACTGCTCGAGATTCCAAGTGCCGCTCCGTTCCGCCGCCCGCTGAGACCTGCTGCTGAGATCGGCCAATTCGGCTTCCATGGTCGCCAATTGCACGGCATCGATGCCGGGGAATTGTTGCCGCGGCCTTGAAGGATCGGCACGCAGGGATTGCGGCGTGAGAATTATGAAGTCCCGCGCGGTGTTGAGCTTCACCCTCCCAGCGCAATCATCCGCTTCGCGATCTCAACAGGAACGACCTGTCGAAGCAGACCGAAGATTTTGAGCAGGACGACGCAATCGCTTAGAAGGTCGAGGGCTGCCGGGCAGATTCCTCCGGGAAGCCGCCGGTTCATCAGGTCGAAGTCGTCCGGCTTTGCAGGCGCTGTCCTGTATTCGAATACTTACCCTCGACCCGATCCAACAGGGGCTCTGGCGCAACGGCCTTCAGCCGTCAGCAAGTCTCAAACCTCTATGGCCAGCAACTGCCGGAACGTCTCCACGACGACGTCCAAGCCGCTCGCGTGCTGCGGCAGCTTGGCGAATGAAAAAATCGGAGATCTTCATTTCGCTTTTTCAAGCTCTCTCGCCAGGCTCATGCAGTTGACGGTCGACGGCCGCTTCGCTTCGGTTGGGCCACAAAGCCTGCGCCCGGCGCTTACTGGCGGCCCAGTGCGGCCGTGTTAAGTGTTGCGCGATCTTTCCAAGACGGGGAGTCCCCACCGATGGTCTGGGCCACAGAAAAGCGAACTCTAATTAATCCCGGCCTCCGAGCAGGATTTTCGAACGGCCGATCCGGGCCGAAATGGGGACAGCGGCTTTTTGTGTCCAATAAGAAAGAGGTCGGCCGAGGCGACAGCTGCAGAACGTTCGGCTTGTTCCGTCAACTTGCTGCCAGAAAGACGTTTTCGACCTGCCAATCGGCGGAACCGACGGGGGAGATTGCCGTTCTCTCATGCCAATCAGGAGCGCTCAATGTTCAACCCATGGGTCGATCTCTCTCTTTCGATACTGGAAGCGCAGCAAGTGATGTGGCTTCGAGGTATGCGAATTGCTAGTGGCGGCAAAGCGGCTGAACGGGAAGCCAAGTTGATGATCAGTGAAAAAATCGAGGCTGCCGGCCGCGCAACCATGATGCTCGCCATGGGTGCGCCAGCAGACAAGCTAGCAAGTTACTATGGCGGCAAGATCAGGGCCAATAGAAAGCGGCTGTTGCGGTCGCCTGCTTGACCTAGCAGCTTGCGATCCGCCACAATGCAGTCGACCAGTTTGCTATCTGACCAGTGGCTTGCTCAGGCACCGCGACGTAGGTTCTCGCGCCACCAGACCTCCAGGGTTCGTTTTCAATATGAACGACGGGACCGAGGAGAACGGGGCGTTCGGTGAGACGGCGTTACCGAGCAACGCCGCTGGGCTGCGAGGCCCTGAACGAGGCCAGACTGAGGGTGCGTGAGCTTTTCAGGGAAATACTCCCGTTATCACATTCGGGAAAGTCGGCTGGGAATACGCACCGTTGAGTCAGAATGAAGCAGCTGAAGTCAGCGAGGCCGCATCTGAGGCGAAACCCACAACCGGCTCGCCCAGCGAGGTCTTCGGGGTCTTCCTCAAGCTCGGCCTGACTTCCTTCGGCGGCCCCATTGCGCATCTCGGCTATTTCCGCGACGAACTGGTGGTGCGGCGCAAGTGGATCGACGAGGCCGGCTACGCCGATGTCGTGGCGCTCTGTCAGTTTCTGCCTGGACCGGCTTCGAGCCAGGTTGGCTTCTCGCTAGGCCTCCTGCGCGGCAACGGTATTCTCGGCGGGCTTGCCGCTTGGTTCGCATTCACCATGCCGTCCGCGGTCATCCTGTTTGCCTTCGCGCTAGGCACGTCTGGCTTCGTGGAGCCGATTGCGGAGGGGTTCTTACATGGGCTCAAACTGGTAGCCGTTGCGGTCGTAGCGCAGGCGATTTGGGGCATGGCGAAAAATCTCACGCCGGACAAGGAACGCGCCGGCATCGCGATTGCGGCCACATTCGTCGTTGTCTTCATCGGCGGGTCATTCGGTCAGATTGGCGCGATCGTGCTCGGCGCCGTCGCCGGGCTCGGGCTCTGCCGTGGGGAAGTGCGCGCGCTAAGCGGTCATCTCAGCTTTCCGGTATCGCGCCGGGGTGGCGCGATTGCACTTATTATATTCGCGGCTCTCTTCGTGCTTCCGCCCCTTCTGGCGAACGCAACCGGTCATCAGGCCGTCGCTCTGTTCAATGCCTTGTACCGCTCGGGGGCTCTGGTGTTCGGCGGCGGGCACGTCGTTCTGCCGCTGCTGCAGACGCAGGTCGTGACGCCCGGGTGGGTGGCGGACGAAACCTTCCTCGCGGGCTATGGCCTGGCGCAGGCTGTTCCCGGACCACTCTTCACCTTTGCCGCCTATCTCGGTGCGGTCATGGCGCCGGCGCCCAATGGGCTTGTTGGTGCGGGCATAAGCGCCATCTTCCTTCCGGGTCTATTGCTCGTCTACGGCATGCTGCCTTTCTGGGACGCGTTGCGGCAGCGGTCGACGGCGCAGGCCGCCATGCGCGGCACGAATGCCGCCGTTGTCGGCATTCTCGGCGCCGCACTATATAGTCCGGTCTGGACGAGCGCGGTTCTGTCGCCGCGGGATTTCGCGCTCGCGCTTACCGGATTTCTGCTGCTCATCGTCTGGAAGGCACCGCCGTGGATCATTGTGCTGTTGCTGGCCGCGGGAGGGGCGCTGCTGCAATCCGTCCCAAGCTGACCCCCCAATGCGGCTTTAGCTACCTTTGAGACGTTGCGCTTTTGAGTAGCGCCAGCGATCGCGTTTGCTTGCATTCTGGCGTTCATGAAGCAACCGCGGGTGTTCGGCCTCATGCCGGTGACCAAAGGCCCGGCAAACTCGGGTCGGATGCGTCGGCGTTGGAAAGCGGAACGCCCTTGCGATCCAGCACGTTCAGTTTCCCAACCATCTGGTCTAGGCCCGGGCTGTAACCGGTCGCGGCGATAACGATGTCCGGATAGACGGAAGCCCCGCTATCTAGGATGACAGCCTCTCCAGCAAACTTCCTGATCTCTGGCAAAACAATGATATTGCCGTTTTTGATAGCCCGTACTGCCCCGTCGTCGGTGGCAATCGGAGGCCAGACGGGTGGCGCCGCCAGACGGAGTGGCACGCTATCCGGAGTTGCCTGCGCTCGCAACCAGCACTTTTTTCCCGTCGTAGTCCCCAGCCTTGCCAAAGTCGGCTGAGTGAACAATGCGTGCTGACGGTGCCGTCTACAGCCGACATGCGGAACTCGGATACATAGTCCGATTCAATACCGTGCCTGGGATTCGGTTCCATGCGCAGCATCCCGCGCCGGCGACCGTCGGCGCGCTAAGGAAGAACGGCGTATAAGCCGCAGTCCTGCGCGCGGCCGCAACAGCGGACCGTTGTCGCGCGCAGGACGGAGGAAATTCGCCCCCGCCGCGGGGCGGTGAACGGGACAGCCGTAGGAGCGTCAGCATAGCGCCGGCCGAGGACGGGACGCGGGACCGACTGTCCCCGTCCGCGGTGGTCCGCATATTTTTGCGTCGAAGCCGACCGGCGGAGATCGCGCACTTCCGGCTCTCGACAGTTCGGCCGCTGATCGCGATCGGAGTGTCCAAGCCAGAGCCGAGTTGGCTGCACGAAATCGATGAGGTCTTGCACCCCTTCACCCCTCAATTGCGTGGCAGCTTATGAATTTCCAGCCTGACAGGCCCTCCCCTGTCACAACTTGTGCAAAAGAGCGCTCGCTCGACCGAACTGAATAGAGCGCCTTTTCCATAGCGTTCAATGAGGCCGGCAGGCTTTACCGTTGCATAGTGGGAACAGGATCTGCACCAGGCCCGCAGCACATGCCACTCGCGAAGATCGCCGAGCGCCACATCCAGGGCAGCGTGAATGCTGCCATCGATGATGGCCTGCGGTGGGATTTTGACCTCGCCTGGTGTCAGGATTTTCTCCATCACATGCCGACTGTTGTAGTGGATCAGCAACATGCCCGGCCGGCGTCGGATGGCGGCCTGCCAGGCTGCTTGGCTGACCGTTGAATCGGGGGAACGCGAAATGGTTTCTGACAAAGCCTGCTCCTCGCGATCCCAGACCTCGATCCGAAAATTGTCTTCCGCCGTTTTCGCCATAGCTTCGCCGGCCAGCGCGATTGACGCCGAGCCATGGTCCTTTGCTGCTCCAGATTACGCTGAAATAAGGAACATATTCCTCTCTCGTCAAGGGCACGCTTGACTCTTTGTTCTCATTTTGTTCACATTTGCAGGAACTAGAGCCATAGGAGGCGAACCATGGAACTTCGCTTGAACATCGAGGACGCAACACCTCAGGAGCTCGCACGTGGCATCGCGGCAGCCGAAGCCGTGTTTGCACGCGCCGGCATTACGGCTTTGCAAGGTGCGGAAGGACTATTTGCGTTGGAAGGCTGGGATATCAAAGGCTTTCCAGAAGACGACAAGCCTACCGAGGACGAGGACCGAGCCGCCACAGTTTGGTTGGAAGCCGACGCGGCTGCGGCTGCTGCATGTTGTGCGGGCTGGCCGGAGCACAAAGTTCCGCACCATCAGGTCATGGAGCTGATCAACGTCCCCCGCACGAAGCTGCAAGCCGAGGCGATTCCAGACACCTGGCCGGAGCGGAAGCAACTCTATCCTGACGTCGTCAAGCGGCTGGAGATCACGACCGGCCCGGATCGCCAGATCGATTTCGATATTGCCTTCGTTCTCGGTTGGGTTCCCGAGCGGCCGACGCTGGATAGGGTTGAGCCGCTTTCGGAAGATGGTGACCGTATCCCCTTCTTCACCAGCGACCTTGCCCAGGTCGAAGAGATGGCTCGCAAGGCGCTCAAGGACTGGACGATCGAGATCGACCGAGATCCCTGTGATGCCCACGTTTTCGACCCGTCGGCCAGCGATGACGATGATGAATTGCGCATGGCGGCATGGCGTGACTTCGATGGCTCCTTGCATATGAAGAAGCCGCCGGCAAATCCTGCAATCGCGCTGACGCTCGCAATGATGCGCGGCCAGTCCATGCATTTCGACTAGTGGTCAAACGCGGTCGGGGCTCACCAACGCCATCGGTCTTCGACCGCGACTGGCCACACCAGGTTGCGTTGCCGGATGACCTCTGCACCGAGCGAAACTTCACCATGGTCGCGGAGTTCTGCCAGGAACGAGGGCTTCGACATCAGACGCGGCATGTGCAGGCAATATGGCCGAATGGCAAATATGAAACCTATCGGCTTCATTGCTTCAGCGATGCCGCATCTGCAGAGGCGTTTCTGATCACTTCCAAGGGCTGACGTTCGATCCGAGGCGAGATCGAGAGCATGGAAAGGTGCGGGGCGTCTGGCGCCGCACGGGCGAATACACGCCAGTTCTCGATCTCGGTCCGCTCAGCGTGCCGGAGTTATTGCGCAGTTAAGTCACGAGCTTTCGGGGCGAACTGTCTCCACCGAGAGCGATCCGGCTGGAAGCGGCCGCAGCAGTTCAGCCTCAGGCTTTGTCAGATTGATCCAGGCCGCCCAATTCTCCGGCTGAAGGACCACAACCTGCCGATTGTGATAGGGCGCGACATCCGGTCCGGGATCGATCGTCAGCATGGTGAAGGTGGGTGGCTTGTTGCCGACTGCCTCACGCCAAGCCCCGCGACAGCCATGAACGGCGAGCGGTTGAGCGTGAAGCGATGTTTCGCTTTCGGATATTTCGTGCCTGTGAACTCCAAGAACGCGGACGCCGGAATGAGGCAGCGTTTGCTGTTTCCGAATTGCCGGCCTTCGGAGCGGAAGTTGAACACAGGCCCGCCCTTTGGTCCGGTGGGTGGAAATCCGAACGTCATCGATGCCAGTTCGATCGTGTCACCAGCGGCACGCATTATTGGCGCCGGGTCATTTATGTGGACGTCATCCGCCTGGGGCAAATCAAGTTCGGTTTGGTGGCTCGGGATTCTGAGCGCCAGTGACGCCATCATCCGGCAATATTCAGCCCAGAGTACATGCTGTTCGTAATCGTTACACATGGAGACTCCGGGCCTGGGCGCCTGTTTACAGTAGGGCTATCGGCGCACGATCAAAACCGGATCGACGCTCACTGAACGTATCCCGCTCAGCGAATGTCCGCCTCCTTTGCGGCCTCAACGAAGGCTCTGCGGGCGTCGCGGATTTCTTTCAGGGCCCTAAAGCACGCCAAGGCAGGCTTTGCGGGCAGCGACATGCTTCTTCCCGGTTGTCGCCGGCCATCGGTTCAGCAAGATGTCCGCTGCCTGGGCTACTCGGTCCATGGTGTAGACGGTGTTCCTCGACCTGCCGAGCGCAACATGCACAGGCTTTTCAAATCGCTGGTCTTGCACGCAACTCTCCCGAACTCGAACGCGACTCAATTCGAGATGAAGCAATAGGTTCCCGGTTTAGTGCGAGCCGAAGAAGCTGTGACCTCTGCCTTCGGAGGGTCCGCCACGTCGGGAGTAACCGAGTGCCGATGAACACACGATTCTCACATCGTTTGTAAGCTGCGCCGGGAGGCGCCCGCTACAGCCGTGCGCCGCTGCAGTCGGTCGATGCTGGCGATGCTGGCGATGCTGGCGACATAATGCGTGGCTTGCTCGACCCACAAGGCTATGCGGGCGTTGAGAGTTTCTAGACAAGCAGAAAAGCGACAGTCGCCTTGCCCCCCACCACGCTCAACATGGATTTAAGGGTCTTACATTTAGTTAAACATATGAATGGCTATCCACGCATGTCGAGCCATGCTGCTCTCAGGCAGGGTGTGTGCCACGACCGCGCGTTAAGCATGTAACGAGGCGTGAGGACGGAGGCGCAAACGTTAGTCGACCTTGGGTGATGATCCCTTTACCTAGCCCGGATGCATCGCATCCCGATATCAGTTGCCATCGCGGCGTCGCTGCTATGCGGCCTCGCGGTAGCTTGGGCCGTCGCCTCTTCAGCTGGCGGGCGAGTCTCCCCTACGGGAAGTGCAGCTCAGATTCGCCCTGACCCACTGCTTGCGCAGCAATCTCTCCCGTGAGAAGTCCTAAGCCGCTAGCGCTACCACCGACCTGAAGTGGCAAATTTCCGTCTCTCGATCAGTCCATGCCACTTAGCTCCCGGCCAAGACCTGCAGCCTGTCGAGCGCCGCTGCCAGACCTTTTAGCGAAACAGGCAGGGTCAGCTCTTTTTGGTCAGCACTTTTGACCTTGATCTTCAGCGCCGTGCCCGCACGCAGGCTGGCGACGGCCTGAGCCTCGAAGCTGAGCGGCACCACGCAACCCGCGGGCACACACGTGGAGAATCGCAATGGTTCTCCTGCTTGTCCATCGTCAATCTGCAGCGACGCGCCTGAATCGAGCTGAAGTCCAAAAGGCAGGACCAAATTGCCAGAGACGACATCGCCCTCCCCCTTGCGCAATTCGACCGCCAATACGCGCTGTCCATTCTGCTGTGATTGCTGCTGCGAGACCACGCAGACGATTTTGGGGCTACCTTGACAGTTGAGATTCCAGTCCTGATACGCCTCCTGCAGTGATGAAGCACCGCCCGGCAGGGTGCTTTCCTGAGCGGATGCCGATGCGGTTAGTGATATCAACGCTGCCGCTGCATAGATTAGTTTGGGAATACGCAAGCCAGTGCCTTTCTTTAGAACGACAGCCCCGAAGGAGCTGTCACATGACGGCATGCCGAACCTCGGCTACCACTTCAGGCTGAAGCCGAGCTTGGCGCCGATTGAGTTGCTGTCGCTGAAGTCTTTCAGACTCGACTTCGCGAAGGCCTCGCCGGAGACGGCGTAGCGATCGTCGTCCCAGGAGAGCGATCCGCCGAGACCGAGGCCGCCCCACAGCGGCTGGTCGTGCTCGTGCAGCGCCGTGCCCGAGACATCGACATCGTTGCCGTCGAGGAAATCGTAGTAAAGATTGGCGATGCCGTAGAGATGCGAGCGGCTTGCCTTGCCCTGGGCGCCGGTCCAGGCGTCCTCAAAGTCGAGCGACAGTCCGGCGCGGCCGATCAAGGCCTCGCTGCGGCTCAGCGACACCGACGCGTCGAATGGATCGGTGAAACCGTCGAAGCGCACCGACGAATAGGAAAGCTGCGCCTGCGGCGTCAGCGTCCATCTGCCTTGCAGGGCGATCTTCTGGCCGGCCTCTACGCTCAGCGCATAGCCAAAGCCGTTGTTGCCCTTGGCAAGCTCGCTGCCCAGCGTGGCCGACTTGAGATCGCTGTCATACCAGGTCACCTGAGCCTGGCCGTCGGTGTAGAAGCCATTGTCGCCATACCAGGTCAGCGTGCCGCCGAAGCCATAGCCGGTGGCCTGGATGGAGCCGACGCCGTAGATCGACGAGATGTCGGAAGAGGCTGTCCCGTAATGGAAGGTGAGGCCGCCGAGCAAAATGCCGGTGGCGTCCTCGTAGATCAGCCCGTCGACTCCCGTCTCCAGCTTCCATGTCGTCACGTCATAGTCCGATACGGTCGTGGCGCTCTGAGGGCTCTGCTTTGCATGCGCCCCCTCGATGCGGGCCCAGATCGCGCTTTGCGTCGGCACGCTGCCGATCTCGTCGGCGCCCTGGGCGGCACCTGTCCAGGAGCGGTTGCCGACGCGCTGCTGCAGCGTGCCAACTTCGTTCAGGCTTTGCAGCACGCCGGGATAGGCTTCATAGATCGGCACGGCCGGCGAATAGAGCGGTCCCTGTGGACCGGTCGGGGTGGTCAACGCCGAGCGCAGATACCAGTCTCCGTCGACGGGCGTGCTGACGCCGTTCTGGTAAAGCCGGTAGGCATAGGCGCCACCGACCACCGCCTGATCGCCCTGGAAGACATAGTCGCCGGCAAGCGTGAAGGTGCCGGCCGACGTGCCGCCGACATCGACGATCTTGATGCCCTCGGCGGTCTGGGCCCCTGTCCCTCCGACATTGGCGACGGCAAGAATCCCGGTGCCCGATGTGTTGCCATTCACCACAAGCTTGTCCGTCGTCGAAGCATCGCCGTCGAGTGCGGCATTGAGGAAGATGGTTCCGCCATTGCCGGTGTAGTCGCCATTGACAGTTAGCGTCGTTCCCGGCGCCGTGCCCAACCGCACCGAGCCGGCATTGCCGAGCGAAGCGACGGCCTGGTTGAAGCCGCCGAGATCAAGCGTCGCGCCGGAAGCGACCGTGAAGGCCGAGGCCGAACTCAGCACACTCGCCGCGCCCGCTGCCAGCGTGCCCTGCTGAACCGAGGTCGGGCCTGCATAGGCGCTGGCGCCGTTCAGAAGAAGCGTTCCCGCCCCAGCCTTGGTCAAGGAACCAGCGCCGGTGAGGCCGCCATCGAAGGTCAGGCTTGTGGCGGCGTCCGTCGCGACGGTCCCCGAACCGGTCAAACTCACCGCTCGCGAGGTGGCGAAGCTTGCAGTTGTGTGCAGTGTGCCGCCGTTGAAGTCGAGCGCGCTCGCCGCGTCCCCCAGATTGGCGTCGGCCGAGACCTGCAGCGTGCCGCCATTGATTGCGGTGCCGCCCGTGTAGCTGTTGGTGCCGGTCAGCACCAAAGTGCCCAGGTCCGACTTTACCAGTTGCGCGTCACCGGAAAGAGCGGAGGCGATCGTCGCGGTCATCCCCGCGCCCGCCGCCGTGCCGTCACCGACGACGATGCTGCTGGACGGGCCGATGAGCTCGATCCCGTCGCCCTGGATGACATAGCCGTTGGTCATGAACTGCATGCCGGAGGCAGTCACCTGGCCCAGGCTGCCGTCCGCCGTCACCGTGCCCGCCTGGCCGGCAAAGATCGCGAAGGAGGAGTCGGCGAACGGTGCGTTGATCGTGCCGGTCTCGTTGGTCCAGTTGTCGTTGCCGGCCGAGGCCTGCCAGACGCCGTCGCCGCCATTGACCGCGCCATTGTTCTTCGGGCCGGCACTGCCGTCCCAATAGTTGAAGGTGAGCCCTTGCGTGTTGACCAGGTTCACCTGGTGATCGATCGAGGTCTGGATCGAATAGCCCGATGACGGGATCGCCCCGACCACGAGGCCGTTGTTGGTCAGCGTGCCATCATAGCTGAAGACGCGGTAGACGCCCGGCCCGAACGTGCCGCCGGCGCTGACGCTGACATTAAGCGTGCCGTCGAGCGCGAGATTGCCGCCGACCGTGGTCAGGTCGTTGAGTGCCCCGCCGGCGACACCCGCCTCGCCGAAGGCATAGTTGAGGGTCGAGCCGCTGGAGAGGTTGAGGTTGCCGCCGATCGCCAGCGTGCCTGGAGCGCCATCGGCCGAGCCGGGCGAGAGCGTCGCGCCGTCGGCGACGGTGACGTCGCCGCCGATGCTGCCCTTGCCGCCGATTGTCGCGCCGCTTGCGGCCGAAACCGCACCGGTGGCCGCGCCGTTGTCGCCATCGACATAGAGCCCGCCGGCTGTCACCGTGGTCGGCCCGGCATAGCTGTTGGTGCCGGTGAGCGAGAGCGCTCCGGCCCCAGTCTTGGTAAGGCCGCCGGCACCCGTGATCGGGCCCGACAGAGTGAGGTTCGCATCGGTCTGGAATGTGCCCGTACCCGAGGCCAGGGTGGCACTCCGCGCGGAGGTGAAGGCCGCGGTGGTCCTCAAGGTCGTGCCGTCGGCCAGGCTCAAGCCGCCGGCCGCGTCGCCCAGATTGGCGTCGGCCGCAACCTGCAGCGTGCCGCCATTGATGGCCGTGCCACCGCTGTAGCTGTTGGCTCCGTCAAGCACCAGCGTGCCAAGGTCGGTCTTCACCAATTGAGCCGCGCCGGTGAGGTTCGCGTAGAGGCCTGTTATGTAAGCAGCGCCGGCAAGGGTTCCATCGCCGACGCGGATGGTCGACTGCGGACCGACCAACTGGATCGCCTGCCCCTGGACCACATAGCCGCTGGTGGCGAACTGCATGCCTGCCGCCTGGACCTGGCCATTGGTGTTGTCGACGGTGACCAGGCCTGAGGTCCCGGCAAAGATGGCAAAGCTGCCATTGGAGAACGCGGCATTCAGGTTGCCGTCGGAACCGGTCCAGTTGTCGTCTCCGGCGGCCCGCCAGGTGCCGTCTCCGCCGTTCACGACATCATTGCTCTTCGGCCCGGCGTTGCCGTCCCAGAAATTGAGCGTCTGCCCGCTGATATCGACGAGGTTGACCTGGCCCGCGACCGAGGTCTGCACCACGTGGCTCGGCGATGTCGTGTCCAGCACGTTGTCGGTCAGCGTGCCGTCATAGCTGATGACCCGGTAGATGCCCGGCCCGAAATTGCCACCCGGCGCCTCCGTCACATTGATCGTGCCGTCGAGCGTCAGATCGCCGTGCACGACGGTAAGGTCGTTATAGGCGCCGCCGACCACGCCCGCCTGGCCGAACGAGTAGTCGAGGTTCGAACCATCCGCCAGGTCGAGGCCGCCCATGATGGTGAGCGTGCCGGGGGTAGCGCCGATGCCGCCGGGAGCCAGCCTGCCCCCGGCGTCGACGAAGACATCGCCGCCGCTAGTGCCATTGCCGCCAAGCGTGCCGAAATTGACGTTGGTCAATCCGGTAGCAGCGCTCTGGTCGCCATTGATGTAGAGCCCGCCGCCGCCGACAATCAGCGTGGTGCCGGCATAGCTGTTGTTGGCCGTGAGCACGGTGTTGCCGGTGCCGTCCTGGGTCACGCCGCCGTTGCCGGAGATCGTGCCGTTGAACGTATAGAGGTCGGAGCGGTTGAAGCTGAGCGTGCCGTTGTCGACAACGTCACCCAGGATGGAACCCGTCGTGCCGCCCGTGCCCAGCAACAGGATGCCGCCCGCAATAGTCGTCCCACCAGCATAGCTGTTGTCGGCGCCGAGGAACAGGGCGCCTGTGCCGGCCTTGGTGAGCGCGCCTGCGCCATCAACAGTTCCTTCCCACTGCAGGGCGCTGTCGGCCTGGAACGTTCCGCCGCCCGCCTGAAGCGTCGCGTTGCGGCCCGTCACGATGCTGGCCGCGCCCTGCTGGTAGAGCGCGCCGCCATCGAAGGTGATCTTGCCGGTCGCGTTGCCCAGATTGGCATCGGCCGTGATCTGGACCGTCCCGTCATTGATGAAAGTACCGCCCTGGTAGCTGTTGGTGCCGGCCAGGATGAGCGTGCCGGCGCCTTCCTTGGTCAGCGCGCCGGCGCCGCCGACCGTGCCGGTCAGCGTCAGATTCGTCAGATTGTCCGTGTCGAAAGCGCCGCCGCCGGCGCCGATCGTGACGCCGCGTGCCGAAGCGAAGCTAGCTGTGGTGTTGAGCGTGCCGCTGTCGAGCGAGAGGCCACCGGCCGCGGCGCCGAGATTGGCATCGGCGGAGACTTGGAGCGTCCCGCCATTGATCGCCGTGCCGCCGCTGTAGCTGTTGGTCCCCGCCAGCACCAGCGTGCCGAGATCGGTCTTCACCAATTGGCTGCTGCCCGTCAGATCGGAAGCGATGGTGGCGACATAGGCCGCGCCTGCCGCCGTGCCGTCGCCGACGCGGATGATCGACTGGAGACCTGCCTGCGCGGGATCGTCGACCAGCACGATGGAATTGCCTTGCACCGCATAGCTGTCAGTGGCGAACTGCATGCCCGTGGCCTGGACCTGGCCGCCAGTGTTGTCGACCGTCACCATGCCGGCAGCGCCCTGGAAAATCGCGAAGCTGGCATTGGCGAACGGCGCCGCGAAGAGGCCGGTCGCGTCCGTCCAGTTCTGGTCGCCCGTGGCGCGCCAGGTGCCGTCGCCGCCGTTGACAGCACCGTTCGAATGCGGACCCAGTTCGCCGTCCCAATAGCTCAAGGTCAACCCAGTCGAGTTGACGAGATTGACTTGCTTGTCCACCGCCGTCTGCACGAAATAGTTCGGGTCCGAGACGTTGAGCCCGTTGTCGGCGAGCGAACCTCCATAGTTGAAGATGCGGTAAACGCCGGGGCCGAACGTGCCGCCGGGGCTCTGCGTCACGTTGAGCGTGCCGTCGAGCGTCAGGTTGCCGCCGATATCGATCAGGTCGTTGAACGCGCCGCCGGGGATGTTCGCTTGGCCGAAATCGACGTTGAGGTTGGAATTGCCAAGCGCGAGATTGCCGTTGATCGTCAGCGCGCCGGGCACGCTGCCAGCGTCACCGGGGCTGAGCGTGCCGCCATCGGCGACCGTGACGCTGCCGCCGATCGTGCCGGTGCCGCCCAGCGTCGCGCCGCTGGCGACACTGGTCTGCCCGGTGGCACCAGCCTGATTGCCGTTGACGAGGAGCGTGCCGGCATTGACGTTGGTCGCCCCGGTGTAGCTGTTGGTACCGGTCAAAGTGGTGGTGCCGGTGCCGAGCTTGTTCACAGCGCCGGTGCCGGAGATTGCGCCGGCAAAGCTGTAGGCGCTGTTCAGATTGAAGGCGAGCGTGCCGTTGTTGACCACTGTTGGCGTGGTGAGAGAACCTGCCGTCGCGCCATTGCCGATCTGGAGCGTTCCCTGCGTTACTGTCGTGCCTGCGCTGTAGCTGTGATTGCCCGTCAGTGTGAGGGTGGCGGTGCCTTGCTTGTCCAGGCTCTCGAAACCGGCAATCTGGGCGCCGTCGAGCGTACGGTTAAGTGTGGTGCTCACCTGAAGTGAATCGGTGCCGGCACCGCCGTCCACCCCGACTCCTGCGATCGTCGCGAAACCGCTCAACAGCAAAGTGTCGCTGCCGCTGCCGAGGTTCAATGCGGCTGCGCCGGTGTTGAGCGAACCGGCGGTGAGATTGACAGTGTTCCCGCCTGCGCCCAGCGTACCGTTGCCGAGCAGCGTGCCGCCAGTGATGTTGATCGTGGCTCCGCCGGTTCCGCCGGCGAACAACGTCTGGGTGCCACCGGCTGCCTGGATAGTTCCACCGCCGACAATGAGCTTCGAGCCGGCGTTCATCGCGATCGTCGGCGTGGTTATGGCAGCGCCCCCTCCGTTGCTCTGCAGTGTGCCAGCGTTAACCGTGATACCTCCGGTGCTCGTCAGCCCACCGTTCACCTGCAGCGTGCCGGCGTTAACGTTGGTGGTGCCGCCGATGGTGTTGCCGGCCGAGGTCAGCACCGTGGTGCCGGTGCCGATCTGCGCGATATTGCCAAGGCCGCTCAGCGTTCCCGTGAAATTGAAGGGGTCGCTTCGATTGAAGGAGAGCGTGGAAGTTGCATTGGCGACGATGACGTTGCCGGCGCCGGCGTTACCGGTGGTGCCGCCATTGCCGATCATCAGGTTCCGTTGTTGACAACGGTGTTGCCGGTGAAGGTGTTGTTGCCCGTCAACGCCCAGGTGCCGCTGTCGTTCTTGGCCAGCGTCGTGGTACCACCGGGCCCGTCGACAATGGTGCCGCCCATGGTGTTGAGGCCGGTATTGGTGCCGCCAAGCGCCAGTGTGCGATTGCCAGAGCCGGTATAAGCGGCCGAGCCCGTATTGCTGAAGACGATTGCACCCGAACCCGAGGATTCGATGAAGCTGGTGCCGGTCGAGAGCGTGAACAGGCGGTCGGTGGTGTCGCCGGTGCCTGTGTAGCGCAGCGTCGAGCCGCTGCCGATCACAAGGTTGGACGCATCCTTGGCCGACATGCCGATAGAGCTTGCCTGGCCGCCATCGGCGAGCTTGTCGACGGCGAGCACCCCACCGCTGATTGTGGTAACGCCGGTATAGGTGCTGCTGGCATTGGTCAGAACCCAGGTACCGGTGCCGGTCTTGGTGAGCGCCGTCTTGCCAGTGCCGTTGTCCGTGATTTGCGCCGCGAGGCTGTTGTTGCCGGTGTTGGTGCCACCCAAGGTCAGGGTGCGAGCGGTGTCCGTACCCAGAAGGGTGATCGCCGCCGTGCTGGTGAAGTTGATCGCGCCAGTGCCCGAGGCGTCGAGGCCACCGCCAGCGGTATCGAGGGTGAACTGACGGTTCGTGCTGCCACCGGTACCGACATAGCCCAATGTGCCGCCATTGAACACGAGATTGCTGGCGGCTGCGCTCGACGCGCCGATCGAGCTGTTGACGCCACCATTGACGAGGCAATCCACCACCAGCGAGCCGCCACTGATGGTCGTAGTGCCCCCATAGCTGTTGTTGCAGCCGGCAAGCCCCTGCCCACCGGCGGCAGTCTTGACAAAGTTGCCGGTGCCGCTGATTGCGCCGCTGAAAGAGAGTCCACCACCGCCATTGATCGTCAGTGTGGCCGTTCCCAAGGTAACGTTGCCGGCTCCGGTCAGGCCAGCCATCGTGTTGCTCAGATCGTTCAGGTCCAGCGTCGCGCCTGCATTTACTGTCGTGCCGCCGGTACCAAAGGCGGTTGTCGAGCCGGCCCGCAACGTGCCGGTGCTTACGATAGTGCCGCCAGTGTAGGTATTGTTGCCGGAGAGCACGAGCGTGCCGGGACCATCTTTCCGCAAGATGCCCCCACCAGTTGCCTGGCCTGTGAATGTCAACGTCGTCGCTGCATTCGCCACGCCGATGGCGCCGATATTGGCCAGCAGCTGGAAGCCGCGGTCGGTTGTTACGTTGCCGCCGGTATAGTTCAGGGCGCCCTGGTTGAAAACAAGATTGGTCGAAGCGCTGCTGGAGGCACCGATGTCGCTCAGCTGGCCCCCATTGGCCAGGCAGCCGACATTCAGGGTGCTGTTGCCCTGCAGGATCGTGGAACCAGCGTAGGTGTTGCCGCAACCACTGAATGTCTGCGCGCCGGAGCCAAGGGTAACTCCGCCGGCAGCAGCACCACTGATCACGCCACTGAACGTGCCGCTGCCGTTGATCGTGAGCCTTGCTGTACCGAGGGTCACGTTGCCTGAGCCGCCGAGCGCCCCGACAGAGTTGCTGTTGTTGGCAAGATCGAGAGTCGCTCCGCCAGCAACGGTCATCGCCCCTGTGCCGAAGGCGCTGGTAGAGCCCGCCCGCAAGATGCCCGTGCTTACCGTCGTGCCGCCGGAATAATCGTTGGTGCCCGACAGCACCAGCGTGCCAGGACCTGTCTTGGTCAGACTGCCTGGCCCGGTCGCGACGCCGCCCAGCGTCAGGGTCGTGGCGGCATTGCTCACGCCGATGCCGCCTGCCGAAGCGAGCGTGAAGCCGCGGTTGCTTGTCGCGATGGCGCCGAGGTAGTCCAGCTTACCGCCGTTCTGCAGGACGAGGCTCGAGGACGCATTGCTGGAGGCACCAATGGAGCTGTTGACGCCGCCATTGGCGAGCGTGGTGACGGCGAGCGTACCGCCATTGACCATGGTGTTGCCGGTATAGCTGTTGTTGCTGCCGGAAAGCGTCAGCGTGCCCGCCCCATCCTTGATGAAGTTGGCGCCGTCCGGGCTGACCACCTGCCCCGAAAAGGTCAGGCTGGCGGCGGCATTGGTGACGGAGATCGTGTCCGAGGTGATGGCCCCGGAGCGGGCGATGGTGAAGCCGCGATCGGTGGACGCAGTTCCGCCGGTATATTCCAGGATTGCGCCCTGGATCGCCAGGTTGGACGCATTGGTCGATGCTGCGCCGATAGCGCTGGCCTGCCCCGCATCGGCGACCGAATTGATGGAGAGCGTGCCTTGCGCCACTGTGGTGGCGCCGGTGTAGGTGTTGCCGCCGGACAGCACCACCTTGCCCGTGCCGGCCTTGGTGAAGCCGATGGCGCCCGTGTTGTCGACGATCGTCGAGGCGATGGTGAAAGTGCCGGTACCGTTCTGCTGGACGCCGAGCACACCGCCACCCAGCGTGCCGGTCATCGAACCGCCGGTGATGGTCTGGTTGGCTGCTCCCACGGAGGGAGCGACGATGATGGTGCCGTCGACACCGAGCGTCTGACCAATGGCGACGTTGACTGTGGAGTTCCCCGCTGCGGTGAATTGCAGGCCGCCGATCTGTACGGTGCTGCCCACCGTGCCAAAATAGGGCGTGTTGGCGGCGCCACCGGCATCGCTGATGATCTCGTTGGCGAGCCAGGTCGAGGCATTGTCCTTGTTGACGTAATCGGCCGTGGTGAAGGCAACGATGTTGCCGCCCTGAACCTTGGCGTAGTCGGTGCCGTTGACGGTGGCCCAGCCGCCCAAAGCGCCGTTCGAATTGCTGGTCGTGATCGCGCCTGTCGTCGGCAACACGAAGTTGGCAAGGCCCCCGGTGCGGCTGATCGTGCCGAGATTGATCGTGGTGGTGCCGCCAGAGCCGGAAGTGGCGCTGACGGTGTTGTTGCCCGTCGTGATGGTCAGGCCACCAAAGCTTTGGACGTTGGTCTCGCCAACTGCACCTTTCACGGTCAGCGTACCGCCGTTCATGACCAGGGCGGATGAAGCGGAGATGATGCCGCTGGTCGGCCCGCCGGCGGGCGAGAAGTCGAGCGCCAGAGTGCCGCCCCCAAGGGTCGTCGTGCCAGTGTAGGTACTGGTGCCGGTGAGCGTCAGAGTGCCAGCGCCGAGCTTGGTCAGGCTTCCACCGGCGCCTGTAATGCTCCCGCCATAAGTATTGCTGACGCCTGTACCGAGATTGAGCGCAAGATTCGCGCTACCGAGCGCCAACGTGCCGCCCGTGCCGGCAATCGACGTCGTCGACATGTTGAACCCGTTGAGATCCAGCGTGCCCCCTGTGGTTGTGATGCCAGTCGTCGTGCCGAACGCCGATGCGCTGCCGGCGCGCAAAGTGCCTCCATTGACGGTGACGGTGCCAGTGCGGGTATTCGCCCCGGTCAGCGCCCAGGTGGCATTGCCGCTGCTGATCAAATTGCCGCTGCCGGAAATAACGCCGGACATCGCATTGTCGGCGCCAGTGAAGGTGCCCCCAAGGGTCAGGTTGCCCGTCAGCGACGTGGCGCCGCTCAGAGTCAGCGCTCCCGTGCCGTCGTTACGGATGGCGCTCGTGCCGCCCAGGGTCAATGTGCGATTACTGCTCGCGCCGGCGCCCGTGTAGCTAACAGTCCCGCCACTGATCGTGATGGCCGTGCCTGCGCCGAGCGAACTGGTCGCGCCGCTATTTGCGAGCACGCCAGCCCTGACGACACCGCCTTCGATGGACGCAGCTCCAGTAAACGTATTGGCATTGCCGAGCGTGATCGCTCCTGAACCGCTGGCAATGAACCTGAATGTGTTGGCGGCCGCGCTGCTGATGACGCCGAGCGCCTGCAAATCGGCGGTGGTGGCACCCAATGCGACAGTGGTTCCGCCCGTGACCGAAATATTGCCGGTCAGCGTCAGCGTGCCGGTACCGGCATTCTGGAGGAAGGCGGTCGGCGCTCCGCCTCCGGTGGTGATCTGCCAGTTGCGGTTCGACGTGTTCCCAGTCCCGGTGTAGTTGAGGGCGGACACTCCTGTGTTGGCCTGAAGGCTGATAGTGTCCCCGGCCCCCAACGCGCTAGCCTGACCGATATTGCGCACCGATGTGAAAGACGCCGCTGCGGCGTTGTTGACGACAAAACTCACCGGCCCAGCAAAGTCATTCGTATCGTCACTCATGCTGATCGAACCGGTGCTACCCACGGCCGCGATCGTAAGTCCACCGACACCAGTGTAATGAGCAGAGCCTGCCCCGGCTCCCTGCACATTCGCCTGACCGGAAAGACTCACTGTCCGTCCGAGAAGCGATCCGCTGGCGCTCAAAGTCGTTCCGGCAGCCATATTTACGACGTTGGTTGCGTTGCCAAGCGCCGCGTTCGAGCCGACGAAGAGTATCCCGCCATTGACGTTCACTGCACCGGTGAAACTGTTTGTGCCGGTCAGGCCCAAGGTGCCGGCGTTGACGGTTACACTGCCCGAGAAAGTGTTGACGCCAGACAGGGTCAACGTGCCCGCACCCGCCTTCGTCAGGCCCGCCGAGCCGGCGATGACCGAATTGATGGTAGCGCTGCCGGCTGCGGTGATTGTCGGCGTGGCGCCACCGAGCGTCAATGTGCTGCCGGTAATGTTGTAACCGTTGACGTTGAAAGTAAGGCTGCCCGCGGTTATTGGTGCGCCGAGCGTGACCGTGCCAGCTGTGCCCTGGAAAATAGCGTTATCCGGGGTGGCACTGTTCCAGGTCGTGAATGGGCCGGCTACATCGTTGCCGGTCGTGTTCCAGGAGGACGTGCTCGTGTCCCATGTTCCTGTTCCACCAATTCCGATGCCGCTGTTGTTCGCGTCCCAGTATAGGTCGGCGGCCCCTGCCCCTCCTGTACCCAGCCCGAACATCAGTGCAACAGGCAGAAGCGCCGCCCGCAAGGCTCGGACCGACGACCGGGCCAACTCGCCAACATGCGAGGCATAGCTCGCCGCCTCGCCCTTCCACTTCGTCATGCGGCCGCCGCGCAGCAAGCGAGATCGCCCATCGCTCGCCTCGGACTTTGATCCGAGCCTCAGTCGCAGCGGCGTCGAATTGCCAAGCGTCTCGTTCATTTAGTCCCCCCGGCGCCAAACTGGCGGGCTCGCGCCTGACGGCACGATTATGGCGCCTGCATTCGAGTTCCATGTGACAGTCTGGAACGGAACCAGCCACCCGACCGGCGATCCAGGTTGATGCCGCAGGCAGCCTTGCGATGAAGCTTGCTCTTGCGGGAAACGGCGACGCGCAGATGGCCGGCCAACTGCCAGCCGGTTTGCGTCCTCAAATCGGAACACGAGTGATCTACAACAGGCTCTTGCATTATTCGGCATACCGAAAGCAATAAGCCGCAGCGCGCTCAACCGAGCCGCGCCGGAGTTGATCCAAATCGTCACTCCCCGTTGCTGGCCTGGTGTGCCCCAGCATCGCCCTCTCCCGAACCGCCCGCTCCTCCGCCACAATGCAGCCCTCTCATCCAAAGGCTGGCGCGGCACTTCAAGGCAGCCGAATCTGCGCTTGAATCAATTCAACAAAGAACATCACACATCAGTCAACTTATAAAGTAATTAATTTCATCGGTTTGGATTTAAAGAACTTAATATAAGCAACCTCGAATATAAGGACTTTATTAAGCAAGCGCGATTGGACCTAGGCTCATTTGAATGACGCGACGTCCATGACCAGCCACTGCAACAAGCAACGCTCGCTCAAGGATTGCCTGCGCCCACGTGGCGGAATAACTTTGTTGGGTTGGTCCGATGAACCGCGCCTAGCGTGCGGGCTGCCACAACAATCCAACGACGAGAAGTGCATGACCGCCACCACCAAACCAGCATCCCTGTCGGACGCTGGGCAGGGGACAGCAAGAACATCTGGTGGACTGCGGGGTCGGGGGTGGATTCGGAAACAGCGGATCGACGACGCTCGAAAGCTCAGGGAACAGATTGCCGAACTTGAACGGGCGTTGATCGCCACCGCAGATGTGGCGAAGCCGCGAAGGCCTTCCGAGATCGGTTTTCAAATTCAGGCGCACAGGTCGCGGCTTCAGCGGCTGGAGCACTGCATCTCTGCCCTGGAGAGAGGTTTTTTGCTGGGGCCGCCGGGGACACCGGGGTTGTTACCCGCGCCAGCGCTGTCCCTCGACGCTAGCAATGTGGAGACCGATCTCCACCAGACAATGCTCGACTACGCTGCTTTGCGAACCCGGCGTCGACACGCAAGTTCCCCTGCTCAGGCCAGCCACCAGCGGGCCCGCCTTTTTACATTGACTTTTCCACCCATCTGCCTTGCTCCCGAAACTCCAGCGAATTGGAGAATCTTAAATTCGATTCCTTGCCCTCAAGACGATCCACCCGGACCAGCAATTCGACCGCATCTCGGCTGCGAGTTCGTGAGGGCCATGGGCATCATCGTTCACCAGGTGATGCCGAGCTTCAGCTTGCCGGAATAGCTCTTCACGTTGCCGGAGAACTCGCCCTGGAAGGCGGCCGCGGCAAA
>NZ_JAIUHS010000015.1:0-173490 GCF_020165235.1 Mesorhizobium sp. CA13 | reverse complement strand
CTGAATCACTTCGGGCGCTGCCGGCTTGGCCGGCTGGTCATGCTCGCGCATGAACGAAGGAGGCCGAAAGCCCATCGTGGAGAATTGCTCGTCGTCGGCGACCACGCTGCGCTGAGCAGGCCCGCGGCCGGCCAGGACAAAGTAGGCCGCGAACAGGCCAAAGAGCATCAAGACGAGACGGCCGGCAAGCTGCTTGCGCCGCACCGAGGCGTCGCCAACAGCGGGATCGTCGGCGCCGGCCAAAGCCTCCAGTTCGGGACTGCGCTGGATCAATTGCCGCTCCTCCTGCGGATCGTGGCCTCACCATCCTGCGCGGGGCCAAGGACATCCGGATCGGCGGCGCCGAAATCGGGCTTTCCCAGGTTGAAGATGCAGATCCACTGATTGCCGTCGCGCAGCGTGAATTGGGTGGCCACGCCGTCGACCACGATATACTCGCCCTCCTTGCGGAAATTCCTCAGCGTCTCGGAGAAATCGGAATTGACCGCGAAGATCGCAGGAGCACGCCCGCCAAAACGGAAGAAGGTCTTTTTCCCGTCATCGAAGACCAACGATGGTTTCAGCCGCGCATCGCCTGAAAACGAGTAGTCGATATTGACGTTGGCCTTGTCGATGGCTGCGATGCTGGGCCAGGCGGCGCGCTGCTCGGCTTCCTGCCTCAGCGCCGCGTTCAGCTTCTTGTCCGGATAAGTGAAACGGATGGCGAAGACCTGCCTGCCCTTGTCTGGAGCGCTGTCATGCAGTTCCAGAAAGTAGATGCGTTTGCTGGTGACGACGTTCATGTTCGTCGTCACGTTCCGGGCGATCGGCTTCAGGAAGAGGATGTTGCCCTTCTCGGCCGGCACCACCTGCCAGCTTTCGGTATCCCCGAGCGATATGGTCTCGAATTTCTCGTCCTCGTCGAACACGATCATGGTCGATATGCCATAGGTGGCAAACACCTGGACGACGTTGTTTTCCTGATAGGTGACGCTGGTGACACGCGCGTCCAGGCGGCCGCCCTTCGGCGTCTGCGCCCCCAGCGCGGGAGCGGTCAGCCCGGCCAGGATCAGGGATGCGAAGGCGACAACATTGCTCGCCATCATTCGGCGCCCGATGTCACCGTTTCCTGGTCTCGACGGTAGCTGTAGACCTGGAAGCCTAGCGGGTTTTCAAAGCGCCATTCGTTCTTCAGCGGCGTCTCGGTATAGCGAAACCTCACCACTGAGATCCAATGCCTGTCGATGGATTCCGTCTCGCTCTTTTGGGTCGTCGAGAAGCGCACGATGGCCGTGCTGGCATTGGGGAAGCTGACGGATTTGATGTCGACCATAACCCGCCGCAACCGGCCATATAGCTTTGCTGGATTTTGCGGGTTGGCGGCGCTGAACTGCGTTTGCAGGTCGTGGGCCGCTTCGCCCGTCGACAAGAGGGCTGCGATCCCGAAATATTCGTCAATGGCAAAGGGATCATAACCCTCGCGGTTGCGGATGTAGCGCACCACATTGGCCTGGGTGACCGCCTCCTGATCGGTGAGATTCGAGACCCGCGTCAGTCCCGACTTCACTTCGATGTAGCCGGTGTTCTTGTCCACCTCCACCAGATACGGCTCGAAGCTCTTCAGCGGGAGCATCAGCACCAGCGCCAGCAGGGCAAGGGCTGTGATGGCGGCAAACATCAGCGCGATGGTCCAGGCGATGCGGCTGGAGCGTTTGGCGCGCTTGACGATCTCGTGCTCCCAGATGGCCCCATCCTGGAAGTAGGATCGCAACTTTTCGTCGGTGGTTCGGGCCATGGTTTCTGTCGCAACCTTGGTGAGATGTCTGTCGCCGCGTCGGTCGCTATCGCGTCTGCCCGTTGGCGGTGATGGCGCGTTGCATGGCCTCGCGGGGCAGCGTTTGAGTGCTGTGCAGCCTTGCCTGCACGCGATGAGTGGCGGCCTGCATTTGCCGGGCCGAACTGGCGATCGCCACGCGTCCCGCCAGCACCCCGCTGGCGGTCAGCGCGCGTGAGCGTTGACCGATGGGCATCGCAAGTCCGCCGACAATACCTTGCGCCAGCGATTGTATCTGGAAAAGGACAAAGCTGCCGGCCAGACACAACATCACAAAGGCTCCAAGGTCGCTCAGTGTCAGTTCGCGAGTGCCGGAGGACTGGTTGATCTTTGTGAGTTCCGGCGCCATGGCCGCAATCAGGAAGGCGGCGATCACGTAGACGAACAACGGGATCAGCGCATAAAGCAGCGACTGGTTCAGCCACCCGATCGCGTAGTGGCGCGTCACATCGAAGAACATGCAGGCGATGAACACCGGTGCCGTCCCAAGCAGGACCCAAAGGATCACTTTTGCCAGCACCAGGATTCCCAGGGCGACGGAGACGAACAGCCCTGCGAAGGCCATGATGATCATCCCGATCAATGCAGGCAGCACCGAGAAATAGCCGGCCTGTTCGGAAAATGTCGAAGCGGCCACATTGGCGGTCTGCCAGATTTCCGATAGCCCATTGCTCGGTTCCGTCACCCCCGTGCCGGACGCGGCCAGAATGGCGCGTCCCGCTGCCTCCGGGACCTTCGTGATCCAGCCATAGACCAGCGCCTGGAAATTGGACCAGGTGCTTGCCAGGACCAGGATCAGCATGACACGGACGATGCGGCCGACGACTTCCGCGGCGCTCACCTTCGCCGTGCCGAGAACCAGTTGAGCCCCGTAGAAGAGAACGACCAGCACGAAGAGCAGACGAAGCAGCGGCTCGATGTCTCTGCTTAGCGCATCGAACGCGTGCTCGGAGAAATTCTCGCCGGAGGCATCGATGCGCTGGAGAAGTTCGCCAATGAAATTGTCCACGGTTTCCCCCTATTGCGATCGAGCAGGAAGATCGCCGATCAATGCCCGGGCCGCGCCTTCGTCGCCATTGAGCGCTTGCATGGGCCCGCATTCGAGACCTGCAGCGGGCGTCGCGTAGCTCATGAGACTGGCCGGCCGTTTACAGGGCGCTGTTTTCTCCTTGGCCGTGCCGCATCCTGCAAGCAGCATGATCCCGCACATGGCGATCAGTCCCTGCGGAACCGTCTTCATTGGTAGGTCAGCGCCTTCTTGGTGTTGGAGATGTCGGTCAGCTTGCGCTGGTTCTCGGCCTGCAGCGACTGGACGGCACTGTTCAAGACACCGATCATCTCGTTGAGCGTCAGCCCGGTCTGGACTTGCAACTGCGTATTCTGATCGATCGAGCCCTTGATGTCCCGCGCCTGGCCAATCCTTTGCCCCGCGCGTTCGAGCGCGGCGCGGCGCGTCTCGATCGCCTGTCGCGAGCCTGCAATCAGGGCCGACACGCCCAGCACCGTTTTGACCAGTTCCTCATAGGATCTGTCGCTGGCGAGCGAACTGCCCTGTTTGCCCGAAAGCGATTTCACCAGTTGCATGCCATTGATGAACACCGTCGCGGCCTTCGCGATCTCCGGTCCCATGGCGCCGAAATCGGGCACACCGTTCTGGAGCAGTCTGTCGAAGGAGGGTACCGAAGAGACGCTGAAGCCGTTACCGATCGCAAGGTCCTTGAGCGAACCGGCATCGCTGCCACGGTCCCCCGTCACGGCCTGCAACGTCTTTTCGACGGTGGTCAGGATATCCCTGTTGATGTCGAGGATTCTTGCCGTCTTCTCCGCGGTGTCCCTGGCAACGGCATAGTTCGTCTTGTCGATGACGGGAATGTCGGCCTTGGCCGAAGTGACGGCGATCGCCGTCGTAACCAGAAGCAGAAGAGCACGCATTGCAACCTCCATTATTGCGCATTGAGCAGCAACTCGTCATCCTGTTCGCGCTTTTGCACGCAGCCCTGAGCTTCGCCGCTCCAGATCAGACCGGGACGCACGTCGCACAAGCCCCCGTTCGTAGGCCGCCGATTAGCGGGTTTTGCGTAGTCTGCCGAACGGCTCGCACCCGACACGTCGCTCAGCGTCACCGCGTTGTTGGAGTTGACGAGATCGGCGAGGCTCGCGCCCAATTGGATCAGGCGGTTCAACATCTCGAGATTGGCATTGCGGGCTCCGGAATTGTGGTCCCAGCTGTCTTGGAGCGTGCCGGATTCGAGCGCCCCAAACTGCTGGAACCATGATGCGACATCGCCCAATCCATCGCCGGCGGCGCTGGTCGCCGCCATGGCGTTCAACGTCGCCATGCGCATGCCTTCATAGGCTCCGCCAGTGCCGCCATAGTTCAATGGAATGCCTGACTTGTCGGAGCCGCCGAAGGCCGGCAGCCACTTTTGCGTAATGGCCGCGACATAGGTCTGTGTCTCGCGGAAGGGCGGAATGCCGCCGTGTTTATCAACATTGCCGGCACCGGCATTGTAAGCCGCCAGCGCCAAGGAGATGTTTCCGTTGAAGCACCTGAGCTGTTGCTTGAAGTAGCGCGCCCCGCCCCGCAGGTTCTGCTCGATGCTGTAGGCGTTGACGCCCAGGTCCGCTGCGGTGCCGGGCATCAGCTGTGCCAGCCCGATGGCGCCGGCGCCGGATCTTGCACACGGGTTGAACCTGCTTTCCTGGTAGACCAGGGCCAGGAACTGGTTCTCGTCGACGCCCTCCTCCCGCGCCACGCGCCGGACAAGGCCCGCTATGGACGGGTTGGCATTGGCGGCCGCGACGGGATCGTCCTTTCGACCTGGCCGATACATCGAGCACGTGATGCTCTCATTGATGCCGTAGCGGTCGCGATCGGCCTTTTCGATGGCGGCGACGTTGCCGTTGCGATCCTTTCGTCTTTCGAGCACCGGCTGGTCGATGGTCGCGACATCAGCGGCCGAGGGCGAGGCAAGAAGCATTAACAGCAGAGGGAGACGCCGGATCATCGGGATTGTTCCCAGCCACAGAATTCCGGCAGCCACAGCGCCGGATCGTCGCCCAGGCGCACGCGCAAGGCCGCGCATGCCTCGACGGTGTCCTTGCGGCCTGAAAGGACCTTGAGGATATCGGGCATGGCCGAGAGATCGAGACGGGCAATGACGGAATCCTTGCCATGCTTGATCAAGAACGTTCGTCGCTCCGGCGGCGTGTTCCTGACGAAGGCGAACTCCTTTGCGGTCAGGCCGAAGCGGCCGACATAGCTCTCTTCATCGGCGCGCGGATTGGGAAAATGCAGGTTTGTCGATGACTGCTCGATGAGGGTGTGCGCCTGCGGCGCCCTGGCAATGTCTGCTGCCGACTGCGTGCCGAACCCGACGATGCCGTTCAGCTTGCGGATCGTCTTCATCTTGTCGACGATGTAGCGCGAAAAGGTCGGGTCTTGCAGCAGCTTCCAGCCCTCATCCATGAAGATCAGGACGGGCTCGCCGGTGAGCAGTTCATCGAGCCGATGGTAAAGGTACATCAACGCTGGCGTGCGCACCTCCGCATTGTCGAGGACGTGCGTCATGTCGAAACCGAAAATGCGGCTGCCCGAGAACGACAGCACGTCGCGCGGCGCATTGAACAACCAACCCTTCTCGCCCTCGAACCAGGGCCTGAGACGCGACTGGAGGTCATTGGCATCGGAGCGCGCTCGCCCCATCAGCAGGCCGGACAGATTGGCCAAGGTGCGTCGTTGCGCCGGCTCCTGGCAGATCCGGCCGATCGCTGCTTCAAGCGTGTACTCTTCCTCCTGCGAAAAGCCGCGGCCGTCGGCAGGTTGCAGCATCGCCTTCAAAAGCCGCAGCAGGAATTCGCGGTTGGCCGGCGTGTTCTCCATCTGCAGAGGATTGAATCCGGTGGCGACCCCGGGCTCCAACACCTCGTAGTTGCCGCCTACCGCGCGAATGAAGATCTCGGCGCCGCGATCCTTGTCGAAAAACACCGCGCGCGGCTCGGGCGAGATACGAAGCGCCTGTGCCAGCAGGAAACTGAGCACCACGGTCTTGCCCGACCCGGTTGGACCGGTGACCAGGAAGTGGCCGATGTCGCGCTGGTGGAAATTGAACCAGTAAGGCGTCTGCGACGTCGTCTCCAGGATCGAGATCGGCAAGCCCCAGTGATTGCCCGTCGCCCTGCCGGTGGCGAAATTGTGCATGGACGAAAAGCCGGCGAAATTGGCGCTCGACAACATCGAGGCGCGGGCGATGTAGCTGTGGTTGCCTGGCAGCTGCGCCCAAAACGAGGCCTCCATGTTGAGGTCCTCGCGCAGCCAGTTGATGTTCATGTCGGTCAGGCAGGCACCAAGTTCCGACACGGATTTGTCGACACCGGCCAGATCGCGCGCCAGGCACATCAGGCTGAAATGGTGATAACCGAACACGGCTTCCTGGTTCACCAGGCTGTTGAAGGCGAAATCGATGTCGGTTTCGACCGTGCTGCCCGCTTCGTCGGACGCCTGGATCTGCCGCTGCAATCTTGCGATCCGCTCCTGCGCGATCGGCTTGTCGGCAATGGTGAAGGATTGGGTCAGGATGAACTCATGATTGACCTGCAGCAGCCCATCCAGCATTCCCGGTCCCGAAAAAGGCGGGTATTCCTTTATCGACAGGATGGCGCCGAAGCGGCTGTCAGCCGCGCTTGGCCCCTGCGCCTGCAGGGTTCTCCTGGAAAAGTGCAGCCGTGACGTGCCCACATAGTTGCGGATGGCCATGCGGGGCAGGCGCATCGGCCTGGATGCGCCGCAGGTCAGAAGCGCGTTGAAGAAGGCGCAGGGTTCCGAATAGGGCTGGCCGTCGCGGTAGGCGATACCGAGCGGACGGGCTGCGTATTTCAGCAGTTCGCGCGTCATGTTGGAGACGACTTCCTCCAGCTCGTTGACACGCTCGCGAGCCCGCTGTGCCTCCCCCTCCTTGTCCGACGGTCGGTTGAACAGGCCAGACAGCGTGTCGGCTACCCCCAATGCCCCGCGCATGCGGGCGCGCACGACGCTGAGGTAAAGCTCGTTGGTGAACATGCGCCGCTGCTTGAGCTCGGCCATGTAGCGCGCGTTGATGAGCTCGCAAAACGGGTCCGAGAACGAACCGCCGATTGTGGGAACGACTTGCCTGCGGATGACCGTCGACCAGAGCGAAAACCGGCTCGATCCAAGCGCCCGGATCATGGTGTTGTGGACGCTGGCGCGCATGTTGAGCTCTGCCTGGTCCTCGGTCTGGAAGAACAGGCCGTCGAGCTTGATCACGCTGAGCAGGGCTCCACTTTCGAGACCGATCACCGTGTCGGAGAGGTGGCGCATGTAGGGCACGTGCATGGCCATTGGTCTGTCGCGACGCCGTTGACGTCCAAAGCCCAATTCTTCGGCGACGATGTTGAGCATGATTATGGACCGTATGAATTGGTTTGCCAGAACGTCCTGTTTGGTGTGCGCGGTGTCCGGCGGCCTGCGGTCTGGGCAAGATCGAGGATGCGGACGTCGCGGCTGCAGAGCGCAAACAGGGCAAGGTAGGTGACGGGCGCGATTGCCGCCGCCCAGAAACTGCTGGTCACCAGGAATGCGATCAGCGTCATTCCGACGATGATGTAGAAGGCGTTGAGCGGCACGCCCCACATTATGGGCGGCCGGGTGAGCCCGATGACCAGGGGTGTCAGTTGCGGCTTGTCCTCGGAACGGTCACTCATCGCTCATTTCCCGACAGCCGATATCATCTGATCGACGATCGCCGGCGCGCCGAACACCAGCCCGATGCCAATCACTACCGCGCCTGCGGTGAACCACGACAGGCGCCCGGCAAAGGCCAGGAAGCCAAGGCCGATGACAGCGATGATGGCGAGCAATCGTCCGAATGGGCCGGTTATGAAATCGACGATCATCTGCACGGCCGTCTCGAGCGGCGCGAAAGCGCCGGAGGTCTGGGCAAACGCCGCATCGGCAACGCCACACAATGACAGGCCCACGACAATGGCGACGCTGACGGTTCGCGTCGTTGAGGTCGGGGGCGCGCTCGAGAGACCTTGCTTCATGTCTTCCTCCGCTAGAATTGCAGGACGCCGCCAACCCACTGCCGCGGCTTGCCCGTAGAGTTCATTCCGATGAAAGTGGTAGCCCTGCCGGCCAAGCCAGGATCGGCGGCATCGCCGCCGGTCTCCCGCTTGAGACCTGGCAGCCTTAGCTGCCGGTTGATGACCTCGGCGACGAACCGGACCGTCTCCGGGAATGGTGGAACCCCGCCATGTTCGTGAACACGCGCCTCGCCGGCATTGTAGGCGGCCGCGACGATCAGCGGATTGCGGTAGGTGGCAAACAGATCGCGCAGCAGCCGCACGCCGCCATCGATGTTGTCGGCCGGATCGCAGATGTCGCTGACGCCGAGGCGGGCCGCGGTCGCCGGCATCAGCTGCATCGGGCCACGCGCCCCTTTAGGAGAATTTCTGGCCCGGTCGAGGCGGCTTTCGGCCGAGGCGACAGCGAGCGCGAAATCCACATCGACGCCGTGTCTCGAGGCAGCTTGCGCCACCAGCCTTGCGACCTCATCCGAGCTCAGCGGTGACGGTGCGCATTCGCTGATATCCGGAGTTGCGGCGTCGGTTAGAACAAAGTCAAACCGACTATGCCTGGCCGCGTGTGAGATGGCCGCCATCGGCCCCGGTTCAGCAGCGCCGAAACCGCTGTTGTGTGGAGTCCCGGGTTGACGAACGCTGCCGTCCGGGTCGAGCACATACTCCCTCGCCGCGTTGGACCAGCGTGTGTCGAAAATCGCATCGATCGCACCGTCGTCCTGCACTGGCGATCCGGGCGCATGATCGGTGCGAGGTTGGGCGGGCTGACGGCTTTCGGCTAAGCAGGTCGACGGCTGCGTCCAGCATAAGGTCAGGATGGCCGAGGTCAGCAGGGCAACCAGGCGACGGTTCGCCGATCTGGACAAGCGATGAGCCATGTTGGGTCTCTTGCTGCCGGGTGGTCGATTTCGACAAATCGGTAGCCGACGGAAAAAAGAATGTCAAATCGATATTGTTTTTTGTTGCGCGACGGACCGGAAATGGGCAAATTGCGATGAGAATGACGCGCTATTTGGGAGTTCGGCATGAAGGGCACTGTATGCAGCAGCTTCGTTCTTTGCCTGGCGTCACTGTTGCCGGCCATGGCGGCCGAACGGATCGACCAGGGCTATGTGAGGTCCCTTGCGGCAGCGGGCAAAACAGTGCTGGTCGTGGAATACCATGACGGCCAGGGCGGCATTGCCGAACGCAAAGGCTTCGCATCCACCAGTGGCTTCAGGGCCATCTCGCCAACCGACTTCCGAATCGATGCCAAGACGGTCATCCACCTTTACGGCCTCGAGCCCTGCGAGGGAGATCTGGTCAACCGCCGCGAGGATTTCTCAGGCAGCTGTGCCGACTATGCCAGAAAGGGCCTCGAAACTCTGTTGCAGTCGCCCAGGGTGATCTTCTGCCGGGCCTTCGTCAGTGAAGCGAACGCCCCGGTCCAGGACGCGACCTGCTACGGCTACTACAATTATCCTGGCAGTCTTGACACGATCGACATGTTCGAGGAACAACTGGTCTCGATCGGCACTCACCGGATCGCCAGAAAGCCCGATGGCACGCCGGCGCGCAAGGATCTGGCGGACGCAGAAAAGATCGGCCGCGGCGGTTACGGCATGTGGGTCGATCCGAGAATCAAGGCGCAAGCGCGATGAGGACCGCCCCTATCCTCCTGGTCTTTACGCTGGTCGCAAGTCCGGCGAGGGCGGCGCCGCCCGGCTATTTCGAGCTGCGTCCAGGCGTGACGCTGGAGAGCGGCGACAGCTGGATCGAAGCGGGCACGAAGTATCATCTTTATGGTGTCCAGGCTTGTCTTCGCGGGACTTTCTACACCGGCGGCAACGGCCGCCGTGCCGATTGCGGCGAAGCTTCACTCGCCATGTTTGGCGCCTACATCGCCGATGCAAAGCCCAAATGCGCGCCCGTGGCGAGGGTGAGCGATACGTTGCACGTTGCCTGTTTCGTCACGATCGGGCGCGACCGGGTCGATCTTGGCAACCTGATGATCACAACCGGCTTTGCCTTTGCTGCCTTGCGCGCCGACGGATTGCCTTACCATCTCGGCTACGCTGTCGCGGAGCAGGCCGCGCGCGACAGACACGCCGGCTTGTGGCAATTCAAAGATGTCCAGCATCCAGCCATCTTGCTTGGCCAGGCTGCCAGGGTGGAGGCGTCACGGCCATGAGCGCGCGCCATGTCGCGCGGGCACTGGCGGCGCTGATCTGTGCTTGCCTTCCTTCTCCGTCGTCGGCTGTCGACCTTGCCAACGGGCCCGGTGGAGCGCAGGTTCAGCGGCCGGCGTCGAAGGACTTTAGCGAAGTCGCCGACACCATCGTCGGGCGTGCGAGCGTGATCGATGGTCGTACCTTGTGGTTTCCTCGATCGGCCCTGGAGGTTCGCCTCGCGGGCATTGACACTTGCGAATTGCCGCAATGGGCCTTCGATCCGCAGCGGCACGGCGAAAGCCCTTTTCTCAAGCCGCTCCCGTGTGGGCCGTTGGCTAAAGCCTGGCTCAGGCGGGTGGTCGGCGGCAGAATGATCGTCTGTTCTGGCACGTTTGATGATCATGGCGGTTCGCTGAGAGGCAGGTGTTTCGCGCATGAACGCGACCTCGCCATCGAGATGCTGCGCACGGGCTGGGCACGGGTCGAAACGCGCTCCCCTGCCCGCCCGGAGTACTGGCAGTGGCAACGCCAGGCCATGTCCGCGCGCTACGGGATGTGGGCGACATACGTTCTCGACATGGACGAATGGCGGGCCAAGGCCGCCGATGACAGCCTGATGCGAAAGCCGATCGCCGATCTCAATCTGCTCGCCGAGCGCGAACATGAGATCACGCCGCCTTTCCTGGATGCCAGAAGACGCTCAATTCATTCGGATCGGTAGCGTTCTTGCGATGAAGCTCAAAGAGCAGTTTTGAGCTTTGTCTCGAAGCGAGTGCCAGTTGCGAAATTTTGCAGGCTTCAGCTCTGCTTTCCGAGCTCTTCGAGGCCATTCCAAATGGCTTCAACAACAGCTTCTACCGAGTAGGGCTTCTGCATCCACCCGAGCGGCCTTGCCGCTTCGGCTCGAAGCCTCACCTCACGGTCGCTATGCGCGGTCGTGAAAATACATCGTATGCCGTGTTCACGATACAGTTCCAACGCAGCGTCGATGCCATCGCGTTGGCCAAGTAGGCGGATATCCATCAGGGCAAGCACCGGCTTGGTCGCGAGCGCGATGCGGATCGCCTCATCGGCGCTGCTTGCTGTTCCCGCCAGCGAGAAGCCCGCCGCGGTCAGACCGTCCTCTATGTCGAGCGCGATCAGATAATCGTCTTCGACGATGAGTATCAAAGGGCCCTTTGGGATTTCGGGGGGGCCACTGACCATGTCGTCTCTTGAGAAAGCCAGTTGCGGGCGAAATCCTCGTTCAAGCCCCCCGGCTTGGTCTACCTCAGGCCTCGATTCGTCTGGTCGCATCGCCAAGCCCCTCCGGTGTATGAGAAAATGTCACCATGCATCGGCAGGGATCCCGCTGTGCTTCGAAGGTGCCGCCAATCTGTCGCGCCAAGCCCTCGACCAGCCGTAAGCCCGAAGATGACTGGCGTACCGAGCTCAGGTCGAAACCTGGGCCTTCATCCTCGACCACCAGCACATTGCCGTGACCATTCCTTCGGATGTCTACGTGGATGGTTCTGCTTGTGTTGCCGTTCAGGCCATATTTTACGGCATTGATCAAAAGCTCGTTGACAATGAGGGCAAGAGGCATCGCAACGTCGTTCGGCAATTGGATAGGATCCGCCTCGCAAACCAGCTTAATATCAGGCGGGAACATTTGCTTGGCGGTTTCGCAAACGGCGCCCAGGAAAGGCTGCGCGCTGAAGTTGGTGGCGTCGCCCGTATCATAGAGAACCCGCTGCGCGGCAGCCATGGTCGCCACGCGCTTGCTTGCCTCGTCGAGTGTGCGGCGAGCCTCCGGGCTTCGACTCGTTCTTGCCGACACTGAAAGCAGGGACTTCAGCATCATCATGTTGTTCTTGACGCGATGGTTAAGCTCGTCGAGCAGGATCCGCTGTTGGGTTTCAGCCTGCTTCCGTTCGCTCACGTCGACCAGCATGTTTATGCCGCCGATGACTTTCCCATGCGCATCCCGCATGGGTGTCGGATAAGGAATGAACGGGACCCGCGTTCCGTCCGGTCGCTCGGCAACCGCTTCATATCCTCGGACCGGCCGGCCCTCTCGCAAGGAAACAGCCATCGGGCACTGGTCGTGAGGAAGCGGCGTTCCATCCGGCCAGTAAAGCTTCCAGGTTACGCACCATTCGTCACTGCCGATCACCGGCCTGCGGCCGGCGAGTTCCACCGCGGCTTCATTGAAATAAGTAATCTTGCCTTGCTGATCGGTTGTGTAGATCGCGGCGGGAATGGCTGCGAGCAGGTCCTGAAGGTGGCGCTCGCTCTCGCGCAGCTTCGCTTGCGCCTGCTTTTGCTCGGTTATGTCGCGGGCGATCTTGGAGGCGCCGATGATACGGCCCTTTCCGTCTCGCACAGGCGATATTGTCAAGGAAATGTCAACCAAAGTTCCGTCCTTGCGCTGACGGACCGTCTCGAAGTGGTCGACGAGTTCTCCATTGCGGATGCGACGCAATATCAACGGCTCCTCGTCCAGCCGATCGGCCGGAATAATGACGGTGATGGACTTGCCGATCACCTCTGCGGCCGAATAGCCGAACACGCGTTCGGCACCTCGATTCCAGGTCGAGATGATGCCGTTGAGATCCTTGCTCACAATCGCGTCCTGGGAAGATTCTACGATGGCCGCGAGGTGGTGGGCTGCATTCTCGGCCTTCAGATGCTCGATGCCGAACCCAAGCTGGCGGGCGATGGTCCGAGCCACTTCGATCTGCTCTACAGAGCAACTGTGCGGCTGGTTGAAGTAGGCCATGAACTTGCCCAGCAGCCGCCCGGATTCCATGATCGGAATGAAGCAGACCCCGCCAATGCCCTCGGTTCGGATCGCCTCCTTCAATCCTGCAGGAAGGTCGGCTTTCTGCGCATCCTCCAAACAGATCGGCCGCGGATCCAGGCTGTCTGCCGACCAGGGCGAATGGCCTTCTACCGCGGCGCGATAAGCCTGCGACAGGTTGCGCCAGGCAACGAACTTCATGACACCTTCTTTGTCCAGCAGCAGGATCGAAGCGCGCTGGCAGCCCAGCGCGCGCTGGATTGCGTCGAGCGCCGGCTCGTAGACATCTTTCTGCGCGCGGGCATGCTGGAGCCTTTCGGTGAAGTGGTGCAACGCCGCCTGCTCTTCCGCCCTTTGAGCGAGCATAGCCTCGATCTGCTTGCGCTCGCTGATGTCATGCTGCACCCGCACCGCATAGCAAAACTGGCCGCTGCTGTCGTAGACGCTGGAGGAGGTCATGTCAGTCCAAAAAGCCGACCCGTCCTTTCGAACGAACCGCTTTTCCATCGTGTAGCTCTTGATCTCACCTGCAACCTGCCGCCGGTATTGCTCGCGGTCCGCTTCGACGTCGGCGGGAAAAGTCTGATCGAAAATCGATCGTCCGACCAGTTCCTCCGATGTATAGCCTAAAAGATTGCACAAATGCGCGTTCACCCGCAGGAGCCGGCCTTCGGCATCCGTTTCCACAATGCCTGTACCGGCGCTGTCATAGGTAAGCGCAAGTCTCTGCTCCTGTTCGAGCAGCAACTCTTCCGTTTTGACCTTTTCCGTCACGTCGATGGTGATGCAACGCGTATTGAGGAACCGCCCGCCAATGGCGCGCACATTGGACGTTATCTCGGCCCAACGGACGGAGCCGTCCTTGGCTCGTAGCCTGGCGCGGTAATGTTGAAGTCGCTCATGCCGAGACAGGCGGCTTAGAATATCCTCGATTGCCGTGCTGTCGGCGTGAAATTCGCGGATGTTTCGGCCAATATATTCGTCGGCCGAATAACCCAGCATGTCCAGTTCCGCGCGATTGGCACGTAAAATGGTTCCATCATTTGCTACAAGATGGAGCCCGACCGCCGCATTCTCGAAGAAATCGTCCAGTTCGCTGCTGAGCACGAGGTCCGGAATTTCCGCTTCGCACCTCGTCTCATGGGTCTGGGAGCCCGCTGCGCAGGTTCCAGCCGGCGAAACTCCTTGTTCCATGCTGCGGTCCCGAATCCCCTTTGACCCACGCAAATTCCCGAACGGAAGAAAGGTTCCATTCAAGTGCCGAACCTGTTCGCCGGCTGGGAGAAGGGCCCCCGGGTCCGACGAACCGAACGCGCCTTAAGCAGCCCGGGAACGACCTGTGAAACGATGTGCGGGGCAGGTTCTTGGTGGAGGCCCACCTGGGCGGCTATCAGCTCCAGGGCGGTAAGCGAGACTGAAGCGCTGCATCTTTGCGCCGCAACGCGGGCGCTCCCACAACAAGCACTTTGACCTTCAACCATCCAGCCCCCGGGCGGCCTGATCGAGCCCGCCTTTGCGAGCCCACAGATAGGCCAGTGCGGTAAGGCCTCGCGCACGTAACGTCAGCACTCTGGAATGGTACTATCAAGATCGATGGCGGCGCGCGCGCGATCAGTATTCTGGGTCTGACGCCGGCCACTGATGTGTTCACCCATAGCGACTGAACAGTGTCATGACTGCTGGCGGATAGCTGGGCCCAGGCCTTTGGACGGCGACCGATGCCACCGGTTCCATCCCATGAATTACTTCGGAACTCAGGTGTGATGTTTCCGCAGAAAAGCAGCAATATCGGGCCGGAACGCCTCGACACTGGCCTCGACCTCCGCGACGTCCGCAGGCAGCAACTCCGTCTTCCGCGCCAGGGTTGCGGCGACTAGGTAGAGAACCTTCTGGTTGGCATCACAGCCGTCAACGGCCTCAAGCTCGATCAATCGCCGCCGCGCCGCTCGCTCGAGAAGACGGCTTACAGCCAGGCCCAACCTGAAAGCAACCCATCGCGCGGCCCAGCGATTGGCGCTCCGGTTACAGGAGAATTTGTCGACCGCGGCAAGAAGGCGCCGATGCCGATCGATGCTGCGCGCCATGGCGGTGGGCGAATTTGCAGGTCTGGCGCGGTGGCAGCCGCTATCGTCCCGGCGCGCCGTCATTAATATGTTCGAGCGTTTGGACCGGCGCGCAGCGCCCCATCAACGTCTTTGGCCAGTTGCCACCCGACGGTTCCAGTGAGCCTTTGTCCAGTCACTCTTCCAGGATCGAAAGAAGTGGGCTTCACAAGGTCAAGATCCCGATAAACGACGCTCCCGGGAGGGGTATCTTCGCGTGCCGCGGAGATCGTTTTTGGGTCCATCTGAGAAACAGCTTCTCCTCGAAACGGGTGTGCAAGGAAGAATAACCCAATCGCCTCCGGGAGCCGTACTAAAGTTAAATGAAATGATGTTACGGGGCTAAAATATATTGTTCGTACATTGAAGAGCTCGAGCTCTTTTGCCGATGGCTTTGCCGTGCCCAACGCAAGTCCCGGAACGATTTGTTCCAATGGTTCGAATCGGTTGCAGTGGCAAATGTTCATCCTCAGAGCGGCGTAAGGCTGAGTGCCTTAGCCTGCAGTTTTTTGCCCAGTTTCGAGAAAACCGCGCACCAGAAGCGGTAGTCGTCTTCGCGCCCGTCGAAATTCGCGGTCAATGCACACCATGCCGCAGCGGTTGCGGCATCCGAACCATAAAGCTCAATCGCTGCCTGTACCGTCGCCGCCGGATCCGCTAATTCCCACAGCGTCAATTTACCATAGCCGATACCAGACTGGGTGGAGTGAATTTTCGGCACGCCAAAACTCCCGCGGATGGGTCCGGCGCGGGGCAGCGATGCGCTGCGAGGCCGAACGTTGGAACCCACGGGGGAGTGAGCCACGATCCTGAGACGTCGCGCCCAGGATATTCGTCGTGTCGTTCCTGGCCTTCTACAGCTTCGCAAGCAAAACCAGGAAGCTGGCGCAGAGGCAATTTATTGCAGACCTCTCCTGCGAAGGCAACCCGGTGGCAGTGGCATGCAAGGCTCGCCATCAATGCTCTTGAGGCGGCAACCGAAAAGCCGACATCGCACTGATGCCAAAGCGCAGCAGGGCCACCCCTGCCCTGTCTGTCATCGATCGCGATTGGCCACACCAGGTCGCATTGCCTGACGACCTGTGCGTTGACCGAAATCTCACGCGGATCACGGAGTTCTGTAAGGCGCAGGGCATCCGGTACCTAACTCGCAAAGTGCAGGCGACATGGCCCGACGGCAAGTACGAAGAATGGCGGCTGCATTGCTTCGCTGACCTGGCCGCCGCCAGCACGTTCCTTGACCAATTCGGCGGCATCATGTTCGATCCGAAACGAGACAGGGAGAAGGGGCGCGCTCGCGGCGTCTGGCGCCGGAACGGTAAGTATGAACGCATTCTGCACCTTGGGCCGCCAGCGTGCCCGAGATCCTGCGTAACTGAGATTGCCGCTAAGGGCGTTGCCCAATCGGATTCTTTGCTCTAGCTTGGATGACATCGGGTGCAAACTGGCAAAAGGCGCACCCGGCTGAGAGACCGCATTGCGCTCCCGCCTAGACGGGAGCGAGCACGTTGTCGGACACCAATCCCAATCCAAGCAAGCAAGCGCAGGTCGCAAAAGGCTTGGCGGTTGAAACCGGGATATCGGCGGAGCAGGCGCTAGAGTTGGTGCAACTGCTGGGGCTTAACTCTTCTTCGCTTCTTTTCCATGCCCGTGCCTTGAAGAAGGTTGGAAAAGGCGGCTCATAAATTTCAAACTGAGACACTTCCCAGCCGGCATATAGCATATCGTCGGCTCAGCACTCTTGATGCTCGGACCGATCTTCGCGCTCGCCATTAACTTCATGATCGTTGGAACAGGCCTCAGTTGATCCTCCGGCAGAATGGATCGCCAAGGTTTCGGCTGGCGCAGTCGGCTCGGTCGGCGGCTCCTGTTGAGCAAGTAGGCTCGCAGCGCCGTTATGACCTGCGGCAACCGGATCTCGTCGAAACGCTTCCGGCTGGCCTGCGTAGGTCGCTGTTGTCAGCGACAGCGACACTGGGTCCAAAAGGCCGGGCAGCCGGAGCCAGCGGACGGTGGTCGGGAGAAACCGCCACGCCAAGCAGTCGGCGTCAAAACCTTAATGCTCGGGGATATTCGCCGATGCAAAAAGCCCCGCCAGCCGAAGCCCGCGGGGCAACTGATAGGAGGCGAGGCCGCATCGGGTGACACGGCCCAGGGTAAGAACCCTGACTGCGCGCATATGTTCCCGCCCCATGAAGAGGACCGCCAGGGTGCCCGCTGAACAGTTGGATGCATTCGATGCTCGTTCATATCGACGCGGACCAGCAGAATCCGATAGATTGTCAACGGCGGTCCATGTCCAACCACCCAATGGTTCGCTGTTCGACGAGGATGGCAGGCGGTCGTGTAGCGAGAGCGGCAATTTGCTCTACAGGAGGTTACGGCGATGACGAAAGTTCGCGCCCTTGTCCTTGAACGTCAGCACCAACTCAAATTGCGTGATGTCGATCTGCCGCAGACAGTCGGCCCGGGCGAGGTTCGTATCAAGATCCACACGGTGGGTGTCTGTGGCTCCGATGTGCACTACTACACCCATGGGCGCATCGGCCCATTCGTGGTCGAAGCGCCGATGGTCTTGGGCCACGAGGCCGCTGGCACCATTGTGGAAACAGGCGAAGGCGTCGAGCATCTGAAGGTCGGTGACCGCGTGTGCATGGAACCGGGCATCCCCGACCCCAATTCGCGAGCGAGCCGGCTCGGCCTCTACAACATCGACCCGGCGGTCAGGTTCTGGGCGACGCCGCCCATCCATGGCGTATTGACAGCCCACGTCGTTCACCCCGCCAACTACACCTTCAAATTGCCCGACAATGTCAGCTTCGCCGAAGGAGCCATGGTCGAGCCTTTCGCGGTCGGCATGCAGGCTGCGGCCAAGGCGAAGATCGTGCCGGGTGACACGGCGGTGGTGATTGGCGCAGGGCCGATCGGCACGATGGTGGCGATCGCCGCTCTTGCCGGCGGCTGTGCACGGGCAATCGTCGCAGACCTCGCTCAACCCAAGCTCGACATCGCCGCAAGCTTCCAGGGTGTGGTCCCGGTCAACATCCGCGACAAGAACCTGGCGGCGGAGGTGAAGCGCCTGACCGACGGCTGGGGCGCCGATGTCATCTTCGAATGCTCCGGCTCGTCCAAAGCATGGGAGACGTTGCTCGATCTGCCGCGACCCGGCGGCGCCGTGGTGGTGGTCGGCCTGCCGGTGGCGCCGGTGGCATTCGACATCGCCACGGCCTCGACGAAGGAAATCCGGATCGAGATGGTCTTTCGCTATGCCCACCAATATGACCGGGCGATCGCGCTGATGGGATCGGGACGGGTCGACCTCAAGCCACTGATTTCGGCGACCTTCCCCTTCGAAGACTCCATCGCGGCGTTCGACCGAGCGGTCGAAGGCCGGCCGGCGGACGTGAAGCTGCAGATTAGACTGCCGGATTAAGACAAGGCCCGGGCAAACAGGCTTGCCTGATGCAGCCGGTTAGCTGGTGCGTCGTGTTCCAGAAGACAATCCACCTCCGGACGTGACGGACGCCGCGCGACGGCAGCGCCCCGTGGACACCGATCGGACTTGACAAGTCGGCGCCTGTCCCACACGCTGCCTTAACAAAAGGCACAACAAACTTACAAAAGTTCAACGTTGCACGACCTGGCCGATAGGAGAAGGCCAATGCATCTCTGTCACCAAGCGGAGACTTGCGCGTGACCACCGCGACCTTCGCGCGCGCGAGGTCCACATGGGCCCTGCCCCGGTTTATGACGGCCGAGCATCCTTTTCCCTGGCTCGCGCCGATCACCGTGATGCTTCTGGTTTTCGGCATCTATCCTCTCGCCTATTCGGTCTGGCTGTCGTTTCACAAACGCAATGTCGTCTCTAGGCAGCTTGATTTCGCCGGAGTGCACCAGTGGGCGCGAGCGTTCTCGGATACGCGTATGTGGCACTCGCTGGAAACGACGCTGATCTACACCTTTGTCGCACTGGCCGTTCAGCTTGCACTCGGCATTCTCATTGCGCTGCTACTTGATACCGATCGCAAGGGCTATGGGATCCTGCGGGCGCTGATGACGCTGCCGCTCGTCGTGCCGCCGGCCGTGACTGGAATGATGTTCTTGCTGATGCAGGACGGCTCTTTCGGCGTCCTGTCGTTCTACCTCTACGCTCTCAACCTGATCTCGCCGGCGCAGCCGATCCTGACGCAGCCGGTTACCGCCTTGCTGGCGATCCTGCTGGCAGACATATGGCAATGGACGCCGTTCATGGTGCTCATCATCCTGGCAGGCCTGCGCGCGCTGCCGAAAGAACCTTTCGAAGCGGCAGCGATCGACGGCGCCAACGGCATCCAGACATTCTTGCGGCTTACATTGCCGATGCTGCGCAAGGTGATTGCGGTCGCCGTACTGATCCGCGGCGTCGATCTCTTTCGCATCTACGACTACGTCTACATCATCACGGCCGGCGGGCCAGGCACCGCTACCGAAACGCTTTCGTTCTATGCTGGCCGTATCTACTTCACAGGAGACTTCCCTTACGCCGCGACCCTGTCGCTGATCGTCCTCGTCGTTCTGATCGGCGTGTCGAACCTCTTCGTCAGGCTTTTCAAGGTGAGGTTCTGATGGAACCGTCCCGCGCCAAGATGATCACCAGAGACGTGCTCGCCGTGCTGGTAGTGGCGATCTTCATGTTTCCGATCGCCTGGTGGGCCCTGTCTTCTATCAAACCCTACTCCGCGATCTTCGACCGCAGCGGACCGGTCTACACGGGCTTCACACCGACGCCGGACAATTACCGCGTGACCCTGCTTGGCGTCTCGCGCGTCGACATAGGCATGGAACAGGGCGGCGAGGCGGCGGGGGTGATCAAGGGCGGCGCCAGTTCCTACGATTCACGCCAGTCGCTTCTCGACAGCGCGATCATAGCCGTTGGGTCGACGGCGCTGACGCTGTTGCTGGCGACACTGGCTGCATATTGCCTGTCACGAATGCAGTTCAGCGGCCAGCAGTCTTTCCTTTTTTGGATTCTCTCGCAGCGCTTCATGCCGCCAATCGCCATCGTCATACCGGTCGTTTTCATGTTTCGGGATCTCGGCTTGCGCGACACCTATACAGGGCTCATCCTCGTCCACAGTTTGATCAATCTGCCGCTGGCGGTTCTGCTTTTGAAGTCGTTCTTCGACGATGTCCCGCGCGAGGTCGACGAGGCGGCGCTGATTGACGGGGCGACGCGCTGGCAGACTTTTCGACGTGTGGTCCTACCCATGGTGAAAGGCGGCATCGCCGCGACAGCTGTGCTGTGTTTCATCTTTTCCTGGACCGAGTTCCTGCTCTCACTGTTCCTGACAACGTCGATCCGCACCGTGCCGGTGAAGATCTCGACTTTTGTCACCTCGACCGCGACCGAGTGGGGCTACATCACAGCACTCGGTACCTCCGCGATCATTCCCAGCTTCATCTTTATCCTGCTGGTTCAACGGCATCTGGTCCGGGGCCTCACGCTCGGATCGCTGAAAGAGTGAGGCCCCGACGAGAACAACGACGACAAAATCGCAACGGAGGAACGATCATGAGCTTCAGAGATCACGACAAGAAGACATTCGTCGCCGATACCTGCAACGACTTTACGGCGCGCCGAATAAGCAAACGCGACTTCATGAAGAAGATGGCGCTGGCTGGCGTTGGCTTTTCCGCCTTCGGATCGGCCATGTTGGGTGGTGGCCGCTCACATCGCGGGGGGCTGGGCCTGGGCATCGAAGACGCCCGCGCCCAGGACACAGATATGTTGAAGTGGCTGGCCGATGTCGGCAAACCATATGCCGGCACGAAAATCCGCTACACTTCGGAAGCGACGCCGCCAACGATCGTGGCTAACCAGCTCGTGGCGGGTGAGTTCACCAAGGCAACCGGCATTGAGGTCGAGGTCGAGATCGTGCCGTTGGAGCAGGTTCTCGCCAAGGCTACGCAGGACGTACAGGGCCAGCTGGGCACATATGATGTCTACTATCTCGACCAGTCCTGGATGGCGACGTTTGCTCAGGATGTCATCGATCCGCGCGAATATTATGGCCAGAACAAAGAACTGGCGATGCCAAACTTCGATTGGGACGATTTCTCCAAGCCGCTTGTCGATGGCATCGCCATGTACAACGGCAAGCAGTGCGGAATTCCGTTCGATATTCCGATCTTCATCCTGATGTACCGGAAGGATCTTTTCGACAAACACAATATCGCGCTCCCGACAGACCTCGACGCGTACCTCAAGGCGGTGCAGGCGCTCACGGAGGCAGAAAAGGCCAATGGCATCTTTGGCACCGCGTGCCAGGCCAAGTCCGGCCATTATTCGCTCGAATGCGACTGGACGTTCGCACTCTGGGGGCATGGGGGTTCGATCTTCAACAAGGACAAGAAGTTTGTCGGGAATGACGAGCGTGGTGTGGCCGGGCTACAATTCTACCAGGAGCTGGTCAAGAACTCGCCGCCCTCCGCGACGACATGGACCTGGGACGGTCAGGGGCAGGCCCTGACACAGGGCCAGGCGGCCATGGCAATCACCTGGGGCGAGGATTTCCCCGGCTTCGATGCCAACGATTCCAAGGTCAAAGGCCTGTTCGAGGCCTTGCCCGCGCCCAAGGAGGTTCCTGGCCGTCGCGCCGCCGCCGATTGCGGCTTCAACGAAATTCCGGCCGTCGGCCACCAAGGTGGCTCGACGATCTCGTTGTCGCAATATTCCAAGAACAAGGAAGCGGCATGGCTGTTCATGCAGTGGGTCTGCTCGAAGGACGTAATGGCGCGGGTCTCGACGCTCGGCGGCGGCGCCTCGCCGATGCGCAATTCCTCCTTCACCGATCCTCGGGTCAAGGAGAAAGCCGTTGTTGGACCCGGAACGACACGCCATTTCGACGCGATCAAATACACCATCGACAACCAGATGGGGTCGGAGCCCGACATGCCGATTTGGGCTGATTTGTCGAACAATGACATCCCGGTTGAACTCGGCAAGCTGCTGACGGGCCAAGACTATGGCGGCAACGCCAAGGCATGCCTGGATGTCATTGCCGGTATCGTCGACGGCAAAGTCAAGGATGCCGGCCTTTAGCGGGATACTCCGGTGAGTTCGGCGATGGCGGTTTCGGCCGCCCTCGCCCTTTGGCAATGTGGCGGCAATGGTTCCGGATCTCGTTATCGGCATTGATTCCTCGACCTCGGCAACCAAGGCGATTGCCTGGGACCGCAACGGTCGCGCCGTGGCGGAGGGTCGTGCGTCGATTGCAATGTCCAACCCTCGTTCGGGCTATTTCGAACAGGATCCGGCTGAGTGGTGGGCCTCGACGGTGACAGCGCTCCGCACCGTGACGGCAACAGTTTCGCCCGGACGCATTGCGGGCCTTGCCATTTCCAACCAGCGCGAAAGCTTCGGCCTTTTCGACGAGCAGGGTGAGGCGATCGGGCCTGCGACGCTGTGGCTCGATGAGCGCGCCCGCCAGAAGGCGCACCGCTTCGGCGCGTCCTTCGGCGCGGCACGCATCCACGCAATATCCGGCAAGCCGCTGGACGTCATCCCTTGTCTCTATCGCATGATCTGGTTTCGCCAGGAGCAGCCCCAGACCTTTGCGCGCGTGGAGCGAATGGCCGAAGTGCACGGCTACCTGGTCTTTCGCTTGAGCGGCCGGTGGGTAACGTCGACCGCCTCCGCAGACCCGATGGGTGTGCTCGACATGCGAGCCATGGACTGGTCGGAGGACATACTGGACGCGGCCGGGGTCGCGCGACGTATGATGCTGGACCTGGCGCGGCCCGGCACCGTCTTGGGCCGAGTGACGTCGCAAGCCGCCATGCTGACGGGCTTGCGGGAGGGCACGCCGATCGTCGCTGGCGGCGGCGACGGTCAATGTGCCGGCACGGGCGCTGGGGTGTTGCAAGCGGGATGCGCCTACATAAACCTGGGCACGGCAGTCGTGTCCGGCAGCTTCGGCCTCGACTACGTCCATGACCCGGCCTTTCGCACCGAAACGGCGGTCGCCGACGCTGGATATATTTACGAAACGTGCCTTCGCGCCGGCACTTTTCTCGTCGATTGGATGACGCGCGAAATGCTTGGTGTCGATCTACATGGGTCCAGCGGCGCCCTGGAGACGCTCGAGGCCGAAGCCGCCGCCAGCCCGATCGGCGCAGGCGGCATAATGCTCCTGCCCTATTGGCAGGGCGTCATGGATCCGCACTGGGACAGTGCGGCCCGCGGTGTAATAGCCGGGCTTTCCGGCTCGAGCCGTCGCGGCGATCTCTATCGCGCCGTGCTGGAAGGAATAGCGCTGCACCAAGCCGCGACAAGCCAGCGGGCCGCTTCCGCGGCTGGTCAGAACATCGACCGTTTCATAGCGATCGGCGGAGGAGCGAAGTCCGACCTGTGGATGCAGATTCTGGCGGATGCACTCAACCGTCCCATAAAACGGTCCACGACCGTGGAAGCCTCCTCGCTCGGCGCGGCAATGGCTGCGGCAAAGGGGGTGGGCTGGTTTTCCACGATCGCAGAAGCGTCGCTCACGATGGCCGCCGAACCCGCCAAGTCCTTCGAACCCGATGCCGGCCGTGCCAGCCGCTATGCCGAACTTCTTGCGATTCATACCGATCTTTGGCCAGCGCTTTCCACTTGGAACCAGCGACTCGCGGCTTTCGCGGAGGCTGACCATGCCTGAAATGGTCAACTGGAACGCCCTGATCGAGGATGTTGTCGCAGGACGCTGGAAGGACCCCAACACAGGCGCGGCCGCTGACCTGCCGTTCCAAACGATCCAATTGCTGGCGACGTCGGAGGGCCGCGAGGCGGATCTCGTTGCTCCTCTGACGCTGGGCAGCCGCATCGCTGTCGTATCCGACGCCAATACCGTCGAAGTGATGGGCCGGCGCGTCGCGAAGGCGCTGCGTTCCATCGCCCATGTCGACGAAATCGTGTTGCCTCAAGATCTCGACTGCGACGAGGCCACGATCCAGATGATCCGGGACAGAACGGGGCCCGCCGACGGTGTCGTGGCCGTGGGATCCGGGGTCCTCAACGACAGCTGCAAACAAGCGACCTTCCTTGACGACCGGCCTTATGCCGTCTTCGGCACGGCAGCGTCGATGAATGGCTATGGCGCCTCGACAGCGTCGGTGACCTTGGCGTCAGGGCTCAAAATCTCACTGCCCTCGCATGCTCCGCGCGGCATCTTCCTGGACCTTGGCATTTCAGCCGCGGCGCCGACCTGGCTCAGTGCGGCCGGACTTGGCGACAGCCTTTGCCGTTCCACCGCCCAGATTGATTGGTGGGCCTCGCATCGGCTGTTCGGCACCTACTATTCCGACGTGCCCTACCTACTGCAGGCGGGCGATGAGGAACCCATGCTGGCGCATGCGTCTGGCCTTGCCAGCCATGACATCACCGCGGTCGGGCACCTCCATCGCGTCTTGACGCTATGCTCGATGGGCGTCTGCTTCGCCGGCGTTTCCCATCCCGGCTCCATGGGAGAGCACCAAATCTCCCATTGGATCGACATGTTCGCGCGAGAGCATCATCCCGGCACCACTCATGGTCAGCAGGTTGGCGTTGCCTCGCTGGTCATGGCGCGTCTGCAAGCCTGGCTGATGGACAGGCAAGAGCCGCCACTCGCAAGGCCGACCGTTGTCGATGAGGCCGCTATGCTGGCCCGCTATGGGGCGCAACTGGGGCCACTTTGCATTGCCGAGATGAAGAAGACAGCACTCGATCGCAGCCAGACGGAAGCCTTCAATCGCAAACTTGGGGAAATCTGGCCGGCTCTGCGCCGCGAGCTTCGGCCGATGGCGATACCGGTTGCCCGCATGGAGGCGGCGCTCAAGGCTGCCGGAGGACCGCTCACCGGCGCAGAATTAGGCCTGCCGCGACAGCTTTGGCACGACGCCATCCGCTACTCGCGAGAAATCCGCGGTCGCTGGTCCTTTGTCAATCTGGCCGCCGATGCGGGACTCCTAGAAGAGTTCCTGGAGGGCGAATGGTGAACCGCATTGGATCGTTACCGGTGTCTCGCACGGCGAAGTGATAGCCAAGGGCAAGGGCAATCGAAGGAATCGCATCTATGGCGTCCGTCACCATCAACAACATCAGGAAAGAGTATGGCGCCATCGAGGTCATCCATGGGCTCGATCTTTCGATCGAAGATGGCCAGTTTGTCGTCTTGTTGGGACCGTCCGGCTGCGGCAAGTCCACTCTGTTGCGCATGATAGCCGGTCTTGAGCCAATCACGTCCGGTGGGATCGCCATAGGCGACAAGGTCGTCAACACTCTTCATCCCAAGGATCGAAACATCGCAATGGTCTTCCAGAATTACGCGCTTTACGCGCATATGACGGTCTTCGACAATATGGCCTTCTCCATGCAGTTGAAGAAACGGTCCAAGGAAGAGATCAAACAGAAGGTGGGATGGGCAGCCTCGATCCTCAACCTCACTCCCTACCTCGAACGGTATCCCCGCCAGCTCTCGGGCGGCCAGCGGCAGCGCGTTGCCATGGGCCGAGCCATCGTGCGAGATCCAACCGTATTCCTGTTTGACGAGCCGCTATCCAACCTCGACGCCAAACTGCGCGTGCAGATGCGGACTGAAATCAAGGAACTCCATCAGCGCCTGAAGACCACCACCGTGTATGTCACGCACGACCAGATCGAGGCTATGACCATGGCCGATATCATCGTCATCATGCGCGACGGCTACATCGAGCAGATGGGCCGGCCGCTCGATGTCTACGATCACCCGGCAAACCTCTTTGTCGCCTCCTTCATCGGCTCGCCTGCAATGAACTTGTTCCATGGCGAGGTGGCACCTGAGCGCGACGCCTGGGTGGTGCGATCCGACAAGCTGTCCCTCCCGCTGCCCCCGAAGGCTGCGGTCCACCCCGGGCAAAAGGTGATCTATGGCATTCGCCCCGAACATCTTCGACCGGTAGCAAACGGAAGCGGCATCGCAACGACAGTCAAAGTCGTGGAGCCGACTGGCCCCGAGATCCATATCTTTGCAAGCATGGGCGACATCGCGATCTGCTCGGTGCTGCATGACCGCATGGAACTCTCTCCCGGAGCGGTGATCCATTTGGAGCCCACCCCTGACCGAATCCACCTATTCGACCAAGACACCGGCAAACGGCTGGACAACGAGAGAAATTGAATGGCACGAATCGTTATCCTCGGCGCCGGCGTCATGGGCTCTGCCATGACTTTTCCGGCTGCTCACGCAGGTAACCGCATCACTCTCGTTGGCACCCATCTCGATGAGGAGATCATTGGCTCCGTGACGGGTACAGGTCGTCATCCGCGCCTCAACATCACTCTACCTGGCGCCGTAACAGCCTGTTCCTGGAGGGAATTCGGGGCAGCGATAAATGAGCAACCCGATCTGCTTGTACTCGGCGTCTCGTCGGCCGGCGTTCCCTGGGCGATCGACCGCATTGCGGAAAGCATCAAGTCGCCTGTGCCAATACTGATGATTACAAAAGGCCTCGCCGCGAGCGAGGCAGGCATTGAAATCCTGCCACATCAGCTTGCTCGCGAAATTGAACGACGCACCGCCCTGACGATCCCCGTAATGGCTGTTGGCGGACCGTGCATTGCGGGCGAACTGGCGGCACAGCGTGATACCTCAGTGATTGTGGCCGGGCACGACCCCGACCAGATCGCCAAGGCGTCTCACATGCTGCGAGCTCCTTTCTATCACGTGCGAGCGTCATCCGATCTCATCGGTGTCGAGATCTGCGCCGCTTTCAAGAATTTCTACACGCTTGCCGTTGGCGCTCCGGTCGGGCTGCTGGAGCACGACGACAAGGCGCCAAATGGTGCCCTCATGCACAATCTTGCCTCGTCGCTTTTTTCGCAATCGCTCGCCGAGATGGGCATTTTGGTCGAAGCGCTGGGCGGAAGAATCGAAACAGTGCAGGGATTGGCGGGCTCCGGTGATCTTTATGTGACCTGCCAAGCGGGCCGCAACGGCCGGATGGGACGCTTGCTTGGCCGCGGCCTGCCCTATTCCGTAGCCAAGCATGACCATATGAGTTCAGACACGGTCGAGGGGGCGCAACTGGCGCTGGATCTTGGCCAAACGTTGGAGAAAATGATGGCACAGGGTGCGCTTCCGGGCGATCGCCTGCCGCTCACGGCTGCCATCATCGACGCGATTTGCCATGATGCTCCGCTGGCCTTGTCCTTCGATCGCTATCACCGATGCTAAGAGCGATGCCAGAAAGTCATATCGATTCGGACACGGCGCCGCCGAGCCGTTCGTAGCCCGCGCAGTGGACAGAATGTTGTGATGGAGAAACCACCACGAAAAAAACGCGACGGCCGCCAGGCCGTATCCAACTCCGTTTCAACCGATCGCGAGGAAGGGCTCCTCGTCCGCGCCGCCTGGCTGGCTTATGTCGCAGACCTCACGCAAGCGCAAATCGCCAAGTCTCTTGGCCTAACCCGCCTTCGCGTCAACCGGATGCTGGCGCAGGCCCGCGAGCGGGGGATCGTTCAGATCCGCATCAATTCGAAGGTGGCGAACTGCATCGAGCTGGAGAACCGGTTGCGTCACAGCTACGGCGTCTCGGATCCGATCGTGGTTCCGACACCGCCCGATCCTGCTCTGCTACCACAAGTCATCGCAGCCGCCGCCGGGCAAGCCCTGTCGCTCAGGATCTGCGATGGGATATCGGTGGGCGTGGGGTGGGGTCGGACGCTCCAACTCAGCCTACGGTCGGTGACCGTACGTCCGGTCAAGGGGATGTCCGTCGTTTCCTTGCTCGGCGGCCTCACGCGCGGGTCGGCGATCAATATCTATGAGATGGCCTCCCGGCTCGCCGCGCTTTTCGAGGCGGAATGTTTCTACATCGCGGCACCGGTGTTCACCGATACCGAGGCCACGCGCGATCTGCTGATGCGCCAGTCTATCCTGGAAGATGCCTTTACCCATGCGCGCGACGTCGACGCCGCTTTTGTTTCGGTTGGCGCGGTGCACAAGGACGCCACCATCTTTCGGATCGGACTGATAGGCGAGGACGATCTCATATCGCTGCACGCAGCAGGCGCCGTCGGCGATATCTGCGGCCATTGGATCGATGCCGATGGGCAGCTCGTCGATCACCCGCTCAACCATCGTGTGATCGGCCTCGCCCCGCAAAACCTGCGCGACATCGAAACCGTGATCCTGCCCTCCGGTGGCCTCGACAAGGTCCCGGTGTTGCGCGCCGTGCTGCGTCTCGGTGTCGTCGATGTTTTGATCACCGACGAGCAAACCGCTGAGGCAATCCTTGCAGAAAAGCCATAGCGCAAATCTGCCAGCAGCTGCGCCCTCGAGGATAAGAAGCGACGAGGTAGTCATGCGCAAAGTTGCGATGCCGACTGCATCGTGCGTCGGGCAAGCCAACTCGTTTCGGTCGACAAACGTTTCGGTACATCTCGGTCGCTACGCGTTGATAGACTAAGCGCGTCGCTGGGCAGTCGCGGCTGCACGTTCAAACATGGTTTGGAGCAGGACCGGCCAGACACCCCGAAGCGACGCCGCCTCGGCCCATGGTTAGCCCGAACTCTATCCCGTCCGGTTCGCCTCCGCTGACGCGGCCTGTCAATCAAGATGGGGCTGCTGGGGCGCGCTCCACGCGGCGAGCGCTGTCGGGCCGGCCTGTACCATGGCCCCTGGAAGACCACCACTTTCATCAGGGCGCTGCGGCTGACCGGCATGACCGCGCAGTTCGACTATGATGGCGCCATGAACGGCGGCGTCACACGCCCTTAGCGACGTTCTCGATCAGCCTGACGACCAAATTGCGGAACCTCTCCGGAGACCTATCCCCGATGTTTCCAACAGCCCCGGCTACCATACCAGGTGAGGAAACCGACACCTCGCCACTTAGCTGGACGTTGACCGTGAATGCCCTTTTGGCTGTCTTTTTCAATCCTGGCTTTCGTAGAGTCGGAACCGAACAGAGGGCATTAACACTCGGCCCCGGCGGCGCGGTGCGGTATCTATGTCGATGGTCATCTCGCCCGCCACCTCTGCCCTGGCCGCTTCCAACGACGCAACCACGACATCGTTTAGCCTGGCTTGGGTGCCAAAGTCCGCCATGGAAGCATTCCCATCCTCCTCTTGCTCGCGGGGGGCTGTCTTGCCGCGCTCAAGGGCTTCTTTGAACCTATTCATCCCAATCGCCTCCGACTTGTCTGCGCATGAAGCTGATCCTCAGATCGGCGACTGCGCGGCCATTCAATAGAACGCATGCTGTCGGTGTACGTTGCGCGGGCTGGCTCCTGCGGTCGAGGCGCTCGAGATCATCGCCGATCACCGCCCGGTGCTGTTCCACCAGTCCGGCTGGCTGCTGCGACGGGTCTTCGCGGATGTGCTATCCGTGTGGCGATTTCATCATCGGCGAAGATGATGTCAGGCTGCGCGAAATCGGCGACACGGCGGTGTGTTCGGAAGCGCAGCGGCGCCAAGGCAGGACCGTCGTCGAGCTGCAGCGCACGGGCACGTCCGCCTAGCCTTCTAGGCATCCTCACAGGTCAGGGAGGATCCAGCATGCGGCAGTCCAGCTGTCGCTCCTCGCCGATTTTAAAGATCCGGATGAAGCCGCTGACGGACCGGTTTGGTCATAAATATGCAGCGGTAAGCACCCATCCAACCTCAACCGCGGCCGCCGTTGGCAGTGCCGGAACAACGTTGATGGTGGCCTATTTCCCGTGAGGCGTCAGTTCGGCCAAGCTGAGCCGAGGATGATCGAGCAGAAATTCTGGCGGACGTAGTCCATGTCCTTCAGCGCCAGCACGTCCGCTTTCACGTTCCCGAACGTGGTGTGCGGTTTCTTGATAATGCCATTGGCGAAGTGATCTATGATGTTTTCCTTGAAGTTTGTCTCGCGCGGGTGATGGACGCAGACATGGTCGCGCTGTTCATGCGTGAAGTCGTGGTAGGCGATGCCAAGCACGTCCATTTCCACACCGGCGGTAACCAGCGCGATGGTGGGACGCATATGCTCGGGGATGCCGGGCGTGGTGTGGAGCGCGATTGCAGTCCAGACGTCCTCAACGTCACGCTCCGGCACGCCGTAGCTCTTCATGAACTCGCGTGCGGCATTGGCGCCGTCCACCTCGAAGCGCAGATCAGGGCTCGCAAATTTCTCCATCAGTCCCATGTCGTGGAACATGGCGCCTAGGTAAAGTAGCTCCGGATCATACTTCAGGCCGCGGCGCTCGCCAGTGAGCGCGCCCCAGAAGAAGACGCGGCGACTATGGTTGTAGAGTAGGTCGTCTTCCGTATCGCGCACGAGCTGCGTGGCGGCCCGCGCGATAGCGCTGTCAGGCAGACGGATGCCGGCGATGATCTCAGTCACGGAACGCTCTCCTTGGTGGGGTAACGGGCAGGTCGGGCTCGGCGGTATTACGCAACTGAGCCCTGCGTCGGACAATGAACAGTATCCTGCGGATCAGGACAGCCGTGCGTCGTTTCCTGACAAATGCCAGTCTGAGCCTTCGCGGCCGGAGCGCAATGATTTCTCGTCGGATGATTCCGGGATCTGGTCAGACCGCCGGAAGCTGGCGCGATATTGGATAGGGGTGACCCCAAGACGAGTACTGAAGACGATCCTCATGCGGTCCACCGACCCGAACCCGCAATCGAAAGCGACGGCCTTCAGCGGCCGGTCGCTTCCTTCCAGCATCATGCGCGCCGCGTCGACGCGGGCGCGCTCGGTGAACTCGTGCGGTGTAATCCCGGCTGCCTGCACGAAATGTCGCGCCAAATTCCGGGGGCTCATGCCGACGGCAGCAGCAAGCGACTCCAGCGTGTGACGATCCCTGATGTTTGCCATGACATGGTCTTGGACGCGTGCGATCGGCGCCCCCGGATCGGCGGGTGCTGTGAGATAGGGACTGAACTGCGACTGTCCGCCCTGACGTTGGGCAACCACAATCAGCCGCTTGGCGATCTTGAGCGCGGTTTCCGCACCGTGCCGCTGCCCGACAAGCGCTAAGCCCAAATCTATCCCCGCAGTCACACCAGCCGCGGTGATCAGCCGTCCATCGCGGACATAGATCAAATCCGGTTCGACTTTTGCTTTCGGGAACCTGGCTGCCAGCGCTTGTGCATCCTGCCAATGGGTCGTGACACGCCGATCATCCAACAGACCCGCATAGCCAAGGACAAAAGCCCCGGTGCAGATCGATCCATAAACGCTCGAGCGCCAGGGCAACTCCTTGACCCACCGAACCAGGCACGCTTCTGGCTCCGTTTCGGGTGGCGTCGGAGCGCCGGCCACCAGAATGATGTCGAAGCCTCCCGCCGCCTCGTCGAAGGTTCGGTCCGCCATTATCTGAATGCCGTTCGAGGCGCGCAACGGGTTGCGGTGCGCAGCGACCAATACTGTTTCGTAGCGGTCGGCACTGTCGACAAACGTGTTCGCCTCGCTGAACACATCCATCGGCCCCGCCACGTCCAGGGCTTGGACCCCCTCATAGACGACGATCGCTACCGCTTGTACCGGCACCTCTTACTACCTCTCCAGTCTAGTGCCTTATTATGTAGCTAGTCCCGACACTGATAAAGGCCTGGCGCGGTCTCGAAGCAACAGAACGAACATCCATCCGGGACTGATCACCTCGGTTTCCGGGGCCACGATGTCTACTGATCGAGTTTGCTCCCCCAACCGCCAACTGAGCGGCCCTTACAGCTCCCAGAAATTGTCGAGGCGACGGGCAGTTAGTCGCACCACTATTGCGATCCCGGCGCCTTGTCCGGTGTCGTCAATGGATCGTCCTTGGAATTGACAATGAAGAATGCCAGCAAGCTGGCCGGGTCCTTGTCGCTCGCATTCTCGCTGATCCTGTGATGCGAGCCGGGCATTTCGTAGAAGCCTTCGCCCGCTCGATAGACCTTTGTGGGGTCATCGCCGATCTGGCTGCGGATCGCCCCGGATAGCACATAGGCGTAGATAAATGCCGACCCTGCATGGTGATGAGCCAGCGATTTGCCCCCGGGAGGATAATCTACCTTCACCGCAACTATTCTCTTTCCTTCGACATTTGGGAGGGGATGCTGGAAGACGACGCTAACTTGCTCCCGGTCCTGCGCAGGGGCCGACGAAACGCGCAGAGCTATTGCTGCCGCAACCAGCATAACGGAGGCCGCTCGCACTGCTCCCCTTATTACTTCCACCTTCACACCTGGGCGATCCGACAGTGCACTAGTGCTGAGCTTATTGATCGACATCGTCACGCCTCATTTTGTTGAGTGTTGGACTACGGTATCGGGGAACGGAGATGCAGCGATCAAGTCGCACGCGTTGGGGCTCTTGAATCCCGGCATGAAACGCTCGCAGAAGCCGGCATTGACGGTGCCATAGGTAGTCGCGGGCTTGTGTGCAAACCCGGCAAAATACTCCTGAATAAAGCCTTCTTTGAAATTTATTCGTGGGTACTTAGCGACGATTTCCCCGCGCAGCTCGGCAGGAAATTGGTCGAACCCCACTCCCAGCACATCGAGAAGAACCCCTGAATTGAGGAGCGCCACTTCGGAGCGCATATATTTAGGGATGCCAGGAGTGGTATGCAGGGCGATGGCTTCCCACACAGTCTGCACCTGACCTTCGGCGACGTTGTGGGCGCTGAGGAACTGTCGGGCGGCATTGGCGCTATCGACCTCGAAGCGTTCGTCCGGGCTCGAGAACTTGCTGAGCAGGCCGAGATCGTGAAAGGCGGCGGCCACATACAGGAGTTCAGGATCGAAAGGCAGTTTCCGCTGGCGGCCCTGCTCAGCCGCAAACAGATACACACGCATCGAGTGATTGAAGAGCAAATCGGTGGAGTGCTCGCGCAGGATGTCTGTCGCCTCTCTTGCGAGCAACGAATCGGGAATGATGTTGGCGGTCATTGTTCGCCCTTTCAAAGGCAACCATGGGGCTCGGCCGCGCACATCTGCGCTCGCGAGCGCAACGCGGAGGCTTTGATCGATCAATTCGCTCCGACGGCTAGGACGATCTTTCCCTTCGGCTGAGGCCGCACGCGCTCTAGCATCAAATGAGCCTCGCGCGCGTCCGTGAGAGGTAAGACTGCCCCCACCTTCGTTCGTAATTTTCCACCATCGAGGAGACGAGCGATTTCTGCCAGATTCTGGCTTGTGACGTTGACCAGAAAGAAGGCGGCTTCAACGCCATGCTGTACTGCAAGTTGCTGATCCGGCTTTGACACCGCCGAAATCAGCTTGCCGCCTCGACGAAGGACCTGGAACGACCGGTCTTGTGTTTCGCCACCGACCAGATCAATTACGGCGTCGGCGTCCCGCACTTCTTCCTCAAAGCGTTGCGTCCGGTAATCAATAATCGTGTTCGCGCCGAGCTCGCGCGCCAAGGAAATCTCATCCGCACCCACTGTTACGATCGTTTGCACACCCGCGTTGTGGGCCAATTGAACGGCGTACGACCCGACATTTCCCGCCGCCCCGTGAATGACCACCGTTTGACCGGCCTTGAGTTGGGCGCGATCGAACAACGCCTGCCAAGCCGTGACGGAAACGACAGGAACGGAGGCGGCTTCAATGTGGGTTAGCGAGGCTGGCTTATTCGAGACCATCGCCGCGGAAGCCAAAGCGTACTCGGCGTAGGCTCCGACAAACCGCGGATTTGTAACACCATAAACCTGATCACCCACGCACAGTTTGGAAACTCCAGAGCCCGTGACCGCGATTTCACCTGAAAAATCCGAGCCCAAAACGAGAGGAAGCGGTTGCGGCAGGGCGCTCTTTCCGGCTCGGATCCAACCATCCCAGGGGCCGACCCCAACGGCACCAACCTTGATCAGAACTTCGTCAGGACCGGGCTCAGGCAGCGGGACGCGCTCGAACCTCATGACCTCCGGCCCCCCAAACTCGTGTACGCGCCAAGCCATCATCGTTGAATGAATTTGCTCCCCATCAGCCTGAGGAACGATGCTGCTGCGGGTCATCTCGTTCTCCTTGCACTCACTTTGTCATGACCACCGTCGACCGCCGGAGAGATGTTGCCAACTACGGCCCAGTTGCCCTCCTCGGCAACCCGAGGGCAATGCCACGAGCGCGATGCTCCGCGTCGCGGCGCTCCCGGCAACCGCATGACGACTGACCCAGGCTCTTGCGCGAGCGGACCGCCTGAGCGATGGTGCCAGCGGCTGCCACCTCGGTCGCCAGCAGGGCGATTGTCGGTTGGCATGTCGAATGTAGCAACAGAGCCTGCCCTCGACCAGGAACGCGATCCTATGAATCAGGACAGCCGTGCGTCGTTTCCTGACAAGGCTGTTGATTGCCACTGAGAACTGACCCGGCAACACAGGATATTTCCACCGAGAATTGACCCATGTTTGAACCTTGCCCTGCGTTTTTCAGCGGGGGCTACGGAGTGATCGACATGGCATTACTGAGCGTGATCCGACGCTGGCATTTTCGAGAGCATTTATCGATCCGGGAGATAAGCCGCAGGACCGGCCTAGCCCGGAATACCATCCGCAAATACCTGCGCCAGGGCAGCGTGGAACCGAAGTTCAAAGTGCCTGATCGGCCGAGCAAGCTTGATCCGTTTGCGGACCGGTTGTCGGCGTGGCTGAGGACGGAAGCCAAAAAGAACCGCAAGCAGAAGCGCACTCTGAAGCAGTTGCATGCCGAGCTGATGAGCCTTGGCTATCAGGGGTCTTATGGTCGTGTTGCCGCTTTCGCTCGGGAGTGGGACATTCGTGCCGCTTTCGTTCGATCCGGGTGAAGCGTTCCAGTTTGACTGGTCCGAGGACTGGGCAATCATCGGCAATGAGCGCACTAAGCTGCAGGTGGCCCATACGAAGCTCAGCTACTCCAGGGCCTTCATCGTCCGGGCCTATCTGTTGCAGTCGCATGAGATGCTGTTCGACGCCCATAATCATGCCTTCCGTGTCTTTGGCGGCGTTCCCCGGCGCGGCATCTACGACAAAATGCGAACAGCAATCGACAAGGTCGGCCGCGGAAAGGAGCGCGACGTCAATGTCCGCTTCATGGCAATGGCCAGCCACTATCTCTTTGAGCCTGAGTTCTGCAATCCGGCCTCTGGCTGGGAGAAGGGACAGGTCGAGAAGAACGTACAGGATGCGCGTCATCGGTTCTTTCAACCGGTTCCACGCTTTCCATCACTGGAAGCCCTGAACGACTGGCTGGAGCTTCGATGCAAGGAGTTTTGGCACAAAACCCCGCATGGAAAAATGCGCGGCAGCATTGCCGATGTCTGGGCTGAGGAAGCCCAGGCTCTCATGCCGGCGTCCCGTCTCTTCGACGGCTTTGTCGAATACACCAAGCGGGTCTCCCCAACCTGCCTCGTGCATCTGGAGCGCAACCGCTACAGCGTTCCGGCGTCCTTTGCCAATCGGCCCGTGAGCCTTCGGGTCTATCCGGATCGTGTCGTTGTCGCTGCGGAGGGTCTGATTGTCTGTGAGCATCGCCGCATCATCGATCGCTCGCATGATCGACCAGGGCAGACGATCTATGACTGGCGGCACTATCTGGCTGTCGTTCAGCGCAAGCCAGGCGCCCTTCGCAACGGAGCACCCTTTGCCGAACTTCCCGATGCATTCAGGTCGTTGCAGCAGCATTTGCTCAAGAAGCCGGGCGGCGATCGCGAGATGGTCGAGATCCTGGCACTTGTCCTGCAACACGACGAACAGGCCGTGCTCTTGGCCCTCGAGATGGCGTTGAAGTCCGGCGTTCCGACCAAGACCCATGTGCTCAACCTTCTCCATCGGCTCGTCGACGGCAAATCGCTCACGCCCCCGACCATCAGCGCTCCCCAAGCTTTGACGCTTACCAATGAGCCGAAAGCAAATGTCGAACGCTACGATGCCTTGAGGAAGGCCCTGGAGGCGCGCCATGCGTCATAACCCTGCCAGCGGCGCAATCGTCATCATGCTCCGGAGCCTGAAGATGCACGGCATGGCGCAAGCTGTGGGCGAACTCACCGAACAGGGAGCGCCAGCGTTTGAAGCCGCCATTCCGATCCTGTCGCAACTGCTCAAGGCCGAGACGGCGGAACGCGAGGTCAGGTCGACAGCATACCAGCTCAAGATCGCACGCTTTCCAGCCTATCGCGATCTCAACGGCTTTGACTTCGCCAGCAGCGAGATCAACGATGCACTCGTGCGGCAGCTTCATCGTTGCGAGTTCGTCGATGAGGCCCACAACATTGTGCTCGTCGGCGGCCCCGGAACAGGCAAAACCCATATTGCGACGGCTCTCGGCGTTCAGGCCATCGAGCATCATCACAAACGGGTTCGCTTCTTCTCGACCGTAGAGCTGGTCAACGCACTTGAACAGGAGAAGGCACAGGGGAGATCCGGCCAGATCGCCAATCGCCTCGTGCATTCCGATCTCGTGATCCTGGACGAACTTGGCTGTCTGCCGTTCAGTGCATCAGGTGGAGCATTGCTCTTCCATCTGCTGAGCAAACTCTACGAACGCACCAGCGTCATCATCACCACCAACCTCAGCTTCAGCGAGTGGGCGAGTGTCTTCGGCGACGCCAAGATGACAACCGCCCTTCTCGACAGGCTGACGCATCATTGCCACATCCTGGAAACTGGGAACGACAGCTTCCGGTTCAAAAACAGTTCCGCACACGAGCCTAATAAAGTGAAGGAGAAAGCCAGAAACTTGACCCTCAACGCCGAACCGAAACATACATGAAAGGCGGGTCAAATCTCGGTGGAAATGCCGGGTCAGTTCTCAGTGAAAATCAACACGACGGACATCGGTTGTTTGACCGAAAGCCTGATATCAACGCTGCCGAGCAGGTCACCTATGTTCGTGGGAGCGACGGAGAGGCCGAGTTCCTTCTTGACGAACGACGATGCCGCAAAGCTTGCGTTGACATGCTCAAGATCGAAAGACATGTATCCGAGATGATCGGAAGCGAGTTTGCCGAGCGGCAAATTCAAGCCCTTGACGACGACAAACCCAACCGCTTCCAAATTGCTTATCGGAACACCATGCTTTTTGTCGTGAAACATCAGACACAGCTGATATATAATATTATCACCATTGTTCCTCCCTTCGAATGCCGCTGCCGAATTGGGATTTTTAGCCACTTTGCAACCTCTCTATAAGGGCATTCGCTTGGGCTGGAGTTCTAAAGCAATACTCTTTGTCACGTATTAGCTTTCGTTAATATACAATTATGTAAGGATCTAGTCTGGGCGACATTCCTGTTACTGTAGGATTATTATTGCGCGCAGGGTTTATACGACAGTCGTCATTTGACGACGGTCGTACGATTCTCGCGGAGTACCGGTACGAGCTCTCGGAGATCCGCCAGTGCGCGCAATGGCTTTGATATCGCCACGACCGATAGTGCCATCAGATCCCCGCTTGGGAGGGTCGGAATTATCCGAAATCGTTCGCCGCTGTGACCCTGAAATGGCCTTGACGTGAATCTCTATCACCTCGTCAGCAATAATATTCCCCGGCAACGCCGCCTCAAATAGCGCGTCAAACTCGCGATGCGCAGTAATCGTTGCTCACGCGCCCTACCTAACCCTTGCGTGTCGACGAGAACTTTTGAAGCCCGGGGCTTGCAAGGCCGTTGGAGTTGCCGGCGGCCCTTGCACCATCAGAACTTCACACCAAGATTGACCCTGGCGCTGTTGTCGACGCTACCGCCGCCGAACTGACCCGAATAGGACAGGCCGAGTATGGCATTGGCCGCCATCTTCAGGTCTAAGCCGGCCTCGATGATTGCGGTGTCCCCGGTGATCGGTACGCCGGCGATGGTGAATTGATCGCCGCCGGCAAAGGCGAGCGTCGACTGCAGCGCGGAGTCGCCGAACGCATGGCGCCAGCCGAGCCTGCCGCGTGCTGTGGCGTTGATGCCGCCAAGCGCGACATCGGTCGAGCCGCGCACGCCGAGCGTTGTGAAGGTGGCGTCGGTGGTCGAACCGGCGCTGGTCAGGGCCGCATCCCCGCCTGTCTCGCTGAAGCCGTCAGTGTGGACGCTGACATAGGCGAGATCGGCGAACGGCTCCAACTCGAATTGTCCAGCATCGGCCTTGTAGACGAGTTCGCCGAAGACCTGCGCCGTGCCGGCATCGTAGTCGGCCGAGAGCCCATCCGTGAAGCCATTGAAAGCAACCGAGCGCTGTGTCGAAAGACTGCTCCAGGAGTAGGCCGCCCCGGCGCGGAAGGCGACGGCGCCCCAATTGGTGCCGCCATAGAGGCCAAGATGATAGCTGTCGCTCTTGCCCGAGGAATTGCGATCGTCGGCATCGAAGGCGGAATGGCTGTAGCCGCCGAGCAGGCCGACACGCCAACCGCCGACCTGTGTGTCGGCACCCGCCAGCAGGCCGCCGGTGGAGCGATCGAAAGCGGCGGCGTTGCCGTCACTATCGGTATTGCCCCAGGAACCAAAAGCCTGACCCCAGACGGCAAAGCGGTCGGTGTCGGCGGCGACCATTTCGGGGCCGCCCTCGCCATAGGCCATGACCGGCAGCGGTGCTGCGCCGGCATCGCCGAAGGCGGCAGCGATACGGTTGGTGGCCGCGTCGCGCAGGAAACGGCTGTCCTCGATCAGTATTCCCTTGGCCGAGGCGTGAATCTCGCCCGAAATCTGGTCGAAGGCGCCTTGCGCCTCGGCGTCGGTGGCCAAACCGGCAACCGCCCCGAACAACGGGCCGGATTGCGGAATGCCGTCCAGCCCTTCGCCGGTGGCGATCTGGTTTGGCGTCAGGGCAGCATCAGCGAAGTCGCGCACCTGCGCCACGTCCAGATAGCCGTTGTAGGCGTCATAGGTGTCGATGACGCTGATGAATGCCGAGAGCGGGCCAGCATCGCCGGTAAGGGCCGCATACTCTCCCGTCAGCCCGCCGGTGGTTGTCAGGATAGTGTAGCGTGCGCCGAGTGCGTAGCCCCCCGGCGCGGCCTCGACGTCGAGCGTGCCGCCTTGCAGTTCGGCGGTGCCGGTTACCGCGATGTGGTCACTGGCCGTGGCATCCAGTTGCACCGCATAGGTCGAGCCCGCAACCTGGGTAAATGCCCCTTTTACGTTGAGGGTGCCGATCGAATTTCCCGGTGCGATCGTCCCCTCGACCCGTGTCGCACCGATCGTGCCGCCGCCACCCAGCACCGCGCCCGAATTGACCGTCGTCAGCGACGAGGCGGCGATCGAGCCATTCACGACAAGCTTGCCTTCCTCGACCGTCGTCGTGCCGAAATAGCTGTTGGTCCCGGACAGGCTCAGCGCGCCGGCGCCGGTCTTCACCAGCGATCCCGCCTGTGTTGCCGGCAGCAATATTGGCGGCACGTTGCCGTCGCGGATCGCCCCGGAGATCGTGTCGTCGCCGCCGAGCCCACCGACGATCATGGTCCCGAAGTCGAGATCTACGTCACCGGCGCCCGAGAGCGAGCCGACTGCAACCGGGGCGCCGTTGCCCTTCAGTGCGACCAGACCGCCCGCCTCGTTCTGCACGGTCGTCGTCGTGCCGTTCGAATGGTCCGAGAACTGAAGCTGGCCATCATTCTCGACCGTGATCGTGCGCGAGCCTGCGTCGGTTGGTGTCGCCTGGGTGCCGGTGAAGGCAAGCACCGCCCCGCTCTTGACGTCCGCGTCACCGGTGCCGAGCGCGTCCGTCACGCTCGCGACCAGCCTGCCGCCCTCGACGATCGTGCCGCCTAGATAGCTGTTGGCATGCGAGAGGATGAGGCCACCGGTGCCGATCCGGATGAGCCTGCCAGTGCCGGATATCTCGCCGGCCTGTTCGGGCATCGCGACGATGATGAGCCCGGGCTGCTCGTAGTCGAACTTGACATCGCCCGCGATGTTCACGGCATTGGCGATGGTAAGGTCATCGAGGCCATACTGGATCGTCGTTCCGTCGACGGCGCTCAGCAAACCTGTGCCCAGTGCGTGGTCGTGCTCGAGCCGCAACGTGCCGGCTTCCAGGCTGGTGCCTCCGCCGTAGGTGTTGTCACCCGCCAGCACCAGCGTGCCAGCGCCGATCTTGGGCAGGTGACCGCCGCCCGAGACGATGCCGTTCACCGTGAAGATCGTGCCGGCGGCCTGCGAAACCGTTCCGCCAAGCGACAGCAGTATGTCACGGTCCGTGGCAAAGCTTGCTGTCGTCGCCAGCGTGCCGGTTTCGAGCGCGACGCCGCTATCCGGATTGCCGAGATTGGCGTCGGCACCGACCGACAACACGCCTTTGGACACCAGGACACCGCCCGAAAAACTGTTGGCGCCGGAGAGCACGAGCGTGCCTTCGCCATCTACCGTCACGCCCCAGCGTTCATTCCCGAGATAGGTGCCGGCGGACGGGACATAGCCCTGCGCAACCACACCGACCATGTCGGCTATAGTGTCGGATATCGTCTGGGTCTCGCTCGCGCCGGGCTTGAAGGGGAGGTTGCCGCTGCCTTGCAGGAAGATGCCGGAACCGAAGGCCTGGCTGCCGGCACCGCCCGCCGCAACCGAATTGCCGTTGAGAGCGAGGTTTCCCTCGACGATCAGCTGGCCGCCCTCGCGCACGAACACGGCGCCGCCCATGCCGGCGCCGCTGCCATCGCCGCTGCCGGCACCTGAAACGCCAACGGCGCCTGTGTAGGGACAGTTGACGTTGGCTGCCCCGCAGTTGTCAAAGGACGTGCCTCCGGAACCAAAATTTCCTCCGTCGCCTGCACTGGCGCCAAAGCCGGCAAGCCCGCCGTCTCCCCCGTTTCCGCCCAACGACTGGCCTGTGCCGCTGTTGTGCAGGGAGGTCTGCGCGCCACCGCCGGAGCCGCCCCGTCCGCCACCGGCGCCAAAGCCACCATTGCCGCCGTTGCCTCCTAAGCCTCCCGTCGCGGCAGCGGTTCCGCCATCAGTCACAGACGCAATTGCATGGCCCCCGGACCCGCCCGTGCCGCCGCCGCCGCCGAAACCGCCTCCACCGCCATCTCCGCCCTTACCGCCGATTGCGCTGGCGTCGGCGCCCGACACGTTGCTGACAGTGAATTGATATCCCATACCACCGCCGCCGCCGCCGCCACCGGTGCCGCCAGTGCCGCCCACTGTACCGGGCTGTCCGGTTCCGGATGCCGCCGTCCCTCCGGATCCGGGAATCGAGGCCGAACCGCCTCCTTCGCCACTGGGGCCTCCATTCGGACCGCCGCCGTCGCCGGCTGCATTTGAAAGCTCTACGCCACCATCGCCGACCAGGCCACCGCCACCAGGCCCGCCCTGATTGGTGACTAAACCGGTCGGCCCCTCGCCGCCTTTGGCCTTATTGTCGGAGAGGTCTACATCGCTGACCGTGACCGTTGCCCCAGCATTGATAAACAGAGCCCCGCCCAGTCCGGCTCCTCCGCCACCGCCATAGATGCTGGTACCGCCTTGGGCCAGCGCATTCGAGATGGTCAGGTTTTCCACCCGCACAGTACCGGACGTCACGAAAAGCCCGCGATAATCGCCGCCGCCAGAGAGCGTGTGGCCGCCGCCTGAGATCGTCACATCGCTGTGCACCTCAGGCAGATTGCCGCCGCCACCCGCCGTCAAGGTGATGTCGTTCGACAATATGATGGTGTCGCCGTTTGCCTGGGTGGCCAATGCCGATCGCAGTTCGGCCTCATTGCCCACCAGGTAGTCCGTGGCAAAGGCGGAGCTCGTTGCCATGCCGGCCAGGATCAAGGCCGTGGACGCCATCCACTTCGTACGCCTGAGCGACCGGCTTGTGTTTGCGGTTGCACGCATTTCCATTTGATCCCCGACGCCCGAAGGTACATTGCGAGGCTCGGTCCTTGAGTGCCCGCGACGCAGTGGCCGGAAGGTGACGGAATGAGTTTTGGTGAACAGTCGTCATTTGACGACATCGGGGCCGGTTACTGGCACCTGTTGCCTTGGCGCAACATCATCGCCGGTGGCCGGCTACCATCCTGTTTGCTTTTATGGATACGCTGCAGAATTACACAAGCCGCGTCGGCTCGCTCCTTCGGGCGGCCGGTCAGATGCTGGCCGCCCGGTGAAGCCGGCGTCTCCATCTCGCAATCCCAGACGTCCATGCGTTTGTCGGGTCGAGTACGCAAACGTACCTCTGATGCCTTTTTTCATTGGTCAATTTGGGTACTCCCCGCATCGGGGCCGAGCAAAGGATTTGGCAGGCACCATCGCATACACGCGCCACCCACTATGGCTTGACTGGTCTGGTTTCCTTCTTGGGCTGGACAGCAATCGAAGGCGCATCCGGGGGCGGATCGGCATCGGTCGGCTTCGGCTGCCCCGCGACAGGAGTGTCCGGCGCTTGCGGCCCGCCCGACGTGAGATTGACCGACACGCCGTAGATCTTCCACTGCCGGTTCATCGGCTCGAACAGAAGCTCGAAATTGACCTGCAACGGCACCGACGGAAAAAAACCCGCCATGTGCAGCATGCCGTTCGGCTCGATCTGCGGCAGCAAGGTCAGTTGCGGCTCAAGCACCGCGACGGCGCTGAAGTCGAGCGCCTGCTTGCGCTGGCTGGCAAAGATGTCGCCTAGCTGGGCAGCGCTGTTGGCTTGGAAATTGGGCGAACCGAGATCGCGTAGAACGGTGTAGTTGCCGGTCTTGTTGGCCTGGTCGAGTGCCAGCAGCGCACTGCGCGTCAGGATCAGCACACCGTTGCGGTCGATGCTGGCCGGATGAGCCGCCTTCTGGCCGATCCGCTTTTCTTTGGCCTGGGCATGAGCGGTGGGCGGCGGCCCCACGATCGTCGCCAGTACCATCAGAGCACCGGCAACGATCGTCCCCCGCGCAAGGCAGCTTCCCCGCACGCTTTGACGCCGCGTGCGTGCGGTTGGCGCCGTCCTTGCCAAGATCAATTGAGCGTCCACGATGCGCCGAGGCTGACGCCGACATCGCCATGGTTGGTGGTTGCCGAGATGGCGCCGTTGAGGCGGAAATCCAGGCTGGGGTTGTACCCGAGGCCAAGTGCTAGCCCCGATTGTCCTTTGAAATTTCCGAAGCCTCCGGCGAGCGACAGTTTGCCGGGTCGATCGTCGTAACGCAGACCCGCCGTCGCAAGTGCCAATGCCGTTCCGGCACGCGCCTCGCTGCGATTCTCGCTGATCTGGTCACCGAGATCCTGGAACCCGGCCTCCAGCGCGCCGACGCGACCGTCGAGCTGGGTGAGGTTGTTGGTGTTCGTCGTCACCCTGGTGTCAAGATCGGCGATCTGCGTGGTGTGCGTGATCAGCGCGTTGGCGTTGCCGGTGATCCGCGTCTCATGATCAGCGAGCTCGGTCGTGTTGGCCGCGATCTGTGTCGTGTTGCTGGTGATACGCGTCTCGTGATCGGCGATCTGCGTGGTGTGCGTGATCAGCGCGTTGGTGTTGCTGGTGATCCGCGTCTCATGATCAGCGAGCTCGGTCGTGTTGGCCGCGATCTGCGCCGTGTTGTTGGTTATGCGCGTCTGATGATCGGCAAGCTCAGTCGTGTTGGCCGTGATTTGCGTCGTATGACTATTCACCGTGGTGCTCAGATTGGTGATGTCGGTGCTGTTCTGGGCGACCTGTGCAGGCAGGTTCTCCAGGGTCGCGAGGTCGAAGGTGGAGGTAGCCATATTTCCAGCGTCATCGGAGGTGACCAGATAGGTTGTTCCGGACTGCGCGTCCTTGCTAGCCTGTCGGTTGATCCCGCGCATCGTGTATGTCTGGTTGCCATTGCCGATCGCAATCTGGTTATCGCGATCGGTAACTACGCCGTTGCCAATAGCGATCGACGCCTGATAGTTGGCTTGGGCTCCATTGCCAAGCGCGACGGCACTGCTTCCGCCCGCCTTGGACTGGTAGCCGAGCGACACCGCGGCATAGCCTCCTGCCTCGGTCTGATTTCCCACCGCGATAGAACCATCCCCGAGCGCCTGAGTTGCCGGCTGCCCCGCCTCAGGGAGACGGCCACCGATCGCTATCGCGCCCTCACCCAGCGCTTTGGCGCCCGATCCGACCGCGACATTGGCAAACTTGCCAGCCATACCGGCTTGGGCGTTGTACCCGACGGCTGTTCCTTCATGTCCCGCCCCACTGGAAGCACCAATGGCGGTGCCTCCTCCTCCTACCGCGCCCGATGATGTTCCACACGCGAAATCGCCTTGGACGTCCCCGTCGCATCCATCTTCGTCGCCTATTACCTGAGCAAACGCCGGACTGTTTAAGGGTGCCAGCGCAGACGTCAAAATCACTATCGCAGCATAGGCTGCTCGAGTTCCCCAACAAGCCATGTGGCCCCTCCAAGTTAACCTGTCCCAAGAACGACTGGAACAAGCTGTCCGCGCCGGTCGGCATTAGCCAGTCGTCATATGACGACTGTTCGTCGGTTTGTGGCCCAGCTACTGGCTTGCTGGACTTGGATGTTGCCTGCAGGGCACACATGCTTTTTTGCTAATTATCGATGAGGGAGGATTGGCGGCAGCATCGCCCAATTCACCCCTGATGCAACTTGCGCGAGAGCTTCCGTGTGCTAGGCTTCTTCACGAAACCTGATCATTCCCCAGGATCGGAAAGCTCCCAATGGCTGTTGTCACCATCGAAGCGGTCTCCGCCGTGGTCGGCCAGATCTATGAGGCGGCCTACGACCAGGAACGCTGGCTCGGTGCGATAACCGGCCTGCGCGACCTGTTCGGAGGTTCGCGCTCCTGCATTGTGCGCGTCAGCCCGGAAACGCTCGATGCGGTGGCATCCGACTTGGATCCGGAATTCAATTCGCAGAAAGGTATCGAAGCCATGCTGCGCGACCCCCTGGCTGCGGCCTCGGCCGCCTTGCCCCTCGGCACGGTCAATCGTTGGCCGCTGACATCCGACGAGACAGCGTTCCGCCGCCGCGAACTCTGGCAGGACTGGATGAGGCCGCGCGACATGTATCAAGGGCTGGTCTGTAACCTGCTCGCCTCCAGCGGCGCGCACTGGCTGCTCGATATTCATCGCGGCTCACGGCAGGACGCATTCCGCACCGACGACATCGACCTTTTACAAAAGATCGTACCGCATGTGATGCGCGCCGGGCAGATCGGCCGGAGTCTGGAGAACACGTCGGCATTGGCATCGGCCTTCTCGCACCTGCCCTTCGGCGTGTTTCTGGTCAACGGCCATCAGCAAATCGAGCAGATGAACGAAGCCGCCGAGGCAATGCTGGCGCCGCCCGACAGCCCTCTGAGGCTGAACGGCGGCACGATCGTCGCCTCCGATCTCAGGGATGCGCAGGAACTTCAACGGCTGGTCGCGGATGCCTGCTCGTTAAAAGATGGCGTCATGCCTGGAACCGGCGGAACGTTGGTGGTGCCGTCCGACCAAAAGCGATCGGAGCTGACGCGGCTTGTGCTGTCAGTTGCGCCATTCGTCGATGCCCGCGCCTACGGTCTCGCGTCGGAACGTTGCGCGGTGATCATGGTCACGGAGGTCGCCCGGCGTATTTCAGATGGCTTCGAGACGCATGTCCGCGGCCTGTTCAATCTGACACCGGCCGAGGCCCGGCTTGCCGCCGCATTGGCTTCCGGGCGGACACTGAAGGAAGCCGCGGAAAGTTCGAACATCACCGTGAAAACCTGCCGCACCTATCTCGAACGGATCTTCTCCAAGACCCGCACTCACCAGCAGAGCGAACTGGTGGCCTTGCTGAAGAGCACGGAACCGCTCAGCGGGCGTAGCCGGTAGTCCGTACGAGCCCTGCCTCCTGGATTTGCTGATTAGAGACCGTCAACGCAATGCTCCCGGTAAGGGCTCTGCGCTCCTCAGCAACGCGACAAGTTGGCTTTGCTGGCGGGTTCCATTGGCGAAAATTCGCTCAAGATAGGTGCGGCAGGTTTTCACCGTCATCTTCAGGTCGGATGCGGCATCCTTCAGGGGCTTCCCTTGCGAAAGTGCAGCGGCCAGGCGCGACTCGGAGGGCGTCAAATCGAACAGACCGGCAAGCAGGGTTGGCGAAGGCACGATGGAACTCGGGCTCATCGCCGTCGCCGCAACCATTATGTCCGCGCCCGAAAAGATTTCATGCGCGGCGCGGCGCAGCGGCAGAAGATGAATGACCAGCGCCGGCTGGCCTTCCCTGGCCGAAACGGGAATCGAGCGCACGATGCGATCCTGGCGATTATGGATGATGGCTTCTTGGAAAAGAGAATTGGCGGGCGCATTGGCAAGCGCGAGACCACCATGAGCCGTCGCGATGGAAACGGATGGCATATCGTCCAGCAGGACATTGGCCGTCAGCACCCGTCCCGATGCTGTCATCACCGCAGCCGGCAACCCGATGGCCTCGAGCGCCGACGCTCGCCCTGGCCTGTTCCATTCCCAGTCGCGCCGAAACCAGGCCAGCGCGTGCGAAGTGCGGACGAAGCTGATCGAGCCGGTCGACCGACGCCTGATCGTAGGCGCCATCCGTGGTCCACCGCTGAAAGACGAATGTGACCAGTTCTCCGCTCGGCATGGCAACTGTCGAACAAAGATGGGCGCCGATACCCTCCGCTCTCAGGCGCACCCGCTGGGGATCGCGCTCGATCTCTTGGGCGGTCATGAAAGCTTCTACATGGACGAAGCTTACTGGCTGCATCTCGTACATCCGCATGACGCCAGGGGATAACTTCCAGTTGTCGCCGATCAGGAATTCCTTGAACACCGGCCGAATGTGCTCGAGAGATCTAGCCAGAACCGGGGAATCACCGCTGAACCTGCCGCGAACAGGCGAGCCGTCGCTGAGAACGAAGATCGCGCCGCTGGCCGAGCTCGAAAGGCCGCTGGCTGCCTCCAGGGCACCAGCCCACAAATCCGGAACGAAGGCAGCTTCGTAGATCTTGTCCGTAAGATCGTCGAACATGGGCGCAAAGCCTTTTTCAGAGTCAGCATCACCGACCCGGATCGCCAACGCTCCCAGACGCCAACCGATTCCCGCACAAATCAAAATGCCATGCTGAAAGCTGAGGTCAACCCTGGATTGCTCCTGGTTGATACCGTTTTGAAGCGAAGCAGCGGCCAGTCCGACAGCGAAGACCCGCCATACTTCAATGCGCAGATGACCTTCAAAGTCATCCTACAGTCGGAATATGCCGACTTTTCGGGGATACGCATTTCGTCCAGGTTCCGCCCTCGAATGCGCCTGCGTTTACAGGGGGGTGCTGCGGGTGGGCCAATCGATGTTCGAGAGCGGACGTGCCGCCGTGGCGGGGTTGCTTCCGTTCGCCATCTCCTATGCACTGGTGGCAATGCTGCCCGGCGCCAAAAGGGCATCAATTTCACACGCATTGAATCCGTACAGCCGCACGACGAAACCACGCTCTTCTGCAGCGCTGGAATGCAGCAGTACAAATCCTCTTCTCGGATCCCTCTTACATTGGAACCGTCGCCAACAGCCAGGCATGCTTACGTATGGGCGACCTCGATAAGATAGGAGACGGAACCCACTTTCTCCACTTCACCATGCTCGGCCTTTTCTCGTTCAGGGAGATGACCCTCGGCGAAGCAATAGACTTTTGGCTCGAGTTTCTGGGCACGCTGGGTTGGTTCCGGATCACGTGACCATTCATCCGGACCGGCTGCCTGAATGGAGCCCGCTCTATCGCGGGCGCGTGCCCATTACCCCGGATCCGGAATGCACGTGGAGCGTGGGAATATCAGCGGATACTGCACAGAGTTCTACAAGTGCGGGATCGAGATCGGGAACATCGTCAATCCGCTCGGGACCTGCATCGATGTTGGCTTCGGCCTTGAGCGCCTCGACATGATCGTCAACGACACCCCGGTAGACCACGCACTCGCTACCTTGCGCGATACAGCGATGAGGGTGATGGAAAGCGGATATCGACCCGGCAACAAGGAGCAGGGATATGTTCTGCGCAAACTGCTTCGCCGCATTTACGTGATGGGCAGCACGCTGGATCACCCTTTCTTTGAGGAAGAGATTGAACGCCAGAAGCGACTTCGCACCAAGTACCTGCGGCTTCGCGACCGCTATTGCGACAAAAGTCCGGAATGGTGGTTCGACACGCACGGTATCGATGTTGCAGATATGCGCTAGTTAGATCGCGGGCGAACAAATTACTGCGCTTGGAGGAATGCCGCTGCCTCGAAGGAGGCGGCGGCGATTGGGAAAGCGGTTGCCACATAGAGGTATCCTCTTTGACCCGTCGTTCTTGACGCCGGCGAATAGTGAAAGGACGGTCATTGTGGACTTGGAATCACGTCGAGGAACGGGAAGCAATTTAAGGCAAGGTAAAGGAGTAGTGGGGCAAGCTCGCGCGTGACGACCTTGAACGATCGCCCCGAAACGCGACCAGCTCGAGGTTCATACAAGAGTGCTACGGATCGAAACGGACCGCATTCGCGCGATCTTCGTCGACCGGTGCAACCGCCAGAGTTGCTAGTTTGAAGTACCAGAGGTTTGCTGCGTCACGCAGTCGTGGCAAGCATCTCTGTCGGACGGGCGTAGGCGAAGAGCACCGGAGCGCTCCGTCCTTTGCTCAACCTGCGGCCAAGGGCGTCAACGAACGCGTCGTACCGCGCAGACAGCGTCTCGATGGCAATGCCGACGTTGCGCTCGACCCGCTGGACCCGCGGGCGATCTGATCGAGGCGTCTGGTGACAGGATGGCGGGGCCGCGGCCTCAGCGATGAGCGACAGCGACAGCGAAAGGTCGGCGCACGGGACCGTCGGCCAGCGCGTTCAGGCATGTTCCGGAGCGACTGCATTTGGGGCCGAACCTGCTCGTCGGATTGCGAAGTGAAACCAGAAAGCGACGATCGACTTGGTGCAGGCGATCCTCCCAACGCTGACCCGAAGAGCGTTCACATTTTCCGAAGGCAGGTTTGGCCACTGCAATCCCACACGCGCGAGTTTCCCCGCTTCGAGGCTATGGTTCAGCCGGAACATAGTTCGTATCCACCCATTGTCTTGATGCATCCGTTGGCAAGGGTCGCCGGCGGCCGTTGCTGCGAGAGTGTTTCGAGCCCGGAGGTGAGCCATGGCCAAGCGTCGCATCCATGTTCCGCATGTGACTCTTGCGCAGGCAGACCGCCCTGGGGCAGGGGAAGAATTCGGTCCGCGCAACCATTCCATCGTCGTGATCGGAGCGTCCGCCGGCGGTGTCGAGGCGCTGAAACAGGTGGTCAGCGATTTTCCAGCCGAGCTGAGGGCAGCAGTGTTTGTTGTGCTACATGTCGGCCCGGCAAGCTATTTGCCGGAAATCCTCGATCGCATCGGGCCCCTGCCCACCTATAAGGCCATGAACGGCGCGACATTCACCGTAGGCAATATCTATGTGGCGCCGCCTGGCTTCCATCTGCTGCTTCACGATAACCACATGATGTTGCGGCGCGGACCGCGCGAAAACCTGGCTCGGCCGGCCATCGACCCCCTGTTTCGTTCGGCTGCATTGAGTTACGGCGCGCAAGTCATCGGCGTTCTCCTGTCGGGAGCCCTCTCCGACGGAACGGCGGGGTTGCGGGCGGTCAGGGCCGTCGGAGGAATCACGGTGCTTCAGCACCCGAACGACGCCTTGGTGCCGGACATGGTGCAGAACGCGCTGCGCTATGTCGAAATTGACCATTGCGCACCGGCCGCGGAACTGGGCAGTCTCTTGGCAACACTGGTGGCCGAACCGGCTGGCGAAACCTTTCCCGCCCCTGCGGCCATGAGGCTCGAAGCGGCGATCGCCACACAGGAGCACTCTACCATGAAAGAAGAAGATCGACTCGGCGAATTGTCGGTGTTTACATGCCCGGAATGCCATGGGCCTCTGTGGGAGATTGAGGACGGTGACATGATCCGGTATCGATGCCATACCGGGCACGCCTTTACCTCGGACGCTATAATGGAGGCGCAGTCGGCCGAGGCGGACGAAATACTGTGGAGCCTTCTCAGGGCGCATCAGCAGCGGGCCGAATTCACCCGACGAATGGCGGATCGCGAAAAAGCGAAGGACCGGTCCGAAATCGCCACGCAGCTGCGCGATCGGGCGAAAGAATATCAAGCAGATGCCGAGGTGATCGAGCGCATTCTCGAGAGCAGGCGAGTACGGTAACGAGAAATGACGCAACGGCCGACCAAGGCGACGCAAGCGGCTTCGAGGACTGAGTTCAACGGCGCATCCGCGGCGCAGCCGAGCGCTTCCTTCGCAATCGTCGCCATCGGCGCGTCGGCAGGTGGAATAGCAGCACTCAAAAGCTTCTTTCCCAATGTTCCGCCCGACGGTGGGCTTGCCTATGTGGTAATCCAGCACCTGGACGCCGAGCACGAGAGCGTGCTTGCGAGCATCATTCAGCACTGCACCTCCATCGAGACCCAGACGGCAATCGAGGGCTCCGCCATCGGGCCGAACAGGATTTATGTCATCCCCCCGGGCGTCTCAGTGACCGTGAAGGGCCGCCACTTCCATATGGTGAAGATGGCGGGCAGCCACGCTCGGCGAACCCCGATCGACGACTTTTTCATTTCGCTTGCCGAAGACCAGGGGGAAAACGCTGCCGCGGTTATTCTCTCCGGTACCGGCAGCGACGGCACCATTGGGCTGAGAGCCATCAAGGAGCATGGCGGACTTACGCTGGCGCAGGAGGCAGCCGAATACGATGGCATGATGCGCAGCGCCGTTGATGCCGGCCAGGTCGATATGGTCGTGCCGGCGGAGGACATGGCTGCCAAGCTGATGGACTATTTCCGGCACGCCAGCCGCGTCGCGGCCGATGGTGAAGGGGACCGCCGCAAGCGCGATGTCTCCGAACAGCTCTCCCGGATCGCCGGCCTGCTTCGCGCCCGCACCGGTCACGATTTTAGCGGCTACAAGGATAACACGATACTGAGACGCATTCAGCGCCGGATGCAGGTGTTACAGATCGACGATCCGACCGCGTTCTACCAACGTTTGCGGGAGGAGCCACAGCAAATCGATCTGCTGTTCCAGGACCTTTTGATCGGCGTGACCAACTTGTTTCGCGATCCGCAGGCGTTCCAAGCGCTGGAACGCCTCGTCGTGCCGAAGCTTTTCGAGGACCTGAAACCCGACGAAACGATAAGGGTATGGGTGCCGGGCTGCGCCACCGGAGAGGAAGCTTATTCAATAGCCATGCTGCTGCGGGAGAACGCGCTCCGGGGCACGGCATCGCCCAAACTGCAGATATTCGCGACCGATATCGACGAGCGCGCGCTGGAAGTAGCACGTGCAGGCCGGTATCCGGCGGCCATCGCTACGGACGTGTCGCCGAAGCGGTTGAAGGAGTTCTTCTCGCAGGAGGATGGAACGTACCGGGTTGCCTCCGAACTGAGGGAAATGTGCCTTTTTTCAGTGCACAATCTGTTGCGCGACCCGCCCTTTTCGCGACTCAACCTCATCTCATGCCGTAACCTCCTCATCTATATGAGGTCCGAATTGCAGGAAAAGATCATCCCGCTATTTCACTATGCGCTGCGCCAGGACGGCTACCTCTTTCTCGGCTCTTCGGAAAACGTCACCCGCCACGCGCGCCTGTTCGCCACCATTGACAAGCCAAGTCGCATTTTCCAAAGGCGCGGAGGCATGGCCCAAAAACTGCCGGAATTTCCCCTTGCTGCGGCCCCGCGGCGTGCACCCCAGCAGGCGCGCTCTACGGTGGCTGGAGGAGGAGCGCATGAGCGCGCGGAGCGCCTGCTTCTCGACCGGTATTCTCCTGCCTATGTCGTGGTCAACGCGGCTGGGGAACTGGTGCACAGTTCAGCCAGTACCGGAAAATACCTTGAACTGGCGGCCGGCGCTCCCGATCACAACATCTTCGCAATGGCGCGGCGCGGCCTGCGAATGGACCTTCGGGCCGGCCTGCATAAATCGGTCAACACGGGACAGGTGTCGCTCCAGAACAACATCACGATCGCCACCAATGGCGGCGACCAGACTATCAGCCTGGTCGTGCAGCCGCTTCCGCCGCATGACGCGTCCGATCCGCTTTACATGCTGGTGTTCAGGGATGTCGGCGACCTGAAGCCGGACGCCGAAAGCGGGTCTGCGCACCTCACCGCGGATGTAGAAAGCGCGAATGTCAGCCAACTCGAAAAGGAACTCCGAGAGACCAGGGAGCGGCTTCAGATCACCACGGAAGAGCTGGAATCCTCCAATGAGGAACTGAAATCCTCCAATGAGGAACTGTCCTCCATCAATGAGGAACTCCAGTCGTCCAACGAAGAGCTGGAGACCTCGAAGGAAGAGCTGCAATCGATCAACGAGGAACTGCAGACCGTCAATTCGGAGCTCAATATCCGTGTCGACGAGCTTAGCCGCGCCAACAACGACATAGCGAACCTGCTGGAAAGCACGCAGATCGCAACCATCTTCCTGGACCGGGATCTCTCCATCAAAAGCTTCACTCCGGCGACCAGGGATCTGTTCCGGCTCGTCGAAAGCGATGTGGGCCGGCCGCTTGCGCATGTTCGCCCCCGATTCCCCGCCGACGGCCTCCAGGCCGATATCGAGCAGGTGCTGCGGCGGCTCGGCACGATCGAGCGGCAGGTCCAAACCGCCGAGAGCAACACCCGCTACATCATGCGCGTGCTGCCATACCGCACGCTCGACAATGTCATCGCCGGCGTGGTCGTCACCTTCGTCGACGTTACGAAGATCGCCCGCGCGGAGGAGAAGATCGACGCGCTGACTCATGATCTGCGCAACCGGATCGAAAGCCTGGAAACGCTGCTGGATCTCGTGCCCGTGGGCATCGTCATTGCCGAAGATGGCGATCGCCAAGAGTTTCGGGTCAATCAACGCGCCGCTGAACTGGTTGGCGAACCGTTGAGCGGCGCCAAGCTGACGTCGATACCGGGTGGCTTCGACGTTACAAGGCAGGGAAAGGCCGTGCAAGCCGTGAATCAGCCGTTGGCAACGGCGATCCGGACGGGCGAGGCGGTGGCGCAGTACGAGGCGCGCATCGAGAAACCGGGCGCCGTCGGTGTAGACGTCATGGTTTCCGCGACTCCACTGTTCGACGAAGCTGGAAAAGTTCGCGGGGCGATCAGCACCGTGGTCGACATATCGCGTCACAAGCAGGCCGAGCGCAACCAGGAAAGACTGCTGCACGAATTGCAGCACCGGGTAAAGAACATCCTCGCCACGGTCGCCGCCCTGACCTCCCGCATGGTGCGCTCCTCCCATTCGATAGCCGATTTCTCAACCGCCTTTCAGGAACGCCTTCAGGGGATGGCGCGCACCCACGAACTCCTGTCGCGGCATAACTGGGGGGGCACGGACCTCAAGGAACTGTTGCGGACAACGCTCGCTCCCTATGCGGCCGACCGTCAGCGGAATGTTATCCTGGAAGGCGCTCCGTTCCAGCTTGATGCGAGTGCTGCCGGGACTTTGGGAATGGTGTTCTTCGAGCTTGCGAGCAATGCCGCCAAATACGGAGCGCTCGCTGTCGAGAACGGGCGCGTCGAGATCGACTGGCGCATCGGAGAGCCCGACGGTCCCCTGTCTGTCTCCTGGAAAGAAATCGACGGGCCGGCCGTGGAGGAATCGATCAAGAGGAATTTCGGAACGACATTCATTCAGCAGAGTTTGGAATATGAGTTGGGCGGAAGCGCCGATTTGCAGTTCAGGAAAACGGGCTTGGTTTGCCTTTTGAAAATTCCGCTTTCCAGCACGGGCACGAGAAGCGATACGTCGCTTCCGTTCCGGACCATTGCATGAATGACCAGTTCCCTTTGCGTGGCCTTCGCGTCCTCGTCGTAGAGGATGTCTTTCTGATCGCAATGGACCTTTCCGACCAGTTGATGGAATCGGGATGCGAGGTGATCGGCCCTGCTTCATCGGTGAAACAGGCACTGGAAAAGATAGACAGCGTTCCGCTGGACGGTGCCGTGCTCGATGTCAATCTCGCCGGGGAACAGAGTTTCCCGATAGCGGAATTGCTCGCTTCGCGTGGTATTCCGTTTCTTTTTCTGACCGGCTATGACAGCGTGACAATTATTCCCGAGGCGTTCAAGCAAATCCCGAAGTTGTCGAAGCCCGTTTCCGAGAAGGCGCTGACAAGCGCCGTTGCGCAATTTCAGGACAAAGAAGCGGAATCCCCCAGAGGACGCCTCTGAACGAGGCGATCCGTCCGACCATGCTGCTTCCGCGCGAGATCCTATCGTTTGGCACAGCCAAGATGTTTCAAAGGGGACGAGAAATGTCGGCATGGCGCGCCGCGTACTCCGTTGCTGTCGTCGAAGTTTGGTTCAGGGCGGTGGCAAGGGTGTCTTCAAACGGAGCGGCGCCGGCAACCCCGCGTGTCAGACCTTGACCGAGAAATTCAGGCCCTGGGGGATTGCAGGTAGCGGGCTCAGTCGGTCGACTCACGCGCCAGAACGCCAGTGTGCATTGCGCCGGTCGCCTGCGGGCATGGTACAACGAATGTCGACGTCTGCCCGTTCCCGCCGAAGATTCAGTTAAACAGGTGCTGTGGATGAAGGCTGACTGAATGTCAGCAACCGGCTGAATTCGGCGTTTGGGCCTTCCACAAGGCATTAGTCGACCACGCGCAGGGTCCGAAGCCAGCCGTCAAACATCTCGCTTGGAACGTTAGAGCTTTCTAATTATTTTAGGTTAGCGACTGACATCGCCCTCCGATGTCTGTCGAAGATCGGCTCTCGATCGGCCCGCGTCCTCCCGCCGGAGGCGCGGGCTTCCTCGCATCAGGCGGCCGGGTTCAAACAGCCGTTCATCACCCCTACGGATACCAGCAACGATGAGGTGGCTTAGCCTCTCCAGGCAATGGTGAAACTCTCGTTGGCATCTTGTGAAGGCTGAAAGAGACCCGCGCCTCGACGGCAACCAAGAGTGGCCGGGTGGCGTGCTTGAGGACTGTTGAATGACGCGTGGCGAAAAAAAGCTCACCGGGACCACAATTTTGCATGCAGGATGCTCGGCAAGCGCATAGTGTGGGTATGCGGAGGGGCTGATGATTATGGGAGGTCATCATGTCTTTGGACGTTAGAAAATTAATGGGTGCGATCTTGAACCGTCGGCGTGCGGTCGCTTCGCAACCCAAAACGACACCTATCGCCAAAATGCTCGCGGATCGCCCCATCGTCGGCAAGGCGCCGAAGCTTTCAACCAGGCCGCCTCCGCTCCAATACAGAAGTGCCTCTAATATGTAGACTTCCCCTGCACGCCGCAGCCGTTGACGGGTAACGCCAACCGAAGAGCGTACGCCGCGCCGTCCGAGGGGGCGCTATGTCACCCAATACTCTGGTGCTGTTGCTATCCGGCGCGATCCCGCAGCTATTGATCATCAAAATAGGTAATCGATCCCTTGGTATCCGATTGATCTGATCGGAACCCCCGAGCCTGCCGCCCGTTTCAATTTCACCCGAAACTAAGGGAGGTCAAAGACCATGGACTGGAACCGCATCGAAGGAAATTGGAAGCAGGTCAAAGGCAAGGTCAAGGAACAGTGGGGCAAGCTCACAGACGACGATCTAGACCGAATTGCCGGCAACCGCGACCAGCTCGAAGGCAAGATTCAGGAACGCTATGGCATCGAGAAGGATCGTGTTCGTAGGGATGTCGACGACTGGTATGGTCGGCAGGGCTGGTAGGGATCGTTTCAGATCAAATATGGCGCTGTCACACCGCAGCGCCCTTTTTGAGTGGTGATCTTCGGGCCGGCTGACCGACAGGGCCTTCGATTGGCTAAAGACCTCGTTAGTCGGTAGCTGTCGCCTATATGCCGCTTTCCCACCCAGCTGGGCCCCTGCCCCATCTAACATCGAGCGCTGTTGACCGCATCAGGTCGCTTTCCCAGATGACTATGCCTTGATCGAAACCTCCCTGGATCGCGGACTTCTGTCATGACCCACAAGCTGCTCGGCGGTGTGCCCGACGGCAATGGCGGCTGCATTGCTTCGGATCCGGCGGCATCCAAGGACCGACCGAGAGAACGGCGGTGTGACGGGTGTCCGTCGACGAACCGAAGAATACAAGCGCATCCTCGATCTTGCGCTACTGAGCGTTCCCGAGATCCTTGCGCAACTGAGTCACGAGCGCTTGAGGCGCACCGTCTCCACCGCGAGCGATCCGGCGGGAAGCGCCCGCAAAAGCTCGGCCTCGGGCCCGGTGAGATTGATCCACGCCGTCCAATTCTCCGGCTGAAGTGCTACCACCTGGTGCGACCTCTGGGCCGAGGTCGGTCGTCACTGGTGAAGGTCGGCGGCTTGTTGCCGACGGCCTTCCCGCCAAAATCCAGTAACCGCAAGGAACGGTGGGCCGTTAAGCGTAAGCGATGCTTCGCCTTCGGGTGTTTCGTGCCGGTGAACTCGAAAAACGCGGCAGCCGGAACGAGGCAGCGTTTCTTTTTACCGAATTGCCGGCCTTTCGGAGCGAATTGAACACAGGCCCGCCTTTCGGTCCGGCCGGCGCAGACCCGAACGCCATCGAGGCGAGCTCGATGGCATCGTCGGGGTCGCTCGCCGGATCGTTGATGCCGATGTCGTCGGCCTGAGGCAGATCGAGTTCAGTCTGGTGGACGGGACCTTGAGCGGCAGTGAAGCTGCGACTATGCTGATTTGCGTCCGGCCTTGGCTTTGGGACGGTCCTTGATGCCTTCCTTGGCGAGACTCTTGCGGAGAACCGACGCCAGATCGATAACGTTCTCCTTCGGCGGGGGAACCGGTTTGGGCGGCTGCTTGCCCTTGCGCTTTGCGTCGATTAACGCGATGAGCGCATCCTCGTAGGTATCTTCAAATTTCGACGGATCGAACTTGGTCACTTTCTTGTCGATCAGCAGGCCCGCAATTTCGAGCAGGTCCTGATCGTATTCATGGCTTTTCAGATCTTCAAATACCGTGTCTTCCGAGATCATCTCGTCATGGGTCCGCAACTCGGTGAGCAGCATTCCCTTGCCATATGGCTGTATCACGACTTCGCGCCCGCGTTGGTACAGCACCACGCAGGACCGCGCCGCCACACCCTTCTTGGCCATCGCTTCGCGCAGCACTGAGAAGGCCTCGGTGGAGGCGCCGTCGGCAGGGATCAGGTAATAAGGTTTTTCCAGGTAGCGCGTGTCGATATCCTTGATGGCGACAAACTCGTCGACCTCAAGCGTGTGCTCAGACGTCATCTTGAGCTTTTTGATCTCGTCCGGTTCGACCTTTATGAAATCGCCCGCGTCTGCCTCATAGCCTTTGACTTGGTTTTCGCTATCGACGACATCGCCCGTGTCTTCGTCAACATAGGCAGCCTTGACGGGCAATCCATCTTTCCGATTCAAAATCTTGAAGTGGATTTTCGACGCCTCGCTGGTTGCACCCACAAGCTTCACTCCGCACGACACGGACCCGACTTTTAGAAACCCTTTCCAAACTGCTCGTGGGGCCACCATGCAGTCCTCCTGTCGCGCCGATCCTTGGCACAAACGTCAGCCGGATCGTTCCGTTCCGCCCGCCTGATCAGCATCGACGCACGCGATCGCGGATGGTGCGGCTTTCCATACCGTTAGATGGGCTTATGTTTCAGGGCTGAGACCAAGGCCCCGATTTGCAGGTCCGAGGGTAACGAAACAGTGCCTTCGCACCGCCTAAGTCCTCCCCACGGGACCTGAATGCCGGAGCACAGCGCGGGCCCGCGCTATGTGCCGAGCCTCCCGCTGTGGCAGACCGACTCCTTCTGCCAAAGCCACAGGCGTCGAGCGTCCAAACGCGCGGGACGACCGCGCCGCGCTCCACGGATCAAGGCTGCCGGACAGCACGGATAACCTTCGCCTTGCTCCTGCGGCCGGGACCCTGTTATCCTCAATAGTGTCGCGCCCATATGGGGCTGGATCAAGATGCTACGGCTTTCGCTTTTTGCAACGGTGCCCCCGCGCGGCGTCAATCCTGCTTTCGCCACCACAATTGCGAGACCAGCGCGGTGATCAGGCTGCTTACGACAATCCACGCGGCGATCTCGCCGTCATGCACTTCAGGCCGGCGCGGCGTATCTATCTTGTTGCCGCTCAACACCACTATCGGCGCAAGGTCTGGTCGGCTTCCACGCCTGACCGAGTAAGCGCGCGTAATTTCTGCACCGAAGAGGAAGATCTGCGCTGAATAATAGACCCAAAGCAGCACCACCATCAGCGCGCCTGCCGCTCCGTAGGAAATCGCTATCGCGCTGGTTCCGATATACCAGCCGATCAGCGACGTGCCGATGGTGAACAGCAACGCAGTGACCACCGACCCGACGGCAACATCGCGCCATTTGAGCGTGCGATCCGGCAAGACCTTGTAGATCGCTGCGAAGAGCAGCCCAATTAGCAAGAAAGAGCCAACCGTGTTGACCGTGCTGAGCACCAGTTCGCCGAACGGCAGGTGGTGATTGATGACTTCGCTTAGCGCGGTGATCGCTGCGCTTGCCGCCAGCGATACCATCAGCATCCAAGCCCGCGCTGTTGACGCTCGGATTTCCAAGCTCGTCGAAGCCAGATTGTCCAGCACCTACACCAGATCCAGAAAGCCGATAGGCCGCCTCGCGATCGTGCAATTCTAACATGTCGCCTCTCCGCCTCAGTATTACGGACGGCTAATACGCTCATCCATTCCTCCCGCGACTCAATTCTATACTTGAGAAGTACCCCAGAGTGAGCATTACCGTGCAATATTGTTGAGAGCACCTTAACTTTTCGGCCGGTGTCGCATTCCTGCCGCCATCGCGCCACACATAGAACACAGCACCAGCCCGCAGAGCCGTGCTTTGCGAGTCACTGCGAGCAGGTTCTCGTTTCTCGTTCTCAAATCGGTGTTCGGACTGCCGCCTTCCGGAACACAAGACTCCTGCCGCCTCGTCTCATCTCGTTGGCCGGAGAATTCCTGGATCCAGCGCTCTTGCTCCCTGACGCAGCTGCCGTGATCCATGGCCGGAAAGGCGTACGCAAGTAACTGGAGTGCGCACCTTCCTGCCCATCGTCATTCCGTTACTTCTCCGGCAAAACACTTTGCCGGATTCTTGCGGCGCTCCGAGCTTTTATGCTCAGGACACCGGTTCAGGCTTTTTCCGACGGATCGGCATAGCCGCCCGACACGTCGATCGAGGATCGCCTTAGCCCTTGCGGGTGGTCGCCGAAGGGCAAACGGAAGTTACCGAGATGTTTGCGAAAAACGAGAAAGCGGTCCACGAATGGTGCAGCGCAGGCCGCCTACAGCGAAGATAAACTCAGGAGGTTCTCCGAACATACCGGCCAGAGCCGAACGCATATAGCGCGTGCCGTAGCCCTTCTGGGAAGGCTCGACGACTGGCGGCCCTCCGGATTCTATCCAACTTAAAGTCAGTGTTGGGTCAACATTTGAAGACAACTCCCACTTCAGTAGTATATTACCTGTCGGTTGGGACAAGGCACCATATTTAATGGCGTTCGTCGCAAGTTCATGCAGGCAGAGGGCCAAGGTTGTACCGGCCTCGCGCGAAACCAAGACTTCAGACCCCTCAACAGCAATGGCAGTTTGTCCATCCGATCGGTAGGGAGCGAGGGTCGAATCCACGACGGCTGCTAACGACACCGCCTCGCCACCTGCAAGGAAAACCGCTGAGTGAACGTTTGACAGGGCGGTCAATCGACCTCTGAAATCCTCGGCGAGACTGTCTGCCGAGACAGCGCCGCGCCGCGTCATCTCGAAAATGGACAGCACGCTTGCGAGGATGTTCTTTACGCGGTGATTTAGCTCCAGCCGCAGTTCTGTTTCCCGCTCGAGGTAGTCGCGGACCTCACGCTGACGGAACCTGGTGAGAAGTGCCGACTGTATGCCGCTTATCAGCTCCAATGCGGCCACCGGGCGCTGATAGAATATCTGGCGTGAGCGCGGCCAGGCGGCGCTCAGCGTCGCTAGGATGCGCGATTGGGGTGCTACGCGATCGAGTAAGACGACAATGGGGATCTCCGACCAATTTGGCTGGTCTTGCAGAAATCTGGCAATGACAGCGATCACAGCTGGATTGAGCGCCTCATGGGTAACGACAAGCACTCCGGGGAACTCCGAAAGAAAATCCTCGAAATCGGCCGCGCTTGCCGCTTTGGCTTGCACGCCACGCTCTTGCAGCAATGCGGCCAGGTAGGCGGCATCCTTGCGGTAGGGCGCCAAGATGAGGACCCAATCAAGCCTACCCAGTCCGTTTTGCTTGATGTCACTCACGTCTCGGGCAGGGGATTGTAGGCAACGACTGTGACGCCCGAACTTGCGATGAAAAGCTCTCGAACATCGAGATCATGCGGGCCGTGGCGCTTCTTAACGACGGTGATGTTGCGCCTGAGCCGACCCTCATGCTCGGACATCCGAAGCAGGAGCACTGTGTCGCCGAGAAAGCTGACGTCCACATCAATGCCGACATTCTGTCCCAACAATCCATGCTGCGCTACAATGAGCATTGTCAGCACGTCCGCACGCGCGAGATGCTTTAACAGAGACTGGATATCCAGCACGGCCTTCTCGCGGTGAGGCAGTGAATTCAGATAGCCGGTGAAGCTATCGATCACCACGACGCGTATATTGTTGCGGGCGACGACCTGCTGCACGATTTGGCCAAACTCGCCAGGCGAGATCTCGTTCGGGCTGAAATCATAAATGACAAGCTGGCCATCTTTGTGGAACTGGCGGAGGTCCATGCCCAAGCCTTCGGAGCGTCGAAAGAACGTCTCCAACCGTTCCTCGAATAGAAACAGCGCGACGCTTTCGCCTCGCTGCAACGCCGCTGTTGCGTAGAGGGATGACATCGTTGATTTTCCGGTGCCTGACTGGCCGATGACGAGCGTTATCGTCCCAGATTCCTGACCGCCACCAAACATCTCGTCGAGAGCCTCGACCCCGGACTTTATCAGTTGTGGCTTGGCAATTTCGGCTCCGGATCCGGGCACGATCCTCGGAAACACAACAATGCCTTCGCCCTCGCGAATGGCCATGTCGTGATAACCGTCGGCGAAAGGCACGCCGCGCATTTTGCTGACCTCGATGCGTCGGCGCACGGCACCGTAATCCTCAAGCGATTTATCAAGCCGGATGACGCCGTGAGCGATCCCCTCGATTTCCTCGCCGTTATGATCGCCGCCATTTGTCTGTGTATCAAGGAGCAGCGCTATGATGCCTCGCCTAGCCAGGAAGGCCTTGAAGCCAATGAGCTCGCGGCGAAATCTTGGTGTATCGCCGGTGATCAGTCGGATTTCAAGAAGCGAGTCGTAGACCAGCCTGTGTGGCTTGTATTCCTCTATCGCGCTTTCAATGGCCTTTCGTGTTTCATCCAGCCGAAGGTCGGCGGTCTGGAAGATTGTCTGGTCGGCTGCATCGCTCACTGCCTCGGAGGCAGACAATTCCTCGACGCGAATTCCATCAAGTGTCCAGCCGTGCGAAAATGCAATCGCCTGGAGCTCAGAGGCTGTCTGCGAGAGACTGACGTAAATGCAGCGTTCTCCCGCCGCCACGCCGGCACGCAAGAATTGCAAAGCAGCAGTCGTCTTACCCGCACCTGGATCGCCCTGCACGATGTAAAGGTTAGAGGCTGGCAATCCGCCTCGAAGAATCTCATCAAGGCCGTCAATCCCAGAACTTACAACGGGCTGCTTCTTTCGTTCTGCCATGTCTGCCTTCACCTTTAGCAGTTGCTGGCCGCTGGCCCGCAACGTCAGTTTTCGACAGAGAACTGTCTGTCGAGCGATAGCCAATCAGTCAAATTCTGTACGCAGACTTTTATAGGAGGCAAACTTCCGGAGACTAGGCTTGTCTGTCGTTATGTTCCCCCAACGCCCTTCAAAAACGTGGCAATAACGTCGAGCCGGACCCGTAGTTCCGAACTGCCGTTAAGAATCCGGCCTCGGGATCACTGTAAGTTGAGCGCTGTTGATCGCTGCGGTTCTGGCCTTCAGGGAGTCCAGGAAAGCGTCTTTTTCAAGCGTTCCGGCTTGGTAGGACGCTATCTTCAGGGCAATGTGTTCCGCTTCCAGCGAGTGAGGGTCGTGGCCGAGCAAGCTGCACGCGTACTCAAAAATCTGCTGAAGTTGGGAGATTTCCTCCGGCTCGAGCATACCAAGTCTGCTGGCAAAATCGTTCGCCAATGCGCCCTCTCGAAAACGCTGACAATGTACGTGATGGAAGGCTTTACGGTCATCTCTTCCCTTGGTCAGTGAAAACCCGCGCCACTTTGCCGGTGAGCGCGGGCCGATCGGAGTCCCGATCTTCAGCATGTGGTGCTGGGCACCACCTGCCGCAAGCATGCAACCTTTAGAGGCGGCTAATGTTCCGTCGGGCCGGTTCTGGGCGCCGTTGTACCCTGGCGAGATTGGTCGGTCCTCCCCTTTAAAGTGCCGTAGGAGGCTGCACCGGTCCGGTCCCATTCCATCTAATGAACGGTGCATCCTCCCCGGTAATATCCTTCACCGTCTTTAGCAACGCCTCATGGGTGCGCTGGAGTGCCCGGTAGTGATCGCTTGTAGGCGACAGAAGCGGCTGGACAATGCTCTTGTGAAGCCGTTCAGCCTCTGCCAAGAAGCGTTCGATCTCAGCCTGTGAAAGCTGCTTGGAAAGTCTCCTTCTAGCCATCGTGACACCTTTTCAAGAGTCGCCCCACCCAAGAAAATAATCCTATTTTGACGAGCGAATGTAAAGCTGGTTCGATCGGTGGTGCACCGTCGGCTGGACCTGGACGGCCGAATTCACAGAACCCGTAGGCGCGATCACGATCGATTTCACTGGGAACAATCAGCAATAACCCTCGTTCGGAAGTGATCGCAATTCAGCGATTCAAATAAGGAGGCCTCCATGCTGAAGAAAGTTCTAGCCGCGTCCTTGCTGGGTATCGCCCTAGCCGGTTCCGCATTGGCGCAGTCGAATGGGACAAGTACAGGCGGCAATGCCAGTGGTAGCGGTGGTGCCAATGGTGGTGCAACCGTGAATGGTGGCGCAAGCGTCAACGGCGCTGGTACCGGTACAGTGAACACCGATCCGGATTCGACGAACTCGACGAACTCGACGACGACAGGCCCTAACGGGATGAACGATCGTTGCAAGGATTCCGCAGGTAACGACGTTGACAACAACACGGCCAGTGGTGCGACCACATCGCCAACACAAAACTGCAACAAGTGATCGAGAACCCGGAACTCGCCGAAAGCGCTCAGGACCCGGGATGTAGAAAATGGCGGGCCTGAGACGGCGGCTCCGCCCAGGAGCAATCGAAACGGAAGGCTAGACGCTCCCCCTCAGTCCGCCATGCCGGCCTCATAGTGTACTTTCGCATCAAGGATTGTGTTGTACACGCTAACGGTGTCTTCCCAGATTTCTGCGCTGCTGATGCCAAGGCTTTCGCATCCGCAAAAAGCTTCTGGGTGAGTTCGGCAATCGAGATGACGTCCGCACCGACTGTCTCGGGGATATTATTTGATATCCATTTGTGAAGGAAATTGGTTCATCGAGAGAACAACCACCAGACGGTCAGCGCGCAAACCCCAACCACAAAGGCTGAAGCCGCTATCAAATGCCTCTGCCGTTCTGCCATCTTGGCGGCGGCGGAGGCACCATCTTTTCAGGGTTCGTTCGGTCGTCTATCCCGCAACAAGCTGCCGGGAGATTTTAGGTTCCACTCATCTTGAGTTGACAGACGATGTTGCCAGGATCGATAAAGGCAAGGTCGCTGTGGCGCTTTGGAACCCTGATTGCGATCGATTGGGTGCGCCTGGTGAAACGTTAAGTTGCCAGCGAAGCTGAGGGCACTCATTGACCGTCCGGAGTAAGAACGACATTAATGCCACCGCGGGTTGATGTTGTCGGATATTGTCGACCGCGCTTCCGCTGCAAAGGCTGCCGGGACGTTTATGGGCCTGATGCGACGACCGCTGTTGCTTACTGCGCCTTGGAAGCGCACTTTGCCGGGCGAACGCCCGATTTCCGCTTCTGGTTCCAGGTATTTCGTGACTAGCCGAAGGCGGACAGCATCAACCGCAGTGCACCCTCCAACAAGCCCGCCGAGCCCGAATTGGAGAGCCTGGCCAGACGTCCCTAACGACCCAGCGGCTGCTTTGAAAGCAAGACCAGTTCGGCCTCATCGACCACACCTGCCATGTAATTTGCAATGATCCTGGAGGCAATCAAGTCGCGCGCATCTGGCGATGGATCGTCCAGCTTAAGCTTGTCGAAGACTCGCCCAAGCAGTGCCAACTCGGATTCGTCGAAAATACCGGCCTCAGCTGCTTTTCGTTGAATTGGCATGATCTTTCTCCCGGAAGCCCCAACGGCGAAACATGCAGTAAGCCCCCCGGCCGCGCAAGGGCTTCACGGGGCTGTGACCCTGCCTGCCGCCATCAAGACTGGCGACGCGGATTTTTCAGGAACCGGGCTTCGCGCAGCAAAGAATTCCAGTCGGCACCGATGAGCTTGATCAGGCCGAGCGCTTCCGATTCGGAGATGCCGACCTCTTTAGCCAGCCTCCGAGCAAGAAACTGAAGCCCCTTGTCATCTTCGCGTCCGTTGTCGTTGTCTCTCATCGGAACCCTCCTTTGGGCTCCGAACCTGCCGGAGGCGGTTTCGTTTCGTGGGCAAACAAAAAAGCCCGCCCCGGCGTGAGCCGGGACGGGCCATTGAGCCGACGCAACGGGAGGGAGGGAGGGGCATCGGCCAGAGGCCGAACCTCTCACGGCATTGGACGTTCCGGGCCGAAAGAAAAAACCGCTAGCTGGAGCCAGCGAGCAGGAAAGAAGCTCCAGGACGGACTTTTAGGTTTGGTAAGAGTCCCCTTCGCTTCAGTTCTGAAATCCTCCGGATCTCCAGCATCGGTCAAACGAACGAAGAGCCGTGCGGGTGAGGCCGCTATCAGCGCCCCGCCTTCTTGCGCTTGTTCTTACTTCTTGCGCTTGTTCTTAGGTGCTGGTCTCGCGCAAGGTATCTCAGCCTTCAACCGCTGCTCCCGGAGCCGAGCTGCCTTCGCATCCCGCGCCACGCGCTCGACCTCCATCAGTTCCCGCGCAGCATCCGAGGTGCGCTCCTTTCTGTCTCGTCTTTCCTTCTCGGTGAGCCGTTGACCTTCTCGCATCGTTGCCCTGACTAGACGGTATCGCGCAAATGTTGCCGCACAGAACGATTGTCATCAGATCGGGTTCCACCGGACTGCAAAAGCCCGCCACCTTTCCATAGCGGGAGCGAATCATCCTCCCCGCAGCACGCGCCAGATGTCGGACCAATAGGCGGTGACGAGCGACGCCAGCGCCGTCGCGACTGCCAGCGCTTGGCGCGACACGCGCTTCCGACCGTTTTCGCTTTCCTCCTCGATCTATCGTCCGGACCGACAGATCAGCGTTGATCACCAGCGGCCTTTCTAAATTTTGAGCAGAGGAACCAAGGTTCGATTAAGTCTTCTCCTATACTCTGTAACAGTCGGAAGGTTGCACCGACCGAGATTCCACCTTGCCATTTGCCATTCATCAGCGCTTCCGTACCTTGATGACCTGGACCAGTCTTCCGGCTGTGGTCGCCCTTGTCGTGCTGTTAAGTGCTGGAATCTATGCTGATCATCAAAATAGCATTGTTGCCGAACAGGCATTGCGCGTCGACGTTGCGAAGGAGATGAACCTCGTCCGCGCCAATCTCGAGGGCAATGTCAATGGAGACCTTCAACTGACGCGCGGTCTGATCGCGACCATCGTTACCGAACCGAATATGAGCCAAACCCGCTTTGCCAAGCTGGCAAAGAGCCTCTTTCGCGAGAAGACACAGGTCAGAAACATTGCCGCTGCCCCCGGCCTGGTCATCTCGTTGATGTATCCAATGGAAGGCAATGAAAAGGCCGTTGGATTGGACTTTCGCAAGGATGAAGAATTGCGTGAAGCGGCACTTCGGGCGCGCGATACCAAACAACTGGTTCTGGCCGGACCGGTGGAGCTGAAGCAAGGAGGTCAGGCCTTTATCGGCCGATTTCCCGTCTTCCTTGACCCTGATCGCCCTACCGAGACGTTCTGGGGCATTGTGGCTGCGGTAATCGACATTCAGAAGCTGTACGAGGACAGCGGTCTTTTAGACAAGAGACTGTCGATCGAGATCGCTCTGACGGGCAAGGACGCTCTGGGCCGAAGCGGCGCGCGATTTTTCGGCCCGGCGCGGGTGGCGGAAGACAACCCCGTTACGGCGGAGGTGCGGTTGCCGACAGGATCGTGGCAGATTTCCGCCGTTCCCAAGGGTGGCTGGAATGCGACACCCCGGAACGCTTGGATTTTGCGACTGGCAATGCTCATCGGCGGCGCTCTAGTCGTGGTTCCGATTGTCATTGCGGGACGGCTTTTCGAACAACGGCATAAGCATTACGCCGATCTGCGCCGGAGCGAACGACGGCTTGCACAGCTTTCAGAGAGGCTGGAGCTTGCCCTTGATGCCTCGCAAATTGGCGTCTGGGAACAGGATCTCGACGCGGACATCATATACTGGGACGACCGCCTGAACGAAATCTATGGAAAGCCGGCAGATGGCAAACTGAGAACCTTCGAAGAGTGGTCAAGATCAATCCACCCCGACGATTGTGAACAGGCCAAGCGGGATTTCGCGCAGGGGATAGCGACCGGCATATACTCTTCGGAATATCGTGTAATGCTTCCCAACGGAGCTATTCGACATCTTCGCGCGCGTGCCAAGAGTTACAAGGACGGCACTGACCACAAAATGGTCGGAGCGGAATGGGACGTGACGGCGGACGTCGCCCTGACGCTGGAGTTGGAACGGGCAAAAAACCTCGCCGAAACGAAGAATGCTGAGCTAGAGGCGGCGACGGCGCGCAATGAACATACAGCGCTTCACGATTCTCTGACCGGCCTTCCAAATCGCCGCCACCTCGACACGGTCCTCGATCGTCAGGCCGCTACAGTATCGACGGCTGGCAGCGGCGCCGCGCTTCTGCATCTTGATCTCGATCGCTTTAAACAGATCAATGACACGCTTGGCCATGCCGTCGGCGACGCCGTGCTGATCCATACCGCGAAGGTGCTGACATCGACTGTTGGGTCGGCAGATTTCCTTGCCCGAGTCGGAGGCGATGAGTTTGTCGTAGTCTGCAGCCGCGACATCTCAATGGAGCAACTCAAACAGTTGGCGGACCGGATCATACAGCGACTGCGGCAGCCGGTTCCCTATAATGACCACCAGTGCCGTATTGGGGTCAGCATCGGGATCGCAGTCGATGGGGGCCGTCCCATTGACGGCCCACGCCTGATGGTCAACGCGGACATAGCGCTCTATCGGGCCAAAGGCCGAGGACGCAATCGGTATGAGTTCTTCACCGAAGATCTCCAGTCCGAGATCGTTCGGACCAAACGGGTGGCCGATGAAATCCTCGGAGGGTTGGAACGCAACGAGTTTGTTCCGCACTACCAGCTGCAATTCGACGCCAAAACGTTGGAGGTTGCCGGCGTGGAGGCGCTGGCGCGCTGGAACCATCCGATCGACGGACTTCAGCTGCCAGGTAAGTTCCTGAAAATTGCGGAAGAATTGAATGTCGTTTCGGTTATTGACCGACTGATGCTCAAACAAACTCTCCACGACTTTGATCAGTGGCAGAAAGCACGGCTGCTGGTTCCGCACGTCTCCGTGAACGTCTCTGCGAGACGGCTGCAGGATGAGGAACTGATCAACAGCCTGACTTCACTGTCAATAAAACCAGGAACCGTTTCGTTCGAGCTTCTGGAATCGATTTTCCTCGATGACAACGATGAGCTTATGGTGTGGAACGTCAACCAGATCAAGGAACTCGGAATCGACATCGAAATTGACGATTTTGGCACCGGCCACGCCTCCATTGTCAGCTTGCTCAAACTGCAACCACGACGGCTGAAAATTGCACGCCAGCTAATTAGTCCAATCGCAGAGTCAGTCCAGCAGCGCGAGGTCGTAGAATCGATTGTGCAGATTGGAAGGTCCTTGGGGGTGGAAGTCATCGCCGAAGGTGTCGAGACAATGCTGCAGGCCAAGATCCTCAAGGATTTGGGCTGCGACATCTTGCAAGGGTATGCGCTCAGCCGACCGATGAGTGCGTACAAGATCATGGAGTTTTTAGGCAGCCGGCGAATGCGCTCAGCATCCTGAGATCGATCCATGCCGTGACGATCATCACGGCTCCGCGATTGCGGTCGCGGCTGTCTTTCCCACAGGGCTTTCGCTGCCTCGGCGGCTTCAGGCACGGTCTATTTCTCTACAGCGAGGCGTGGGAGGAATGCTCGGAGTTCCCCTGGCCGCAAATCCACTCGGAAGCGCCGCTTCGCCTCCGCTGCAGCCCTCATCTCGGTCGAATGCGTCAACGGCTGATGGCAAGTTCGTTCTTGTAGAATACACCACCCTTCATAATCGCTTGGAAGGCTTTGCCTTCGTCGCCGAGCAGCGAGATGTCCTTAAGCGGATCGCCGTCGATTACGATCATGTCAGCATAAGCACCCGCGGCAATGGTGCCGACCTTGCCGGGCATCAGGCACAATTCAGCCGCGTTAAGGGTGGTCGAGCGTATTACCTCGATGGCCGGCAGCGCCTCTGCGCGGATATTGAATTCCAGGTTCTGGTACGGGTGCAGGAAGCCGAGATGGTCCGAGCCGTGGCAGATCTTCACGCCGGCCTTGTGCATAATCTCCAGCGATTCCGGTCCACGATCGCGCACCCACTTCAGGCGCTCGACGGCACCCGTATCGAGACCCAGCTTTTCTGCTTCGATGATCTGCGCCTCGTACGCGCTGATCGTCGGTGTCGAATAGGCTCCCTTCTCGGCCATGATCGCGGCCGTCTCGGGGGTGATCAGCGTACAGTGCTCTATCGATTTGATCCCGCAAGCCAACGCGCGTGCTATCGATTCGTCGGAGTGGGCGTGCACGCAAACATAGGTCTTGGCATTGTCCGCCTCCTCCTGGAAGGCGCGAAGCTCGTCCATCGAATAGGCATTCCATGAGCGCGGCATCCGCAGCTGCGCCGCGCCACCGCCGGCCATCACCTTAATGAACTGCCCTCCCTTACGGATCTCTTCGCGCGCAGCGCGGCGACATTCGTCAACGCCGTCGACGATCTTCGACACATTGCCGAGCTGATTGTTGAAGGTCTCGGCCGAGATCAGTTCGCCGCGCTCGCGCGGATCGGTATGGCCGCCGGACTGGACAAAGGCCTTGCCACACATGGTCAGCCTCGGGCCCTCGATCAGACCCGCCTCGAGCGCATGTTTGAAGCCGAGCGTTGCGCCTCCCACATCGCGGATCGTCGTGAAGCCGCGCGTCAGCATGCCCTTGACGATCTTGGCCGCATGCAGCGCAACCAGTTCGTTGGGCATACGCGAACTGGTGGACGGATCTTCAGCCGCCGAATAGACGTGGACGTGGCAATCGATCAGGCCGGGCATCAGCGTCTTGCCCCTTAGGTCGATCCTGATCGCGTTTGTGTCCTTGATCGGCGCGTCGGAAACTTCGTCGATCAGACCTTCCGAAACCCGCACGTGACGGTCGTACTCCCCTTCCTGCGAGGAACCGTCAAGCACGCGCGCGTTTTCGAAAACATATGAATGCATGGGGATCTCCTCTTCGATTGTCTGTTATAGCCGACCTAGTACGTCGCCCGTCCACCCGACAGGTCGAAGACCGCACCGGTGGTGAATGAATTTTCCTCGGTCGCCAGCCAGCAGATCATGGACGCTGCCTCCCTCAGTTCGAGCATGCGCCCGCGCGGAATCTTCCCAAGGATGTAGGCAATGTGTTCGGGCGCCTGGGCCATCGCCCCCGGTGTCTTGGCGACGGCCGGGGTCACGCAGTTAACGGCAATGTTGCGGTCTGCCAACTCCTTGCCCAGCGACTTGGTCAGCGCGATCACGCCGGCTTTCATCGACGAATAGGCGACCGCGTTGGGATTGCCTTCCTTGCCGGCGATGGAGCTGAGATTGACGATGCGTCCGTAGCCCTTCTCCATCATGTGCGGCACGATGGTACGGCAGCAGTGGAAGGTGCCATTGAGGCCGACCTGGAACACCTCTGCGAAGGCATCCGGCGGATACTCCCAGGTCGGCATATTGGGGCCAACGACAGCGGCGTTGTTAATTAGGATATCGACCCTGCCATAGCGCTTGAGCGTCGCCTTCGCCGCCGCCTCCACGGAGGCAAGCACACCGATATCGGCTTTCAGGCAGTGCACGCGGTCGTGCTGTCCCAGTTCGTCAGCGCAGGCGCTCAGCACCGTCTCATCGCGGTCCCAAATGGAGACGTGCGCACCCGACTCGAGCATACGCTCGACGACGGCAAAGCCGATACCTTGAGCACCGCCCGTGACGATCGCGGTGCGGCCTTTGAGATCATACTGGTTCATGTATGGATGGATCCTGTCCTTTCCGGTGGCATCCCGGCTTCACCGCATCGGGCAATTTCGTTTTGTGTTTTCTGCCAAACCGGAATACGACCTTATTGGAGACAGGGCGGGCAGCGCGAAGACTTGATTGGGAATGCGTGCGTCGTGATCCGCGATGAGCCCGCGCAACTGAACGGTCGCGATCGTCGATCCCTTCCTGGCGCGAGGATCGTGAATAGCGGTCGGGCAATCCAAGCATGGAGCTGTGTGACGAGTGCGTTTCGACCTATTGTCATTGGAATTGTTCGTAGCCGTTTGTGAAGAGCAAAGCATAGCCAAGGCCGCCGATCGCGAACACATAGCTGCGTCGGCAGTCAGCAAGCGCATTTCCGATCTTGAGGTCCGGCTGAAGACTCCGTTGTTCGTGCGCAATTCCAAGGGGCTGGAACTGACCGCGGCCGCCTATTCGCTGCTGCATCACGCCCGTGTGGTCATGCGCGATCTGCGCCAGATGGAATCCGAACTGTCCCACCATGCCAGCGGCATGCGCGGCCACGTCCGCGTCCATGCCAGCGTTTCCACCATCATCCAGCACCTGCCGCGCGATCTTGGCGAGTTCCTCGCCCTGCATAACGGCGTGCGCATCGACTTGCAGGAAGGCACCAGCCAGCAGGCCGTCGAGGCAGTGGCGGAGAACGCCGCAGACATAGGCGTGTTCGGCGGCGTTGTGCCGCGCCAAGGCTTGAAGATCATTCCCTACCGGGTCGACCGCATTGTCGCTCTCGTTCACAAGGACCATCCGCTGGCGGACCGCGCGATCATCAAGTTTGCCGAATTCACGGATTTCGATCTCATCGGGCCGATGAAGGGATCCTTCCTCGACTCGCTCGTGCTACGCGCTGCCTCCGAACTCACCCGCTCGTTGCGGATGCCGGTCCGCGTCAACGGTTTCGAAACCGTATTCAGCATGGTCGAAGCCGGGCTGGGCATCGGCCTGGTGCCCGAGAAGTGCGCCGAGCGCTACGTGACCAGCGGCAACACCGTCGCCATCGTCCTTGACGAATCCTGGGCCGAGCGACAGTGGAACCTTTGTGTGCAGGAAAGCCAGACCATGCCGGCGCCCGTGCGCCTGCTGCTCAACCACCTTACCAACAGCGAGAGCCGGTAAGGCCGCGCTCATCTCAGCCACCTTCGTCGTCGGAGCGGTGGGCCGGCGGCCGTCGAGGCGCATTCGCCTATGGCGATGGACGGCTTCCGAAGGACGACTTCGAGAATTCTAGCGGCAGACCTATAAGACGCCGGACAGGGCGCGGGCCGTGGTGGATTGCGCTCCTGTGAAATCTATCTGGAGAAACAGGACGTGAAAATCGCGGTACTTCCCGGCGACGGAATCGGCAAGGAGGTGACCGCCGAGGCGGTCAAGGTGTTGCGCGTACTCGCCGGCGAGGGCCTCGCCTTCGAGATGATAGAAGGCGTCATCGGTGACGAAGGCATTCAGACGGTCGGTGATGCGTTGCCGAAAAAAACGCTTGAGCTCTGCCGCGAGGTTGACGCCATTCTGCTCGGCGGCACCGGTGTGCCCGCCGACGAACACCGTCCGCCGGCCGAGGGTGCTGGCAACGGGCTGTTGCGGCTCCGGCGGGCACTGTCGCTTTATGCCAATTTTCGTCCGGTGCTGCTCTATCCCGAATTGCTCGACGCATCCACACTGAAGCCGGAAGTGGTCGAGGGGGTCGATATGTTGATCCTGCGGGAGTTGAATGGCGATCTCTATTTCGGCGAGCCGCGCGGCATCTCGGTCAATTTGGCTGGCGAGCGCGAAGGCATCAATACAATGCGCTACACCGAGAGCGAGATAGAACGTATCGCCCATGTGGGATTTCAGGTGGCGCGGAAGCGCAGCAAAAAGCTGTGCTCTGTCGACAAGTCGAATGTGCTGGAGACAATGATGCTGTGGCGCGAGGTGATGACCCGCGTCGGCAAGGACTATCCGGATGTGGAACTGACACATCTATATGTCGATGCGGCTTCCATGGCGCTGATCCGCAATCCCAGGCAGTTTGACGTCATCGTCACCGGCAATGTCTTCGGCGACATCCTCTCCGATGCCGCGGCGATGCTGGCCGGTTCGATCGGCATGCTGCCGTCGGCCTCGTTGGGTGCCGGGAACAAGGGTCTCTACGAGCCCGTCCACGGCACCGCGCCGGACATCGCCGGCCGCAACATCGCCAATCCGCTTGCGGCAATTCTCTCGGCAGCGCTGATGCTTCGCTATTCCTTCTCTCTGGAACACGAGGCGGCGCGCATCGAGGCGGCAGTCCGCTCGGTGCTTGGCGCCGGCTACCGCACCGCCGACATCATGCGGCCCGGCTGCCGTCAGGTCGCCACCAGCGAAATGGGCGACGCCGTTGTAAAAGCCTTCCAGGCTCAAGCCAGCACGCGCGCGGTCGGCTGAGCTTGCCCTGGTATCACGCGCGCCGATCTCCTGCCCGGGCATATCGATTTCACGCTTCCTGACAGACCGAAAATCCCGGGCAGAAATTTCAATGGAGTAGGACACGCGATGAAATTGCTGCGATACGGCGAGCCGAACGCGGAAAAGCCCGGCATTCTCGACAGCGATGGCCGGATTCGCGACCTTTCCGGTCATGTCGCCGACATTGCCGGCCGGACGCTGTTTCCCGAGGGTCTCGATGCGCTGCGCACCCTCGATATGGCAACCCTCCCGGTCGTCGGCGGCAATCCGCGCGTCGGTCCTTGTGTTGCCGGCACCGGCAAATTCATCTGCATCGGGCTGAACTACTTCGACCACGCGGAAGAAACCGGCGCTACGGTGCCGCCTGAGCCGATCATCTTCATGAAGGCGACGTCGGCGATCATCGGGCCGTGTGACCGGGTCGAGATTCCGCGCGGTTCCGAGAAGACCGACTGGGAAGTCGAACTCGGCGTCATCATCGGCAAGATGGCGACGTCCGTCTCCGAAGACGACGCGATGGACCATGTCGCCGGCTATTGCGTGGTCAACGATCTGTCCGAACGCGCCTTCCAGGCCGAACGACAAGGCCAGTGGACGAAGGGCAAGTCGGCCGACACTTTCGGCCCGATCGGTCCATGGCTGGTCACAGCCGATGAGGTCTGCGACCCGCAAGCCCTGAAAATGCATCTCGAGGTCAACGGCAAACGCTTTCAGCACGGTTCGACGGCCACCATGGTCTACGGCGTGCGCTACCTGGTTTCCTATCTGTCACAGTTCATGAGCCTTCGTCCCGGCGACATCATCTCCACCGGCACGCCGCCCGGCGTCGGGCTCGGCCAGAATCCCAATGTCTTCCTCAAGGCTGGCGACGTTATTACCTTGGGCATCGAGGGCCTTGGCGAACAGCGACAGGAATGCATACAGGCGTAGCGGACCCGGCGAACGGACGCCGAGACCGCCGATTTCGAAACCTACCGGAGCAGGCATGCATTTCAATTTTTCCGAGCTGAAGCCCATCGAGCGCTACAAGCTCCTGTCCTCCACCATCACGCCCCGTCCGATCGCCTGGGTTTCCACCATCAGCGAAACCGGCGAGCGCAACGCCGCGCCGTTCTCCTTCTTCAATGTCTTCGGTGAGGAGCCGCCGGTGGTCGGATTTTCGATCAACGACCGGACGCCGGGTGACCGCAAGGACACCGGCCGTAACGTCCGTGCCACCGGCGAATTTGTCGTCAACCTGGTCGATGAGGACCGGTTGCAAGCGATGAACGCCACAGCCACCGAATACGGCCCAGGCATCGATGAATTCAGCGCCTCGGGGCTGACCTCCAGTCCGTCGCTGTCGATCGGCGCGCCACGCATCGTAGAAAGCCCGGTATCCTTCGAGTGCAAGCTGATGCAGATCGTCGAGCTCGGCCCGTACCGGTCCCTGATCCTCGGCCTCGTGCAAGTCATGCATATCCGAGACGATTTGCTGACCGATCCGGAACGATTCTATGTCGACACCGAGAAGATGCGCATCGTCGGGCGCATGCAGGGTAACGGCTACATCATTTCCGACGACATTTTCGACGTCGCCCGCCTGCTGCCCTGAGCCGGACCACCTTTCAGCTTTTCGATATGGGACGCGGCCGGCAACGCTGCTCGGCTCTTGGGATCATTTGGCTGAAGCCCCGAGATTGAGCCATGGCATCGCCTCCGCTGAGGCTTTCTCATGACTTTCGATCGCCGACAGTTCCGCCAGCGTATCGTCGATAAAATCGTTGCCCTTAAGCAGCCGGTCGCGGTCGGAATCTGAAATTTCGAACGGCACCGTGCCGAGCCGTCGATTCCTGAATTCGCGCCTTTCCAGGTCTACGGTGAAGCGCGCCTCCTGCGGGTTGGCGGCCGCGCGAAGGCATTCTGCCAACACCTCCTCGCTGACGGTCGCGGGAACAATGCCGTTGTTGATGCAGTTCGCCTTGAAAATATCAGCGAACATGGAAGAGATCAGGCAGCGTATGCCGAATGATTTCAGTGCCCAGGGCGCGTGCTCGCGCGACGAACCGGAGCCGAAATTACGCCCCGCGATGATGATCGTCGCCTCGTCGTAGGGTTCCTTGTTGAGTATGAAATCCGGATTCGGCGTGCCGTCCGATCTATAGCGCAGGCTGTGAAACAGGAACGGTGCCATCGCATTGCGATCCGGCTTGCGCAGGAATTGCTGGGGATAGATCAGGTCCGTGTTGACGTCGGACATCGGAAAGGGCGCGGCGATGCCGCTGTGCCTGGAGATCGGTTCCATGTTTGCCTCAGATCAGTTCGCGCACATCTGTCAGGTGGCCCGTGACCGCCGCGGCCGCGGCCATGGCTGGGCTCATGAGATGCGTGCGCGCCCCGCGCCCCTGTCGCCCTTCGAAATTGCGGTTGGATGTCGAAGCGCAGCGTTCGCCGGGCTTCAGCCGCTCGCCGTTCATCGCCAGGCACATCGAGCAGCCGGGCTCGCGCCAGTCGAAACCAGCCTCGATGAATATCCGGTCGAGACCTTCCTGCTCCGCCTGCTCCTTGACCGACCCCGAACCGGGCACGATCCAGGCGCTCGTGCCATCGGCCACCTTGCGCCCCCGCACCACCGCGGCCGCCTCACGCAAATCCTCGATGCGGCCGTTGGTGCATGAGCCGATGAAGACGTGGTCGACGCGGATGTCGGTCAGCGCCTGCCCGGGCTGCAGGCCCATATAGTCGAGCGCGCTCTGGGTGCTGGCCCGCTCGCTCTCGCTATCGCAGGACGACGGATCCGGGACCTTGCCGACGATCGGCAGCGATTGACCGGGATTGGTTCCCCAGGTGACGAAGGGTATCACGTCGGCCCCGGCGATTTCGACATCCGTGTCGAAGATCGCGTCCGGATCGGATTTCAGCGAGCGCCAGCATTCCGCCGCCCGCTCCCACATCTCGCCCGTCGGGGCGTATTTGCGCCCCTCCAGATAGGCAATGGTCTTCTCGTCGGGCGCCACCATGCCGGCGCGCGCGCCGCCCTCGATCGACATGTTGCACAGCGTCATGCGCTGTTCCACGGTCAGCGCCCGAACCGCCTCGCCCTGGTATTCTATGACGTGGCCGGTGCCGCCCGCCACGCCGATCGTGTGCAGGATGGACAGGATCAGGTCCTTCGCCGTGGCGCCGGGGGGCAGTTCGCCCTTCACGTTGACACGCATCGACTTGGACTTGCGCTGCACGATGGTCTGTGTCGCCAGCACATGCTCGACTTCGGAGATGCCGATGCCGAAAGCGAGTGCCCCGAGGGCGCCGTGGGTGGAAGTGTGGCTGTCGCCGCACACCAGCAGCGCCCCAGGTAGCACAAAGCCAAGTTCCGGCCCGATCACGTGGACAATGCCCTGGCGGCGGTTGCCGACCGAATAGACGTCGATGCCGGCCTCCCGGCAATAGGCCTCGATGTCCTGCACCATCTTGCGGGCGTCCTCGTCCTCATAGGCGATCCCATTGACGCGCGGCGTCGTGGGGACGACGTGGTCGGCAACGCCGATGGTCAGGTCGGGGCGATGCACCTTGCGCCCGTGCGTATGCAGGCCTGAAAACGCGTAGGTCGCGACACCATCGTGAACCAGATGCCGATCGACGAACAGAATGGCCCTGTTGTCGCTCAGCGGCTTGACCACATGTGCATCCCAGATTTTTTCATACAGTGTCTTCGCCATGGTGACCTCTTCGCGACGGGGCCTGGCTGCACATGCCGCGGACGCTCGCTGGACAGCGCTCGCGGCTGGACACCAGACGCTCGTCGCCGGCGAGTTCCCCGCACGTTTCAGGCCACCAGCAATCTAAAAGTCGGCTCCGCCGTCTTGAAGGCTCATTTCGACATGCGTCCGTCGCGAACCACGATGCGGATCGCCGAGTCGATCGTGCCAGCCCAATCGCCTCGGCAAATCAGTGGGTTGGCCGGATGCGTTCGCCCTCTCCGTCAGCATGAGGCGCATGGCGCCGGACAGTGCCCCGGTCGGGGCTCACAACCACCTTGAAAGACTGCTCCCAAGGTCAATTCGGGCGCGACTTTTCGATGGGAAATACCACGAAGCTGTCAAACGCCAAGATGATCGAGCAGGCTTTGTTCCTCATCGGCCATCTGGAGTTTCGTCAGTTCCTTCACCATTTTCCCGTTCTCGATCATGTAGTACCTGTCCGCGACCTCGGCCGCGAACTGAAGATTCTGCTCTACGAGGAGGATTGTCAGCCCGGTCGACTTGATATCCCTGATGATCGCGCCGATCGCATCGACCACCACCGGGGCCAGGCCCTCCGTCGGCTCGTCAAGCAGCAGGAACGACGCGCCCATATAAAGAGGGCGCGCTATCGCCAGCATCTGCTTTTCTCCTCCGGAGAGCGATGCCGCCTTTTGTGAGCGCCGGGCTTCCAGGATTGGAAAATGCCGGTAGATCCGCTCGAGCGGCCATCCCATGTTTCCATGTGGCCGACCGATCGTCAGGTTCTCGTAGACGTTCAACGTCGAGAATATGCCGCGATCCTCCGGCACGAAGCCGATCCCCCTTCTGCAGATACGCTCGGGTGAAAGGTCGATGATTTGCGAACCGTCGAAATGGATGCTCCCCGTTCGGCGCGGTATATCGCCGATGATGGATTTCAGCAGAGTGGTCTTGCCGGCGCCGTTGCGACCCACCAGCGTGACGACCTCGCCCGCTTCCACGGACAGTTCGACGCCTTGCAATATATGGCTTTCGCCATAATAGGCATCGAGACTTCTTATCTCCAGCATGCTCAATGGCGTTTTCCCAGGTAGGCCTCGATCACGCGGGAGTCTTTGCGCACCTCGTCATAGCGCCCGCGCGCGAGGAGAGCGCCCTGTTGCAGCACGATGATCTCGTCGGCGACGTGCGCGATGACTCCAAGGTTGTGCTCCACGACGATGATTGTGCGCTCGGCTGACAGCTGAGCGATCAGCTCGGTCGTGCGGGACACGTCCGTGGTCGTCATTCCCGCAGTCGGCTCGTCGAGAAGAAGGATCTTCGGGTGTGCCGCCAGCGATATGGCCAGTTCCAGAGCCCGCTTGCGCCCGTAGGGAAGATCACTCGCCGGCCGCCCGCGCAGAGATGGCGGAATGCCGACCTGATCCAGCAAGGCGTTCGCTTCAGGTCGGTGATTGTCGTGCCAGTTGGCCTTCGCGAAGGCCTTTATGCCTCCATCGGCCCGCTGCTGCACCGACAGGACGACATTGTCGATGACCGTCAAGTTGGGAAAGATGCTTGTAATCTGGAAACTTCGAACGATCCCGCGCCGGGCAAACTGCTCGGAACGAAAAGGCGTCATGTCTTCGCCGTTGAACAGCAGACGGCCACGCCTGGGTCGATAAAAACCGCTCAGGATATTGAACAGGGTCGTCTTGCCGGCGCCGTTCGGCCCGATGATCCCGTAAACCGGCTTCTTCTCGAACTTCAGGCTGAGGTCGTTGATGGCCGTGAAGCCGCCAAAGCTCATTGTGACAGACTGCAGTTCGAGCAGGGGCATGTCCGTCGACCCCACCCCGCGCACGCAGTTACTAACGCCAGCATCAGGCATCCGCCACGTCTCCGGTTGCTACGATGCGGTCCGGTTTTGCCGCCATATCGGATGAAGCGGCGCGGTCGACCGAATGATGCACGAGCTCGCCCAGTATCCCGCGCCGGAACAGGAGCACGACGGCCACGAACAGAAGGCCGAGGAACAGGCTGCCGTTGTCCGTGATCGACGACAATGTGTTGCGCATGAGCAAGACGATGCCGCTGCCGAGAAACGGGCCGAAGATGGTGCCGGCCCCGCCGAGAAGCGTCATCATGATAGACTCGCCCGAGGCGCGCCATCCCACCATTTCAAGCGTGACGAATTGATGGTTGAGGGCATAGAGGGCACCACCGATCGAGCACACCAGGGCCGAAGACACATACGCCTTCACCCTCAAGCCATAGACGCTGTAGCCGACGCTCGTCATGCGCTGCTCGTTCTCGCGGGCGCCGAGAAGCGCAAGGCCGAAAGGCGACTTGAGAAGCCGGAGGATGGCGTAGACCACCACCACTGCGGCGGCCAGGCACACATAATAGAAGACCCGGTCGTTCTTGAGGTCCAAACCCAGCAGGGTCGGGCGAACAAGCCCGTGCAGCCCGTCCTCGCCGCCCGTGTAGTCGGGGAACTGATTGACGACGAAATAGACGATCGACGCGAACGCAAAGGTGATCATGGAGAAATAGATCCCCTTCTTCCTTGCGACGACGAAGCCGAAAAGCAGGCTGACGATCGTACTCAGGACGACACCGCAAAGCAGCGACAGCACCATCGGAACCCCGAACTTGACCATTAGGATCCCAGTGACATAGGCGGAGGTGCCCCAATAGGCGGCCTGTCCGAACGAGAGCAGCCCGCCGAACGCGAACAGCAGATCGAAGCCGAGCGCAAACAGTCCCCACAGAACGATGTCGGTCGCCAGGACCGGATACACCAGCCAGGGAAGCACAAGGGCCGCCGCCAGGGCGATGAGAGCGGCAGGCCGACTAAGGAACACACGCCGGGCGCGCTCCGTCATGGGCGTGTAATGCAGTGCGAAATGCGAAATGTCGATGCCCTGGAAAATCCCGCCGGGGCGCACCAGAAGCACGCCAAGCATGAGGATGTATATGACCGCGGAGGCCGCCGGCGCGTAGAAGATCGCCGCGATGGCCGAGACCAGACCCGACGCAAAGCCCATGATGGCCGATCCGGCGATCGAGCCCATTCCGCCCGCGACGACCACGGCGAAGACGAAATTGATCATCTCCTGTCCCATGAACGGCGACACGTTGCGCATCGGCGCGGAAAGCGCTCCCGCCAGTCCTGCCAGGGCGGAGGCGAAGAAGAACGTGCCGGAAACAAGAAGAGGCACGTTGCCGCCGAAGCATTTGAGGAGATTGGGCCGCTCCGATGCCGCCCGGATCAGCGCGCCCAGGCGCGTCCGCTCAAGCGCGAAATACGTGCCGGCACACAGAACGATCGACACCACGACGACGAAGAGACGGTACTTCGGATACGAGGCGAAGCCGAGGCTCACGGCGCCCTTGAGAAGGTCCGGCACAAGATACGGTGCCGAGGTGACGCCGTAGAATATCCGAACGACGTCCTCGATGATGAGCGACAGACCAAAGGTCAGGATCAGGATGTAGGCGAGATCCAGGCCATAAAGGCGGCGGATGAGCAGACGCTCCATGACCACGCCGAACAATCCGACCAGAACAGCCGAGATAAGAAAGCCCAGCCAAAGCGAAACACCGAGATGCGACCCCAGAATCACCGCGATGATTGCGCCCAGCATGAACATGGCGCCATGCATGAAATTGACGACGCGCATCATGCCGAAGATGATGCTCATTCCCAGGCTCATCAACGCCAGGACGCCTCCCGTCACAAGTCCGTTGAAGAGCAAAATCGCATAATAGGACATTAGCCGGCCTCGGTTGCGTTACGGATGAATGCGCCCCGCCTTCGGCGGTAGGCCGACGGCGGGCCGCATGTCTCTTCCGTTACCAATCGTGCTTGCAGGTGCTTTCTGCTTCCGGGTAATATGCCTCGTCGCCCGGAACCGATCCGACGATGTTGAAAAAGTCGCTGTCCTTCTTGACCTCCGATGCGGGCTTGACTTGGCCGATGAAGGTACGCTTCACCACAAGGTGGTCGCGTTTGCGCATGAGCGCGTCCTTGGTGAACATGTCGCTGAAACCCCGGCCTTCGAGGGCCTCCGTCACCTTGTCGGGATCATCCGTGCCGATTTCCTGGACGGTCTTCAGCACTTGATAAACGGCGGAATAGTTGCCCGCGTGTATGTCACCAGGATAGAAGTTCAGTTTATCGTGGAAACGTTTCGCGAATTTTCGGGTTTCGTCGTCCAGATCCCAATACCAGATCAGAGCGGCGTTCACGCCGGCCCAGGTGTCGGGCCCGAGAGCCTTGACATCGGACAAGTTCAACTGTCCTGGAACGATCTTGATGCCGGCATCCATCAAGCCGAATTCCCGAGCCTGCTTGACCGCGTTGCGCAGATCCTGCCCAGATTCGAGGATGCCGATAGCCTCGGCGCCGGCCGCCTGCGCCTTGAGAAGATAGCTCGAGAAATCATCGTTCGGAAACGGCACCATGTCCACGCCGACGATCTCACCACCATTGTCCTTGACGGCCTTGGAAAATGACTCCAGCAGCGACTTTCCGAAGGCAAAGTCGGCCGTGATAAAATACCACTTCTTTGTGCCGTCCTTGGTCATTTGCTTGACCGGCGCCGACATCGCCGAGGTATCGTACCCGTAGTGCCAGGTGTATTTGCCGCAGGCTTCATTGGTTAGCGCCGTGGTTCCCGGGCTGACAAAGGTCGTCAGAATATGCCTTTCGTTGGCCAGCTTGGCTATGGCGATGGCGGCAGCGGAACTCGACACGTCGGTTATGAGATTCACGCCCTGCGAGTCTATGATTTCGCGCGCCTTGTTAACCGAGAGTGCCGGGTCAAGCTTGTTGTCAACGACGATGACGTTGATCGGCACGCCATTGACCTTTCCGCCGAAGTCGTCGACAGCCATCTTCGCAAATTCGACGTCCCCGGGACCAGATGTCTCCGAATAGACCGAAGAAAGATCGGTCAGCATCAGAATATTGAACTGCTTGCTCTTCATCTGGGCGGACGCCGGGACAATACCAGCGGCAGCGGCAGCCACCAGAAGACCAGCGGCGGCCAATGATTTTATATGCATTTCGACTCCTCCTCCTTGAAGACAGGCATCCCCAGCCGTGAGCCACTCCAGTGGCCACATGTTATTGTCAATCAATTTCTAACGGCAACGAGCGGACTGGGAGAAGTCTCATATGAGCAGCACGTCATCGCGTTTGGAGATGCTTTGATCCCCCGGACTTCGACCTCGCCTCCGCCGTCCCCGGGACCGGGCGGAATGGTGGCGATCGAACTGGACAATGGGCGGCGCGTGTTTGCGCCGACCGGCAGCACCCCGGCCGCGGTGAAGCGGCAACTCGCGGCCAAGCAGAAGGCGTCATGATCATCGTTCCGGCCGGCGTGAAAGTGCATCTGGCATTGGGGCACACCGACATGCAAAAGGAACTGGGTGCCCTCGTGATGCTGATCCAGGAACAGTTGAAGAAAGCCCCGTTCTCGGGCCATCTGTTCGTGTTCCGCGGTGGAACACGTGCGAGGCGCCGCGAACCGGTCGTTGGCTGCTTCAAATCGAATGGCCGCTTCAGTTTCGAAACGAAAGAGCGGCCCGATATCGCCACGTCAATGCCCATGCATGCCTCGCGACATCTTTCATTGGCGCGGCCCAAAGCCTCTATATGGCCGTAGCGGAACAATGGAGACCATTTCCTGCATACCGCTTTTGAACAGTGGAAGGGCATTGAGCACCGAGCGAACCTCGTCCTCCCCTTCGGCCTCCATGAGAAGACAGGCGCCGCCCATGTCGCCGCGATTCCAGATTTGTCGCACGGTGCTTGCCATGAAAAGCCGGCGAACGCCTTCGGCTTCGGCTTCCAGTCTCTCGGGCGTGTAGTCCGCGTCGTTGAAGCTTTCCGTCCGCCGACGTGTCAAGACCATGAACTGCATGTTCTTTCTCCTGTTGATGAAGGCAAGGCTTTCCGGTTTTTCCCGCCGGGTGCTTGATGCCTGTCACGGTCCTCGGCCGGCAACGTCGGCGCCAGAAAGACCGATGTCTTGCAATTGCGAGTCCGTGAGTTCCATCAGCATGCGGCGGCTCCGGCGCCTTTCCATACCGGCTTCGACCCAGACCTGGATCGCCGCGACGCGCGCCATCAGAATCTGTAAATCCTCGACTCCACGCCGCTGCGGTGCACTCCTTGTTTCGGCCCGCTCCAAAGCGGCGCCGTTGACGACTGCGTCCATCGCATTTCTCCTTTTTTCGCGACCGGCCGAACCCGAGGCGAAGGCGGCGGATGAGCCCGCCGCTTTGGGGGTTCGGCGGCCCGAGCCGGTGTCTAGCGGTTGCCGAAAAGGTCCCGGCGATGCTCGACCGCCTGATCCTGCGTGATGGCCGCATTGGAGCCCGCATTGAGCAGTTCGTAGGCTGCACTGTGCGGGATCGAGGACGTGTGGGTGTTGTCGAGCTGTTCCCGGGCAATCGCATTGATGTCGGAACCGCCGACATTCGGGTTCTCGGCGAGCGCGGCGCCAGTGATGGCCAGGAACGCGGCGGTGGCAAGAGCGATCTTTTTCATGGAAATCTCCTAAGGTTGAGTTCTGGACTTGGTTCAAGAACAGGTCCTTGCCCGTTCGCCAAGAAGATGCATCTTGGATCCGCCCAGGATAATCTTCGAATATTGGAAAGGATCATCCGCCGAGAGCGGACAATTGGATCATGAGCAGGCGCGCTGCCTCAGCGCTGACCCCTCCCCGATCGAGGATTTTGCCATGTCGGTGCTGGCAATCGCTCCGGCCCTTGCCCGCATGTGGCCGGCCAGAAGATCAGAAGGCACATCAGCCCGCCGACTTTCCGGCGGGGACGGTGGACTGCTGTTCAGTACTTCAATTCCATCCATCTGCGGTGTTCGGCAAAGCGCTCGGCCAACAGATCGATGAAAGTCCTGACCTTGGCCGAGATATGGTGACGATGCGGATAGAACGCGTTGATCGCGAACTCGACTCCTGAATATTCCTCCAGCACGCGGACAAGGCGCCCGGCGCTCAGGTCGTCGGCCACGAGAAAGGGCGGCGGTATGAATAGACCGCGGCCGTCGAGAGCGAGGCGTCTGAGCGTCTCCTGGCTGTTGGTCAGCAGGTTGCCATCGACGCGGACGGAAACGGGCTCGCCGTCCGGGTCCTCAAAACGCCACTCGTTACCGAAAGGATAGGAGGCATGGCGCATGCAATTGTGGCGTGCGAGGTCATCGGGCCGCCGCGGTGTTCCATGGCGTTCGAAATAGCCGGGTGAACCGCAGACGATGTTGCGCCATGAGGTCAGCCGCCGCACGATCAGGCTCGAGTCGGGAAGCGGCAGCGAACGCACGTCAAGGTCGAAGCCCTCCTCCACCATGTCGACCATTCTTTCGCCGACGGTGAGATCGACCGAAACAGCCGGATGAAGGTCGACGAATTCGGAAACGATCGGTGCCAGAAAACGGATGACGCTCATGCTGGAATGAAGGCGAAGCGTGCCTTGCGGCGTCGCCTGAAGCGCTCCCGCGACGCGGTCCGCCTCCTCCAGATCGGCGAGGATCTGCGAGGAACGCTGATAGTAAGTCTGGCCGATCTCGGTCAGGCTCACCTTGCGGGTGGTGCGGTTGAGAAGGCGGACGCCGAGCCTGTCCTCCAGCGCCTGGACGTGGTTGCTGACCATCGTCGTAGACATATTGAGGCGTCGGGCTGCCGCGGAAAAGCCTCCGCATTCCACAACGCGGCCAAACACCGTCAAGCTTGTGAGCCTATCCATTCTGATTATCCGCTCTTAATGGATGATCCTTCCGTTCTTTCCCCGATTATCACATCAGGCTTGCCGTTGCATCTTCCTTGACGCCAATCGGCCACTCGGGCCGACCGTGAGAGGAGATTCAGATGAACGTAAGCGTCAACCCAGCCATCCTAGAATACTCGGTTGAGGTAAAACCCGCGCCGCGGTCCCGCAAGACGATGATCAAGCGCACCGTTGTCGGGTTGGGTCTGGTGGCGGGCCTGACCGGGGCTGCGCTCTACGGCTATGACTATTGGACGGCCGGGCAGTATCTGCAATCGACCGACGATGCCTATATCAAGGCCGACTATACGGCTGTCGCGCCGAAGATCTCGGGCCACATCGCCGAGGTACTTGTCGAGGACAACACTCACGTCAAGGCGGGCCAGGTTTTGGCCCGCATCGACGACCGCGATTTCAGGACCGCGCTCGATCAAGCGCAAGCCAAGGTCGAAGCAGCCGAAGCGACGCTGCACAATCTCGACGCCCAGATCGGCCTGCAGCAGTCGGTGATCGAACAGCAAAAGGCCAACGTCGCCGCAACCGAGGCGAAGCTCAAATTCGCGCAGCAGGAGGGTGATCGCTATAAAACCTTGCTGAAAAGCGGCTACGGCACCAGCCAACGCGCCCAGCAGGCCGCGGCCTCCCTTAGCGAAAGCGAAGCCCAACTGCAGCGGGATCGCGCCGCACTGGTTGCGGCCCGCAAGGCGATCGACGTGCTCACGACGGAGCGCAGCAAGGCAGAGGCCGAGCGCAACGGCAGCCAGGCCGCCCTGCGTCAGGCGAAACTCAATCTCTCCTACACCACGATCACAGCGCCCGTCGACGGCATCGTCGGGGCCCGTTCGCTTCGCGTCGGTCAGTATGTGCAGGCCGGCACGCTGCTCATGGCGGTGGTGCCGCTGAATGCGATCTATGTCGTGGCCAATTTCAAGGAAACACAGCTCGCTCATGTGCAGAGCGGACAGCCGGTCGAGATCGCCGTCGACGGCTTTCCCGGCGTGGCACTCAAGGGCCGCGTGGACAGTGTGTCGCCGGCCAGCGGTCTCGAGTTCGCGCTGCTGCCCCCGGATAACGCCACCGGCAATTTCACCAAGATCGTGCAGCGCATCCCGGTGAAGATCGCGATCAACGACGGCAGGCTCGCCGGCAAGCTGCGCGCCGGCATGTCGGCGGAACCGACGATCGACACGAAGGCAACCATCCTGGCCCAACGGGGTGAACCGGACAGCGGCCGCCGGATCATCGCCGGCTGGTAACTCGTAGCGGCTGCGCGAGGTTCTCCGGGACCTCGCCTGGTGGCCGCCACGCCAGTGTCTCACGTGCTCTTCGTCAAACAAGGAATTCAGCCGTGCCCGCAACCCTCACCACCAACCCCACGCCTGCGCCAATGGCAGCCAAAGCATCGAGCCTGGCGCCCACCGATGCCTCTTGCGCCTCGCTCAAGACCTGGATCGCCGTCATTGGCTCGACGCTCGGCGCCTTCATGGCGGTCCTCAACATCCAGATCGTCAACGCATCGTTAGCCGACATTCAGGGCGCCATCGGCGCGGGCATCGATGACGGCGGCTGGATATCGACCGCCTATCTGGTGGCCGAGATCGTCGTCATTCCGCTCACCGGCTGGCTGTCGCGGGCCTTTTCCATCCGGGTCTATCTTCTGGCCAATGCAATCCTGTTTCTCGCCTTCTCGGTTGCCTGCGCCTTCGCGCAAAACCTTCAGCAGATGATTGTTCTGCGTGCTTTGCAGGGCTTTTGCGGCGGCGTGCTGATTCCGGTCGCCTTCACCATCACCATAACCCTCCTGCCCAAGGCGAAGCAGCCGATCGGATTTGCCCTGTTCGCGCTGTCGGCGACCTTCGCACCAGCCATCGGGCCGACAATCGGTGGCTATCTCACCGAGAACTGGGGCTGGCAGTTCATCTTCTATGTCAACTTGGTCCCCGGCGCGCTGATGGTCGGCATGCTGTGGATGTCGCTCGAAAGGGCGCCGATGCAGCTCTCGCTGCTGCGCCAGGGCGACTGGGCCGGTATTATCACCATGGCGATCGGGCTCGGCTCCTTGCAGACTGTGCTCGAGGAGGGCAACAAGGACGATTGGTTCGGCTCGCCGTTCATCGTGCGGCTGTCCATGATCGCCCTCGTCAGCCTCTCGCTTTTCCTGTGGATCGAGTTGAGAAGCGAAAGGCCCTTGCTTAACCTCAGACTGTTCGCCCGCTGGAATTTCGGGTTCTCCATCCTGGCCAGCTTTCTGCTCGGAATTGCGCTCTACGGGGCGGTGTTCATCCTGCCCGTCTATCTCGCGCGCATCCAGGGCTACAACGCTCAGCAGATCGGCATGGTGCTGGCCTGGACAGGCCTCCCGCAACTGGTGCTGATCCCGCTGGTGCCGCAGTTGATGAAGCGTTTCGACATGCGCATTATCGTCGCCTTCGGCTTTGCGCTGTTTGCGGCAAGCAATTTCATGAACATCGAAATGACGGCGGCCTACGCGTCGGAGCAGTTCTTTTGGCCGAATGTCGTCCGAGCCGTCGGTCAGGCGCTGGTCATGGTACCCCTGGCTGCGGTCGCTACGGCCGGCATCGAGCAGGAGAATGCCGGCTCTGCCTCCGCATTGTTCAACATGATCCGGAATCTCGGCGGCGCCGTCGGCATCGCCATGCTGCAGACTTTTCTGACCAAGCGCGAGCAGTTCCACTCCAACGTGCTGGTGCAGTCGGTATCGCTGTTCGAAGAGAGTACTCGCGCGCGCATCGAGCATCTGACCCGATACTTCCTGGCCCATGGCGCCGGCGATCGCGCAGCCGCGATGCACAAGGCCGTCATCGCCATCGGACAGATGGTGCGCAAGCAGGCTTACATCATGGCTTTCAGCGACGCCTTCTATCTGCTTGGAGCAGCCCTTGTCGTCGCCTTCTTCGCCACGCTGCTGTTGCGCAACCCGGGCCATATCGAGGCGGGTGGCGCGCACTGAAAGATCGGAAAGGAACGACAATGATCCCGACCTTCGCCAGCGCGGCCTTGCTCATTGCGAGCGGCTTTTGGCGCCGGAGCCGGCGAGGCTCTTGTCCAGGACATGGAAGGCCTTTACCCGGCCTTCACGGACATGGGGCACACCGCCACGCAATTGAGAGCGCACACGAGGCCGCGATGGCGACGGGCGCCATCCGCGAACAGACCATCGAGGAGATCCAGCAGCTTACCTTAGATGCAGGTGGTGCTGCGGCCAGGAATACATTGTCCGCGTCAAGGACATCCTCAACGGCTCCGTCGAGTGGAGGCAGACAAACCGCCGAAGATGATGAGCAAGAGCAGAACAACGGGAAATCGCATTGCTGGCCTTAGCGACTGGAACAATCGGCCGGCGTTTGACCCCGCTCTTGCGTGAAATTCTGATGTGATCGTCACAATCCGGTCGGTGGCAAAGCCGATATGCTGCGCACAATGGCGGACGTCAGGCCACGCTCCTTCAGCGCGACAAGCGCCTCCAGCGTGCCACACGTCGTGGTGACGAAGAGCTTGCTGCGCTCGATGCCGGATGCCGCGATGGCGGCCCCGACCGCAGCCTCGTTCTGATACATCGCGGCCGTGTCGATATGCCGATAGCCGAGTGCGATTGCGCTCTCGACGACGGGCTGGGCATCGACGCCGGGCATGCGCAAGGTGCCGAAGCCAAGGCGCGGAATGGCGACGCCCTGTATGATGATGCTGTCCATGATGATGTCCTTTTCGCGAATGCCTTGCCGGTGGGCGCGCCGGCCTTGCGAGGCGGGTGCGATCCCCCCCTCAGGCGGCGGCCGTGACCCGGCTCTCGACGAGCCCGGCGATGACGCTCTCCAGCGTCGTCGTGCCCTTCACAGACGACAGCCCCTGATCGTGGAATTCGATCCAGCCTTCGTTGAAGCCGTCGAGCATGCGGATGCGCGGCAGCGGGTTGCGGGTGCCTTGGGCTCGGAAGATGGTCTCCCATGTTTCGCGAGGTACGATCTCGACCGAAACCGCGTGCTCCAGCGCGGCGGCGAAGGCGCGAGCAATGTCGTTGGGAGAAACCCGAGCGGGACCTTCCAGTTCGACGACCCGCGTCCCGCTCCAGTTCTCGCGCAGCAGGGCGGCGGCGGTGCAGCCGACGTCCTGTGTCGCGACCATCGGGAATGCCTTGTTCGCCGGTTGCAGGAAGCTGCGCAACACGCCTTCGTCTCGTGCCGCAGGGACATCCCACTGGGCATTCTCTATGAACCAGCCGGGCCGCAGGAAGGTAACCGGCAGGCCGATGCCGCCAAGCGCTTGCTCCAGCAGCGTGCGCTGGGTGAGCAGGTTCTCGTGCGGCGCGTCGGCGCCGATCGTCGACAGGCACACCGCCCTGGCGGGACGTGCCTCGACCAATGCCGCACTCACGGCGTCGATCAACCGCCTTGCTTCGGGAAAGCCCGGCTCTGGGTCAAACTCCGACGGCGGCAGGATGAAGACACCATCGGCGCCTTTGAAGGCTGACGCGAGACTTGCCGCATCGTCCATCTCGGCCAGAGCGACATCGCAGCTCTTGGCCTTCCACTCCACCGCCTTGGTAGCATCGCGCAGGACGGCGCGGACGGGCAGCCCGTCGGCCAGGAGGTTGCGGGCGAGCGCGCCGCCGACTTTGCCGGTGATTCCGGTGATTGCGTACATGATGGTTCTCCAAAAGGATTGATGTGGAGTGCGCGTGTCAGGCGAGGCTCGCGTAGAGCTCCCGCTCGAACGCGCCGTAGAGGGCGACAACCCGCTCGTCGTAGAAGGGCAAGATTTGGGTGAAGAGCGCGCCGGTGACGTGCTTCACCGGGTCAAGCCAAAAGTAGCAGTTGAGCAGGCCGGCCCAGGAAATGCTGCCGGCGGAACGTCCATTCGGACCCGGCTGCGGATTGATGTCGAAGGACAAGCCCCATTTGTGCGGTTGACCGGGGAACTGGTCGAAGCTGCGCGAGAAGGGCGGCTGCGCCGAGCGCATCTCGTGAACGTTCAGCTCACCAATCTGGTTCTGCATCATCATAGCGACCATTTCCGGCCGTAGGATGCGCACGCCGCCCAGTGCGCCGCCGTTCAGCAGCGCCTGCAGGAAGGTCATGTAGTCGCGCGGTGTCGAGAACGCGCCGCCGCCGCCCATGAAGAACTCCGGCCGCTGCGGCATCTCGAAGGGGGCCGGCTCCAGCCCGCCATCGGCACGGCGGTTGTGGAACGTGGCGACGCGCCGCTTCTGCTCCGAGCCGATGAGGAAGCCTGAATCTTTCATGCCGAGTGGCGCGAAGATGTTTTCGCGGAAATAGACTTCCAGCGATTGGCCGGACACCGCCTCCACCAGCTTGCCCACCCAGTCCATGCTGATGCCGTATTCCCAGCGCTCGCCCGGCTCGAATTCGAGCGGTGCGGTGAAGGCGGCGTTCTTGCAGGTCGCGATATCGGGCATGCCCGTCACCTGTTCGTAGCGGGTCAGCGCCTCGCTCCAGATCGAATAGGTGTAGCCGGAGGTGTGCGTCAGCAGGTGGCGTACGTTGATGGCGCGCTTGGCCCGGCGCAGGCGCGGCGTTCCGTCCGCGGCGAAGCCTTCTAGGATTTGCGGCGACACGAGCTCCGGCAGGTATTTGGCTGCGTCATCGCCGAGACCGATGCGGCCTTGCTCGATGAGCTGCATGCAGGCCGTCGTCGTGAAGGCCTTGGTCATCGACAGCAGCCAGAACACCGTGTCGGCGGCCATCGGCGTGCCTGTCTCGACGTTCGCCTTGCCAAAGGCGCCCTCATAGGCGATGCCATTCGGCGTGGCAGCCATGGCGACGACGCCGGCCACATCGTGCCGGGAGACGCCGCCGAGCAGGGCGGCGTCGATCGCGGCGGAGTTGCGCAGCGAAGCCAAGGGTGCCGTCCCGGCCAAGGCGGGGTTGACCGCATCGAGAGCCAGAATGGCCCCCACCATGCTCCCCCGCTGAAGCATGGTCCTGCGTGTGATCGGGTTCATGGCTCATTCCTTTCCGGCTCGTGGGAAGACCGATTTGTCGGCGGTTCACCACTGACGGCGTTGCGATGCCGATGTTCTAAGCCGCGCCATGATGTGATTCACACGCATTATCGTCCGTGCTACATTGACTCAGATTCACTGCGCTTATCATGGAACCCGCCTGACGAGCTGCCGCACCGGCAAAGGGAGATCGCATGGCTTTTGACACCCGGCTGCTGACCGGCGTCGGCGTCCTGGCTGCCGTGACGGAGGCGGGGAATTTTGCCCGCGCGGCGGAAATGCTCGGCTTGACGCCTTCAGGCGTGAGCCGGGCGGTCGCGCGCCTCGAGGCGCGGGTTGGCGTTCGGCTCTTCGACCGCAATCCGCGGGAGGTCAGTCTTACCGAGGAAGGCCGACGGTTTCACGGGCAGGTGATGCCGCTTCTCGCCGGCCTCGACGAGGCGGCCGCCGAGGCCGCAGGCGCGGCGGCAATCGTGCGGGGCCGACTGCGCGTGTCGGTGGACCCGTGGTTTGCGCGGATGGTGCTTGCGTCGAGACTCCAGCAGTTCCTAGTCCGCTATCCTCTGCTGTCGCTCGATTTCTCCACCAGCAACTATCGGGAGGAGATGATGGCGGGCATCGATGTGGCGGTACGGTTCGGCCAACCTGACGAGTCGTCTCTCATCGCACGCAAGCTCCTGGAAACGCCCATTCTGACCGTTGCTGCGCCGGCCTATCTCGAACGGCACGGCACGCCGCGATCGCCGCATGACCTCGTCCATCACGAAGCACTTCTCTTCCGCGATCCGCAGACAGGTCTGCCCTTTCCGTGGGAGTTCCACCGCGACGGGGAAATCGTCGATGTTAAGGTTTCAAGCCGCTTGGTCCTTGATGATCCCTTCGTCGCGGTATCCGCCTGCGCGGCGGGCCAGGGTATTTTCCAGAGCCTCGCGATTGGCTTGGCGCTGTTCGTGGAACGTGGAGAACTCGTACCCATCCTGCCGGAATGGTCGGAGGAACTTTATCCCCTCTACGCCTATCATCCCTCGCGCCATCTGCCACCCGCGAAGGTTCGGGCGTTTCTGGATTTCATCCAGGAGGTCGCCAGGAACCAAGCCTCTCTATGTCGTCAATGAGGCGCAGCGCCACTGATCGAGTACGAGGCGGTCACGACACGGCCCGAGCACCTGAGGCTCCGGCCTCTCGGCGTTGCTAGATGCCGTGGCGGCCGTCTCCGAGCCGGTTCGCGTTCTCTTCCTCTGGCGACCCGCCGTTCGCGACCCGGACGACGACACGGTGCTGGAGGCTGCGGTAAACGGACGGGCGAATGCTATAGTGACGTTCAACTTCCGCGCCTTCGGCAAGGTGGCCGAGCGCTTCGGTGTCATGGTTCTGTCGCCCGGTGAGGCGCTGACACGATTGGAGAGAAAGACATGAGGAGAAGCAATTTCGCACTGCGGCTTCAGCTTCCGCTTCTCGATGAGGCGCGTAAGGCGGCCGACAGCGAGGGCGTGCCGCTCAACCGATTTATTAACGTGGCAGTCGCCGAGAAACTTTCGGCGCTGCGCACGGAAACCTACTTTCAGGAACGCGCTGCCGTGCCAACATCCCCAAGGCGCTGCACTTCTGAAGCAGGCCGGCAAAGGGAAGGCGCCGATCAAAGGTGACGAATTGCCGGAGTAGCACACCCATGAGGTGGAGCGGTATCGCTCGTAGTGGAGCCTTGCCTGCGTCCAAAGCGGCCGTCGGGCCGAAAACTGCCGGTCAAGGCTGGTACAGTACGCGCCACCGCGAAGCGGCTCTGCTGGGTTCTTTGGAAAAAATTACGACCGGACGGCGATTTCCACGGGCAGCGGCGAGCGTTGGTTCTTCAATGAAGCGGCAGCTCGCCGCTTGAAAGGAGTGAACCAATCAACTGAGTGTAATCCCGAACACCATGAAGGCGATTGCCACACCGAAGATCGGGGCGAGCAGCCATCGCGCTTGAACAACACTGTTCTCCATCAGTTTTTCTCCAGCAACTTGTAAACCCGACAACGGCGGCAAACGGCGGCTGTTCCGATTGGGGCCTCAGACAGGTCTATTGCGTGTTGCGGTCAGACTTACGTCCTAGTCGCGTCCGACCGAAGCCCAGGCGTAGGAACTTTTGCAATGGTCCCCGAGTTTGCTGGCGGGCGTGGGAAACGACATTGCTGCGCCATCTTCACAAAGGAGGACGTCATGAGAATGCATCTAAGCGCCGCTGCTGCGGCTTTGTTGCTGCTTGCAGGAATCGGCGCTGCCGCTGCCGAGGACGTGATTATCCAGCCCGAGCAGGAAACAGTCATCAAGGAATACGTGAAGAAGCAGCCTTTGGCTTCGGTGAAGCTTCCCGGCGTAGAACTCAATGTCGGCACCGCTTTACCCGACACCGTCGAGCTCCATGAAGTCCCCAACGTCAAATACCGCTACACAGTGATCGATAACCGGACGGTGGTCGTGGATCCGGGCACCCACAAGATCGTCAAGATCATCCAGTGAACCAAGCACCAGAATCAAAGCCCGCCGCCCATCTTGGCGGCGGGCTGCCAAGACAAAAGGACTATCGATCGATGCCAAGCGGCGGATCTACCCAGTCCAATGCGTTAGGAGTGGGCGTGGCCGACCTTAGGGCCAGAATGCAGGAGGCACAGATCACAGGGGGCGAATTGAAGTCCCTCCAGAAGGTTGCCGCGTTGATGGATGACGGCTCGGGCCGGATCAGCGGCGACGATTTGATTGCCGCCTCCTTCGCCAACGACCTGCCGCACCAGGATGCCGTCGCCGACCAAGCCGACAATCAGCAGACTCTTCGATTCCCACGCCGAAGCAATCAGGGCCGCAGGCGACCTGGTGGCAATGGGAGTTCCTCGCTTAAAGATCGCCGTTATAGGACCTTACAGCGCCGAGTTGGCAAGTTTGGGGATGGTTCCAGCCGCCAGTCTTGGTGCGGCGGTCGGCGGGTTGGCCTGCTTGGGCGCGTTTGTTGCGGGTTACGGAATAGACCCTCAGGCACCAATGCCATCGCCGATAGCTCTGGCCGCCATGGTCTGTGGCAGCATTGCTGGCGGGCTGCTCGGACCGCTGGCGACTGATGCACTGCGGCCGGGTATTGCAACTCTTGTCGAGCGGATCGTCCTGGTGACGGCGCGTGTCAACGATGGGGGAGCTGAAATCGTGCAGGCGGTTCTCGACAGTTGCATCTCCATCGCCGAAGAGTGCGGGAAACCCGCCCCGGCATCCGCCGAGACGGGCTCGTTCCCGTTTCCAGTGCTTGGAATTGGACAATCGACAGAAGTCTAACTTCGAGGAGCCGCGAACGTTCCGGCATTTGTGGAAGGCCGTCGAATATCGTCCACCAGCCGGATCGCAGTCGGTCGAAGAAGCAGCACCACAGTGCGGCGCCAGTCGATCAGTTGCACCCGGAAAATTGCCCGCGGTTTCCCTGAAGACGCTAGGCTTCTCTTCCGTAGCGGAAATGGATCCGGATTGGCTGACGAAACTGCTGGCAAGACGGAAGTAGCTGGTTGAAAGCCCACTATCGGATCAGCAATTTCTGTTATCCTCGGCTGAATCCGCCAGCACTCAACCTGTCGCTGCAACGCTTCAGAAAATGCCGCAATGTCAGCTTGGCGCCTCAAGCCGGCATGCTAGGGGACAGCTCTACGGCCACAAGCTGCCGTCAGCCGATGCCAGGCCCTCGCTCGCTGGCAGTGAGAAGGCTGACGGGCGCGTCTGGATTAGCTGGTGGGTCGCGGCGTCCAATTCGTCTCCTTGCCGTTAGCCAGCCTGCCCGCAATTGCCCTTGGGGCGAAAAGCCTGCAACGAGCCCGGCGAAAGACCATACTTTCCCATGGTCGCAGGCTCAGTGCCAGCATGGCCATCATCCCCAACCACCGATTTGGTTGGACGGCGCAAAAGTAGCGTGGTGAGCGCTAGATCAAACCTTTGCGAACGCCCTATCTTGTCGAAACCGCAGCCTCACGACGTCCGGCGCTCAGGCCACTGCCTTGTGATGGGTCGTAGCCGCTCTTTCTTTGCTCTCTTTCGCCCGCATACATAGCGCGCGGAACTCTTCGACCTCGGCCTCGGTAAGGTGCTCGATGCCGATGAAGGCGTTCTTGGCGGCACCCGAGCGGATCAACTCATCGAGTTTAGCCTGTATGGCGGCACCGTCGCGGTTCTGGGTGTTCTGAATCAGGAAGACCATCAGGAACGTTACGATCGTCGTACCTGTATTGATGACCAATTGCCAGGTTTCGGAATAGTGGAAAACCGGGCCGCTCACGGCCCAAACCAGTACAGACGCCAAGCATAAGGCAAAGACCCACGGGCGGCCAGATGCGTGCGCGACGACGGTCGCCACGCGATTAAATGTCTTTTCCATTGGGTGTCCTGATGACGAAATGTGAAACTGGCCCCAACAATGTACAAAGCCCGATTTTCGTTCCACGCGCATCGGACAAATCGGGCGCAGCCGACGCCGACTGTCAGCGTCGGAACCTCTGGATGACCCCGGGGTTAGCCATCACCTGACACGGGAGACTCAACAATCTGAATCTGGAGAGTTCCAATGGTTACAAGCAAGAAGGCCGCAGCTGCTGACCACCTCCCGGTCGAGTTTCTGCCTGCCGCGCTGGTCGGAAGAGGCATCGAAAGACATCGCTACGTCCTTATGCGCGTTCAGGCGCGCCACCACGTTGCCGAAGACGATCGCAAGCAGCAGCACCAGGCCTTGGAAGATACCGGTGTAGAAAGAGGAGACCCCTCCCGAGAACAGCACCTTCTGCAAAAGCATGAGCGTGCCGGCTCCGAGGATCGATCCGACGAGGCTGCCGCGGCCACCGCTAAGCGGTGTGCCGCCGAGCGCCACCGCGGCAAAGGTGAGCATCAGGAACGGCGTGCCCGCCGACGGATTGCCGGTCGCGGTCTGAGCGCTCAGCATGAAGCCGGCGACGCCGTAGAGGATGCCGGCGCCGACAAAGGCCTGTGATACGCACGCCTGAGACGGCCACGCCGGAGAAACGGGCCGACTGTTCGTCGGCGCCGATTGCATAGAGGCCGGTGCCGGTGGCGGTGCGCCGGAAAGCCAGCCATAGCAAGACGACGGCAACCAGGAACAGCCCGGCAATCGGAACGACGCCGAAAAGCGTATCGGTCAGGGTGTAGGTGACGAAGTCGGCGATCATGCCGCCGGGCGCGTCGAGAATGACGAGCGCGAGCCCCTGACAAATGATCATCGTGCCGAGCGTCGGCGCGATGGTCTGGAGCCCGAGCCTGGAAACCAGAATGCCGTTGATCAGGCCGACGAAGGCTCCGATCGCGCAGCACATGAGCGGGCTGACAAACGCTCCGCCCGGGCCGTCGAGCGGATAGACGGCCACCAGTACGTTGGTCAGCAAGACGACGCCGGCGACGAACAAGTCGAAGCCGCGGCTGATGACGACAAGCGTCTCGCCCGCGGCCGCGAGCGCCAGCGGCGTCGAATTGTTGATGAGGTTGGTGAACGTGTAGACCGACAGCGCATCGGGGCGCCAGAACGCATAGAGCGCATGGAGCGGCGGCGCGACCAGTATTGGCACAGCCTTTCAGGCGGTGAGCGCCAACGCGTCCACATCGCCCGCGCCCTAGCCCAGACCCCAACCGAAATCTAGCTGGACGAACCGACAAACCATCTGGACATCCAGCATCAGATCGAAGTGCTGCGGTTGATTTCACAGCTGTCACTGACCAGCATCATCGCGCTGCATGACCTCAACCATGCCGCGATGTTCTGTGATCAGTTGGTGGTGTTGGACAAAGGCCGCATCGTCGCATGCGGTGCGGCCGGATCGGTAATTACAGAGGCTTTGCTACGTGACGTGTTCCGAGTGGAGGCCCGCGTCGAGACGAGCCCGTACCACGGGGGACCGCACATCCACTATCTGGCCGAAACAACTCCAGCCAGATCCTCTACCGTTATAAGGTAGTGCTGAGTCAGAGCGCGCGGAGGCCTTCTCAGCGTCTCCGAGCGCGGCTTGTGCAAGCGCGCTGCGTTCGGCCTCGACGTCGCGGCCCACAGCCACCGCGGACGCGAGTAGGCTGGGATCGGGGTGCTCGGCCCCCGCGACCGCGGTCAATCAGATGCGCGGCAACAAATCGCTCGCATCACCTTGAGGCCAGTGGGTTGTCTTGACGCCATGGGCAGTCGCTTCAGGCAAAATGTAATTCGGGCCAGGATCGCCCTTAGCGACAACGGAATAATGGAAGATAGTGCCTGAATGCGGGGATGCCCATTGAAGGCGGCCTACTGACATGGATGGCGCCGCCGGCGCGCCTCTGCGCCGGGCAAAGTTATCGCCTAGAAATAGCCGAGGATGGATTTGACCTCGAGATATTCCAGCATGCCTTCGACGCCATATTCGCGCCCGTTTCCCGACTGCTTGAAACCGCCAAACGGGGCGTGTGGATCCCAGGCCGGGTAGTTGAGGTGCACCTGGCCAGAACGGATCCGCGACGAGACGTCCCTGACGACCTCCAAGTCCTCGCCTTGCACATGGGCCCCCAAGCCGTACACCGTGTCGTTGGCGATAGTGACGGCCTCCTCGACTGTGTCATAGGGGATGATGCAGAGAACCGGCCCGAAGACCTCTTCCTGCGCGATCCTCATGTGCGTGCGCACGTCCGAAAAGATGGTCGGCTTTACATAGAATCCGACATTCAGACCGCCGGGCCGACCCTCTCCGCCGGTCAGGAGTTTCGCGCCTTCCGAAATGCCGACACCGATCATGGTTTGGATGCGATCGAATTGAGCACGGTTGGCGATTGCACCATGAGTCGAGGCTTCGCAAAGAGGATCGCCAACAACGATCTGGGCAGCGGCTCCTTTGGCGATTTCCTCGATCTCGGTGAGCAGCGGACGTGGCACGATCATGCGCGTCGGGGCGCTGCATGACTGGCCGAGATTGCGGAAGGCGGCGGCTATGCCCAGAGAAACGGCACGGTCGAGATCGGCGTCCGGCAGGATCACGTTGGGCGACTTGCCACCGAGTTCCTGCGCGACACGCTTGACCGTCTGCGCTGCCGCCTGCGCCACCGCAATGCCCGCCCGGGTGGACCCGGTAATGGAGATCATATCGACATCCGGATGGGACGCGAGACCAGCACCCACGCATGCACCATCACCTTGGATCAGATTGAACACCCCGGCAGGAAAGCCGGCTTCCTCGATCGCTTCGGCGAACAGCAGGGCGTCCAGGGGAGAAAGCTCGCTCGGCTTCAACACGACCGGGCAGCCTGCCGCGAGCGCCGGCGAAACCTTGGCGGTGATCTGGTAAAGAGGCCAGTTCCACGGAGTGATCAAGGCGCAGACACCGATCGGTTCGTGGGTGACGGCGGTTTGCCCCCGCTGCTTGACGAAGGGAAAGGCTGTCAGCACATCACGCGCAACCTTGACATGCGCGATCGCCAGCGGCACCTGAGAGCTGCGCGCATATCCGATCGCCGCGCCCATCTCGAGGGTGAGGCATTGCGCAAGCAGTTCACTGCACCCTTCGAGCAGCACCTGTAGGCGATCGAGCAGGCCGGCACGATATTCCGGCGTGGTCCGGCTCCAGGCGGCGAATGCACGGCGGGCCGCCGCAACGGCCACATCCACGTCCAAGCTGTTTCCAAGCGGAAACCGAGCCACAACCTCTTCGGTGGAGGGGTTCACCACGACGCCCTTGGCGGTGCCGCTCGGCTCGACCCATTGACCGTCGATGAAGAACTTGTCCAGGTGGCCGTTGCGCGACAGATGTTCGAGGGGCGTCATCACGCGACAAGATCCTTTATGCGGTAATAGGCACCCAGAACCGGCAGGAACCAGGGGTGCCCGAAATAGCCGGGGATCACCGGCCAGTTGAAATCCCTCCAGGGCTTCAAGTCGGGGCGCCCATCCATGACATCAGTCATGGTGCTGCCTATCAGCGTCGACATATACAGCCCGTAAGAGGTAGACTTCATTTTCTTGACCACCAATGCTGATTTAAGTGGGGCGGCATCCGAGGCATAGTTGCGCGCCTACCAGCCGCGCATCCGCTCCCAATGCGCTTCAATCCTGGGGCTGTCCCCTCTGACGACACTGTAGAAATCATGCTGCGCGGCCATCGCGCACGCATGGTTAGGCAGGATCCGCACCCGAGACCCGAGCGGCAGTTCGGGCATGGATTTCCCTGAACCGGCACGCATGGCAAGGATACCGTGTTCCTGGCTGGCCTGGGCCACGATCACATCGTCAAGCACCCGCCCCTTTTCGTCGCAGACCACGCCGTAACCCTGATCGATCCGCTGGTTTGCGGTTCCCCGGTCGCGCGAAAGCGCCATCCACCCGGCGCCGACCAGCACCCATCCCTTTTCCGGCTTCGAGCCGATCACCGTGGCCAGTACGGAAATCGCGATATCGTCGCGGTCGCAGACCCCAATCCCGTGCTGGACGAGATCGAAGAACATGTAGACCCCGGCCCGCAGCTCCGTGACACCCTTGAGATTCTGGGCGAAATGCGCTGTAGGCGTCGAGCCGACGCTGACGATCGGGCAGGCATGGCCTTGGGTGCGCAAGATTTCAGCTGCGCGCACGGTGGCTGAACGCTCGTTCTCCGCTGCCCTGACCAGTGCATCGGGCCTGTTCAAGCCGTAGGATTCGCCCGCATGAGCGAGAACCCCGACGAGCGTGGCACCGGCAGCGACGACCCTGCTGGCCACGACGGGCAATCTAGGGTCGTCCGGCTTCAATCCGCCGCGATGGTCATCGCAGTCCAGTTCGATGAAGACCGACGGCGTCATGCCGGTGGCTTGGCGCGCGCCGGCCAGGGCGTCGGCCTGCTCCACAGTATCGAGCAACAGCTTCACATCAGCGCCGGTACGGCGACAAAGCTCCATGGCGCGCCTGGCCGAAGCCGGCGAGATGCCAACCGCATAAGTGATGTCGCAAAAGCCGTGGTCCGCGAAATACTCCGCCTCGGCGATGGTCGAGACCGTGATCGGACCGGCCTCGCGAGGGAACGCGTATCGGGCGACGTCGATGCTTTTGGCCGTCTTCATATGCGGGCGCAGCACCACGCCAAGCTTCTTGGCATGCTCAGCCAGCCGTTGAATGTTGCGCTCGAGCCGTCCGCGATCCAAAAGCAGCGCTGGGGTAATCAAGGCATCGATCGTCTCAGTCGTCTCGCTCGCTGCCAGATTTGCCGCCATCTTGTTCATCATCTCGTTTCCTAGGTGAACGACTGGTTTGCCAGCGCGTACATATGGGCTGAGCCCTCGGAGACAGGCCGCTGCCCCTTGACCATGGCGGTCGCCGAGCTGACCTGCTGGAGGCCGAGGCTCTCGAGCCAACCGCCCAATCCATCTTCGGCATAGATATCGATGCGAACGAATTGATGATGAAGCTTAGAAAGCTGCGCCAAGATTAAAAGCCGCGCATCCTGGTCACTCTCGGCCGCACAGGGACCGATGACATAGCCACGGCCGAACCTCCTGCTGATGGCGTAGCCGGCAATCCGCCCGTCGCGCTCGATAACGACGACTTTGCCCGCATCGGCAAGCGCCGCCACCAACGACGAGCGGGGCATGCCCATGGCCCGTTCGTCGAAAGCCTGGATCGCCGCGAGGTCGGAGAGCGTCGCCTGACGCACACCGTCACCGGCCCCCCGCGTCACCGCAGTGGTCAGAAGGGCTTGGTGCTGGAGCACCGTGCCCCAGGCAGTGAAGCCGCGCCGCTTGTAAAGCGCGAGCCCCTCTTCGGTGGACGTGAGCAGCACGTTGCGACCCTGCGCCGCCTCAAGCAATCCATCAAACAGCCGCGAACCGTTGCCACCGCCTTGCGCAGGGCCAGTGACGATGATCATGCCGACGGTGGCAAAAGCCTTGCCGTAAATCCACGACATGGCGGTGCCAATCACCTGCCCTGCCTGCTCGAGAACCAGCCCCCTGCCGAAAGTGGCGGCGAATTCCCAATCCTCCAGGCGATAGGGCCAGCCCATCTCCTGCGACAGCTTCAGCGCGCCCGGCAGATGGCGGGGCTCCAATTTCATCAACTCGCTAGGGATGACGATGTCTCGCTCGAGTTGCGGGGCCATGGGGAGGTGCCGTCTCTTGATCACTGTCGAATCGAAGTCGGACCTTAGAATTGCGCCCCAACAGCAGATTTCTCTGCTGTTTTTCCCTTTCAAATAAGCGAGATCATTCGTTTTCGGCAGTTCCTCGGCACGCCAAGTTGCACAAATCGGGCGAAGAATGTCCGGCAGCTTGAGTCCCGTTTGTGATTACCCTCGCTGGGCGAGTCGTCCGCACCATCCAAAATGGATGCGATCTCAGCCTCTACGATGGCATAGCCGCAAACACTTCCCAGCGATGAGCACTTGATGCTCAGAAGGAATTTCGGATGATCTATATCAGCGAGGAGGAATCAGCCGCCCTCGTCACCCATGAGCTTGCTTTCGAGGCGGCGCGGGAGGCTCTTGTGGCAGCAGCATCGGGGCAGGGCTGGGTATTCCCTGCTGTGATCGGGCGCACACGGGAGGCGACCAATACCTTCTCTATCAAATCCGGGTCGTCTGACGACCTGACCGGAGTGAAAATCGGCTCCTTCTGGTCGGGCAACCCGGCACGTGGCCTTCCCCGCCACAACTCCACCATCGTGCTGCTCGATCAGAATACAGGACGGCTCCGCGCTGTAATCGAGGCCGGAAAGGTGAACGCCTACAGGACGGCCGCCGCCGACGCGGTTGCAGCTGATCTTCTTGCGCGCAAGCAGGCCAAGGTTTTGGCGATATTCGGCGCCGGCAATCAGGCGGGCTTCGAAGTGAGGGCGCTCGCACGCATCCGCGCAATCGAAAGCGTGTTGGTGGTGGCCCCGTATTCGCCGCGGCGCGACGCTTTTGTTGATCAGATCGGCGAATGGGGCCTGCAGGCGCGCGCTGCCTTGCCCGATGAAGCCGTGCGTGCGGCCGACATCGTGGTCACGGCGACACCCTCACGCGAACCGCTGTTCGATGCCGCTTGGGTGGGGCCCGGAACCCATATCGTCAGCATGGGGTCGGATGCTCCAGGCAAGCGCGAATTGCCGAGCGAACTATTCCCCAACGCACGTCTGTTTTGTGATCTGCTTTCCCAGTCCGTTCAGATCGGCGAGTTCCAACACGTGCGCGACGTGATCGACGCCGGCGTGCTTGCAGTAACACCAATCGGCGACGTCATTGCCAAGCGTGCGTCCGGACGCCTCTCCGACACCGAAATCACTGTCTTCGACAGCTCCGGTATCTCCCTGCAGGACCTCTACATGGCTGACGCGCTGATCCGCGCCAAGACGCCCCACCGCTGATCAGCTTCGCACCGAAAAGTCCCCGCCTCGATGGTGCGGCTGCACTGGAACAAAGAGCCTTACGACAGAGCTCCGCGGCCCCGTACGAGCGCAACCACACACGGCAGCCCTGAGTGGGAAGACCTCAGGAATCGGAAAAGTCTCAAGCGCGCGCACCGGCGCGATCTTGGCGGTCCCGAAAACCTCGGGCGTATAGGTCTTCGCGCAGATGGCCTTCAGATCGGCGGGCGGAATATCGTCGATGTAGAGCGACAGGATCTCGAAGGCGAGGTCCGGATAGGACAGCCTCCGCCACCGATCCAGCATTGCGTCATCCACACGTGGGTAGGTCTCGGGCACATAGACCCCGCCATCCGGCGCCAGACCTTCAAGCAGAATTTCGCAGAACTTCCTGCGTTCGGGATGGCCGCGCGTGGGCATGTAGTGCATGCGACGCTCTTCCTTGTAGACGCGATCGTTCAGCGGGCCGCAGCGCCGCAGGGTCAATGGGCCGCCAGCTTCAGCCGTCAACGTTAGGCCCGCCACCACGCGATCTTGTCCTGCAGGCCATAGCGGCGATTGTTGGTGCGCGTCAGGCCTGACTTCCGGCTGATCTTCAGATAGCGGCGATGTCCAGCTTCGAGCCGTCGACCAGACGCGACAGGCGGAACGGTGTAGGATCGACGCAAGGCGTGTCGTTTACGACAAGCTCGGCGGCCAGACAACCAAGCCCCGGGCCCAAACCGAAGCCGTGGCCCGAGCAGCCCGCCGCGAGGACGAGGCCTTTCACCCCGTCCACCTGCGATACCACAGGCACTGCGTCCGGCGTGCAATCGACGAAGCCGCCCCAGGCACTATCGATCTCTATGTCGCCGAGTTGGGGGAAGGTCTTCCGAACACTCTCCACCACTTGGCTTACCAGCCATTTTAAGGGTGGAGGATCCAGCACCCGATTCTGTTCGAAGATCCGATCGTCGCTTGTCAGCAGCGCCGACACTGAATCCGGCCCCCAAAGGAACGATTGGCCGATGCCGAGCCTGACGTTCTTTAGGCGACGCAAGAATTGCAGCATGAATTCCCGGCTATACCGGATAGCCTGGGGCGTGATTTCGAGGTTCGCCTTGCCGCTGATCGCAAGCGTATAGCTGCCGTCCAGTCGGCGCGTGATCGTGCAGTAGGGTGTGGAGATTGCCTCGCCTATGTTGATTGTCGGGGTGGAACGCAGCGCGGTCTGCCGGATGCTCGCTTGGGGGAAACTGATCCCGAGCGGCCTAAGGAAGCGCGAGGACCAGGCGCCAGCGGCGCACAGCACCGCGCTGGTTCTGATGTAGCCCTTCTCCGTGTGCACGCCCGCAATCTTGCCATTGGCCAAGTCGAGCGCCCGCGCGGCGCATTCCTGGTGGATGGTGGCGCCCAGAGCTCTGGCCCCATCGGCGATAGCCGGCGCAGCGAGCGCAGGTTCGGCCTTACCATCCCGTTCCGAATAGGTCCCGCCGATCCATTTGTCGCGCGCTTCGGGGACGCGCTCGGCCACCTCCGCCCGGCTCAGCATGCGGGTGTCGACCTCGTACTCCCTGGCGACCTCGCGCCACCTTTCCCAGCCGGCGAGCACAGCCTCGTCGTGAGTCGCAAAGACGAGACCGCAGCGTCGAAATCCAAGGTCCCGATTGATATCGCGCGTCAGCTCGTCCCACAGTCGCATGGAGATCACCGAGAGCGGCAGTTCGCGCCGATCGCGGTTCTGCTGACGGCACCAACCCCAGTTTCGGCTCGATTGTTCACAGGCGACGTGCCCCTTCTCGAGCAGAGCCACAGAGAGGCCACGCTTCGCCAGGAAATAGGCGGCCGTAGAGCCTAGGATGCCGCCGCCGACTATGACGACGTCGACCTCGGCCGGGAGACGCTCATCACTGTGAATGCGTTCGACTCGGGGCGACATGTTCCAACCAACCTCGGCTGCCAAGAATGCGGAAGCAAAGTTCCGATCAGCCCTTCATCGCATCGTGCGCTCGAAAGAATGTACCGAAATCATCTAGGACTTCGCCAGATGTGCGGGTTTTTTGATCCCTTGATCGATACGAACTGCTCAAGCCCGACCGAGTTCCAGTTCGGCGCAGGGCGGCGTAACCTGCTCGCGAGTCCGTTGGATCGCGCTTGAGGGTCTTGAGCTTGCAGCGAAGTGGTAGGCGGCAACGAAGTCGGCGAGGTGTTACCTGAGCTGATCGTGGGTCTCGTAGTAGAAGCGTTTGACCGTAGCGTCCTTGATCGTGCGATACATCCTTTCGACCTGTCCATTGGTCCAATGATGCTTGGCGTTAGTCGTACGATGCTCGATGCCGTTCGTGGCGCAGCCATATTCGAAGGCATGCGCCCAGAAGCGTTCGCCGTCGGCGATAGCCTCTTGATCTGCGGCACGGCCGAGATGCCTCCAGCCGGGCCGCAGCGACGAATGGTCAAAAAGGCCGTCACCTTTGGCTGTCAGCGGCTGGCGCGCCAGAAGGCGATACGGTCCTGCAACCGATAGCCCTGGATAATCGCCGGCATGAACCATGGATTGCCGCGATAGAGCGGAATGGCGGAAGGCGGTCGAAAGTCGAACGCCGTGCGCGACTGCTCGCCATGCCCCATAAGCTTGTGGGCCGCACGCATACCGACCCATGGTGCCCAGACCACGCCCGAACCGCAGAAGCCGGTGGCATAGACCACACCGTCCTTCTCGAAGATGCGGGGCAGCATGTCGCGGTTCATCGCGACGTTGCCGAACCAGCAATGCGAAAGGCGCACGTTTTCCAGCTCCGGGAACAGGTTCACCAGGCCCTTGCGTAGGAGAAGTTTCGGGGCAATCGGATCGCCGACGCGAGAACTGTCGCGCCCTCCCAGCAGAATGCGCTTTCCGTCAGGCGAGGGACGATAATAGAAACCAAGTTGCCGGTTCTCGGTGATCGTCATTAGCTTCGGCATCAGGCGGGCCATGACATCGGGCGCGAGTTCCTCTGTCACGATGATCCGACTGCGGACCGGAACCAGGCGGCGGCGCAGAAAGGGGGCGGCGCCGTCGGTGTATCCATTGGTACAGACCAGAACCTGCCGTGCATCCACGGTCCCTGCCGAAGTCACGACGCGGAACCCCGAACCATTCCTCTCGATCGCTTTGACCGCTGTATGCGAATGGACTGGCAACCCGGATGCGAGCGCCACCCGCAGGAGTTCAGCATGGAGTTTTGCGGGGTGCAGGCCGCCAATGTCCATCCGAACGGTTCCGCCGCGGTAGAAATCGGTGCCGATATAGTCTCGCTGCTCGGCATGCGGAACGGCGTAGGACTCGATCCCCAGTTTCTTTGCCAGAGTCTCGGCGCCGCGTGCCATCTTCTCGTACTGTCCGTATCCGAAAGCGCCTTTGAACTGGCCAACCAGTCGGAAGTCGCAGTCGAGCCCTTCGGTCTTGATGAAGTCGTAGAGGAATTCGCGCGCAACCTTGCCCTCGGCCTCGATCGCCATGGCTTTCTCTTCACCGAAGCGCTTGGTGATCGTGGCGTAGTCCGGCCGGATGCTCCCGCTCGTAATCCCGCCATTGCGCGTGGAAGCACCCTCGCCCGGATTCATCGCATCAAAAGCGGCGACCGAGCGTCCCTCGCGCGCCAGCACAAGCCCGGCCGAAAGCCCGGCATAACCGGCGCCGACAATTGCCACGTCAAGTGTCTTTGCCACGCGCTGCGGCGGCAGCGGCATGACGGGCGCCGCTTCCCACCAGTATGGCGTGTTCTTTTCGATTCTGGGCTCGTGCACGTTGCTGACTTCTCTTGATGTTCCAGGGATTAAGAAAGCGATCGCTCGCGGCACTTCAAATATGGTCATCCCGGACGTCCAGCGCGTCACGCAGTCCGTCGCCAATGAAATTGAAGCTGGTTACCGCGATGGTGATTGCCGCTCCGGGAATGATTGCCAGCCATGGTGCGCTGCCCAGATATTGCTGGGCGCCATTGAGCATGTTGCCCCAGCTTGGCAGTGGCGGCTGAATGCCGTAGCCGAGGAAGCTGATGTAGGCTTCCATGAGAATGGCGCGCGCGACCGTCAAGGTCGAAGCAACGATAATTGGACCGATGGCGTTGGGAAGTATCTCCCGAAACATGATATGCGTGCCGCTCAGCCCCAGCATTCGCCCAGCCTGGACGAATTCGCGCTCGCGGAGCGAGCGGACCTCGGCCTCCACAATTCGGGCTACTTCCATCCAGCTGGTCGCAGCGATGACGACGGTAATCATTATCGGGCTGGGTTTCAGCGCTGCGGCAAGTGCCAGCACAAGAAAGATAGACGGGAAGGCCAGAAAGGCGTCGACCGTGCGCATCAGCGTCGCCCCGATCCAGCCGCCGCGGTATCCAGCAATTACCCCAACGAGCGTGCCAATCAGCGTCGACAACAGCATGGCGAAGAAGCCCACCAGCAGCGAGATACGTCCTGCCATCAAGAGCCTTGCCGCCAGGTCGCGGCCGAGCGGATCTGTGCCTAGAAAGTGGTGACCCGTAAGCGGAGGAGCAAAGCGAGCCCGCAGATCGATATACAGTGAGTCATACGGCAAGAGATGGGGGCCGAGGACGCAAGCAAGGGTCAGGAAGACGATCATCGCCAAGCCGAGCAGCGCCAGGCGATGTCGCATGAAACGAAGCGCCGCGCGGTTGTTTGTCCAGCGGCTTGGAGCTGCATTTGCGGTGAGAGCGGTCATGTCGGCTGTCTCCTGTCGGGGGAAGTTGCGCGCTCAAGCCAGACGAATGCGCGGATCGACGATAGCGACGACAATGTCGGCGATCAGGTTTCCAAGCAGAACGAGGATAGCCGAGAACATCAAAAGCCCCATCACAACCGGATAGTCGCTGTAACCAAGGCTATCAAGAAACAACCGTCCCATTCCTGGCCAGGTAAAGACAGTTTCGGTCACCAGCGCGCCAGTGAGAACGCTGGGAAGCTGCATTCCGGCCAAGGTAATCATCGGCAAAAGCGCGTTGCCGACGACATGCTTCATCAGAATCCGGCGTTCACTCAACCCCTTGGCCCGAGCCGTCTTGACGAAGTCCTGGCTGATGGCGTCGAGGGTCGCCGTCCGCATATAGCGGCTCCAGATCGCGACATGGACCAGCGACAGAACGATGCTTGGCAGGATCAGATGGTGGAGATAGCCCAGGACCGAGCTATCGCCGATCTCGGACATATTGCCCGCCGGCAGCCAGCCCAACTTCAGGGTAAAGATGTAGATGCCGACGAGGCCGAACCAGAAGGTAGGGACCGACAATGCAACCATAGCACCGACAGTTGCGAGATAGTCGAACAGCGAGTAGCGGCGCGTGGCGCCGCGGATTCCAATCCAGGCGCCAAGAGAGATCGCAATCGCGGTTGAGGATCCCATCAGCAGCAGTGTGGCAAAGAGATGGCTGCCAATGATCTGCAATACCGGCGCTCCGTCGCGGAATGAGTGACCCCAGTCGCCCTGCACCAGCCGCCAAGCCCAGTCCAGATATTGGATCCATATAGGCCGATCGAGGCCCAGCAGCCCCTTAAGGCGCTCGATATCCTGCTGGGTCATTCCGGGATCGAGTCCGAATTGCGCCAGCGGGCCGCCGGGAAGGAGGTTCAGAATGCCGAAGCCGATGATCGAAACGATCACAAGCAGCACCAGGCTCTGCGAGAGGCGATTGAGCAGGAAGCCGCGCATTCTGAATCCTCCGTTGTAGGTTGACGATTTCAGTTGTTGCCGCCGCACCAGTGAAATTGGGCCGCGGCAACTGCGTGATTAGGCCTTCCACTGCCAGGCTGCGGCATGCCACGACGCAGTGCGCGTGTTGGCGTTGGGCTCGAAACCATCCAATCCCTTCTTGCGCCCGAGGACGTTTGTGTACGCGAACAGCGGCAGGAAGGGCAGGTCCTGGCGCACCAATTCCTGCACGCGATTATAGATCCCGCGCCGCTCTTCCGGATCGAAGCTGCGAGCACCCTTTTCGAGCAAAGCATCGACCTCAGGGTTGGAGTATTGCCCGGTGTTCGAACCGTGTCCGCCTTGGGCAGCGATTGCCTTCGTATGGAGGCGGTTTGTGGCGTCGGGGTCCGCGGCAATCAGATAGGTGACTCCTACCATGGCGGTGTCGAATTGCGACTTCAGCCAGAATTCGCCCCACATGACGGCTGGGGGTAAATTCGAGATGACCATCTCGACGCCGATCTCGGCAAATGTCTGCTGCAGGAATTGCTGTGTTTGCTCACGAAGGTTGTTGCCTGACGTCGTCGAATTGGAGAAGGACAGTCGCACCCCATTTTTTGCGCGAATTCCATCTGAACCCGGCGCCCAGCCGGCCTCATCAAGGATTTGGCGCGCCCGGTCCAGATTGAACTCCTGAACCGGCAGCTTCGGGTCGTAGTAGTAGGACTCCTTCGGCATGAAAGTCTCGGTAAGGGCGCCCACGCCGTAGTAGATCGTGTCGACGACCGCCTTCCTGTCGATTGCGGCATAGAGCGCCTGGCGCACCGCCAGTTCCTTGAACTGCGGACGCTCAAGATTGAGATAGATGGACTCGAGCGCCGACCCTGTCTCCAGCGTCACCACCCGATCCGGCAGTTCATGAGCCTCCGTGTAGTGGTCAGCCGTGATGTAGGCTTGGTCGACCACGTCCACGTCGCCGCTCTTGAACTGCGTGTAGAGCACGGTCATGTCGGGGATGTATTTGAAGATGAGTTGCTCGATATAGGGACCTTCGCCGGCATAGTCGGGATTGGCGACGAGTTCGATATGATCGCCCGCGACGCGCTGGCTCCATTTGAATGCGCCGGTGCCGACCGGCGCCTGGTTGAACGCGCCAGTATTCGGATCGGCCTCTTTTTCCAGCATGTGCTTGGGCACGATGAAAGTCTCGGCCAGGAACGACAGATAGGGCGCGAAAACCTCCTTCATCCGCCATGTGATCTCGGTGGGCGAAACCACCTTAATGTCCTGTACGAGCGAATGGCCGCTTGTACGCCAGGCGCGAAACTTCGGATTCGTGATGAGCTCAAGGGTGTACTTCACGTCCTCGGCCGTGAAGGGCTCACCGTCGTGCCAGCGGACATTGTCACGCAACCGGATGCGCCAGTTGAGGCCGTCTTCCGAAATGCCGCCATTTTTCTGGCTTGGAACCTCGGCTGCGAGATTCGGCTGGAGGACGCCTTTAGCGTCCATCCTGACCAACGCATCGAAAACCGAGAAATGGACCGCGTCATCGACTTCGATATGCGCCATCAACGGATTGAAGACCGTTGGTTCTTGTGAAAGACCGACGACGACGCGACCGGACGGACCCGCGGCAGGAGTCTTGGCGAAAGCGGGCTTGCCCAGCAGATTGGGCGCGATTATGCCCGCGGCTCCACCTATGGCCATCAGTCGCAGCGCCTGGCGTCTCGAGTAGTTGGAAGTAGTCGTTGAATTTTTGGTCATGATAGTTCCTCTCTTGTTATTCTCATGCGTTTGCTGCAACGCGACGGGCATTGCCCGGCCGCTCCCCTGGGATTGCCGCTACCAGTTGGCGCGTGTAGGCCGCCTGCGGGTTCAAGAATATCTGCGAGGGCGGTCCGCGCTCGACGATCCGGCCCTTCTGCATCACGGCGATTTCGTCACAGATCTGGCTGGCCACGCGCAGGTCGTGCGTGATGAAGACCATCGACACGCCGGTCTCGCGCTGGATCTGGTCCAGGAGCTGCAGGATCTGCGCCTGGATCGAGACGTCGAGCGCGGAGACCGCCTCGTCAGCAATCAAAAGCCTCGGCTTAAACATCAAAGCCCGAGCGATGCCTATGCGCTGGCGTTGCCCACCCGAAAACTCGTGCGGATAGCGGTCGAAGGCGCCAGCATCGAGACCGACATGGGCCAGAAGCACCCGCGCTTCTTCGCGCGCTTGCGTATAAGGCATCCCGTGTGCCACGGGGCCAACCGTGATGATGTGGCCGACCGTTGAGCGTGGGTTCAGGGACGCGAAGGGATCTTGGAAGATCATCTGGATCCGCGGTCTTAGCGGGCGGAACTTCGCTTCGGAAAGCTTTGCTATGTCGGACCCCTCGAACAAAATCTCGCCGCCGTCGCTGTCCAGCAATTTGATCAGAAGCCGGCCCAGCGAGGATTTTCCTGAACCGCTCTCGCCCACGACCCCCAGCGTCCGGCCAGGCGCCAGTTCGAACGAAACCTCGTTCACAGCTTTCACAATTCGCTGCGCGCCGAACAACGCACCGCCGCCACGATAGGTCTTCACCAGACCCTCGACCTTCAGGATTGGCTCCTTGCTGCCAGGCTCCGCACGAGGGCGATCCTCGCCGATCAGATGCGGTACGGCCGCGATCAGGCGCTGGGTGTAAGGATGCTTGGGCGCCTTCAAGACCTGCTCGGCGCTGCCCTGCTCGACGATGTGACCCTTTTCCATCACCACGACACTGTCGGCGATCTCGGCCACCACGCCGAAATCGTGGGTGATGAACATCACGCTCATGCCCTTGCGGCGCTGAATGTCTCGGATAAGTTCCAGGATCTGTGCCTGGGTGGTTACGTCGAGCGCGGTGGTCGGTTCATCGGCGATCAGCACCGTCGGCTCGAGCGCCAGGGCCATGGCGATCATGACGCGCTGCCGCTGCCCGCCAGAAAGCCGGAAAGGATACTGGTGATACATGAGTTCGGGATCTGGCAGGCCCACTTCGGTGAGCAGCTCGATGGCGCGGCTGCGGCAGGTTTTTGGCGTGCCGTATCCATGCGCGGCCATGACCTCGTCAATCTGCGCACCCACTGTCATCAAGGGGTTGAGCGCGGAGAGCGGGTCCTGAAAAATCATCGACACGATCCGTCCCCGCAGGTTGCGCAGCTTGTCGGGAGACATGCCGATGATGTTCATCCCCTCCAGCTGGATCGCACCCGTTGAGACGCGGATCACCTTTGGCAGAAGGCCCATGATCGCGTTTGCCGTGACCGACTTGCCCGATCCGGACTCGCCTATGATGCAAAGGATCTGGCCGCGTTTCAGATCAAACGAGATATTCTCGACCGCATGGACCCGCTCCATGCCGGCCGGCAGACTTACGGTCAGATCGCGCACCGAGAGCGCCACTTCATGAGGAGCTACAGCTTGGATGCTGGCGATCATCGAGACCTCTCCCTTTTCAGCCGCGCTCTTCAGCCCGCTGCGGATTGCGTTGTCGATCTCCGCCCGGGGCGATCAATCGGTCAAACTGTTCCCTATCGTGAACTCTCCGGCTCACTTACAAACCTCCCTGCCATCGTGGCACTGTGTGGCGGATGTCCGGGGAGTAACGGACCTTAATCGACAATGAGTGTGACCCATTCTGGCCGGCAGAGTCGTTGAAATTCGGCACGCAGGCAGCACGAACTTCTGCAAAGGAGGCCAAATTTGGCATTTCACTCTGCGCCTGTTCCAGCGCCACGGGAACAGATCAGGCAAGTTCATCCTTGCGACGACAGTATGTGCCTACCATGGCAAGGAGCCGTGGCTGCTGCCACGGCCGAATCCCTCGAAACCGGGGCGACCATCGCTCCGCCAATGGTGCCAGAGCATCGTGACAGCAGGAGCAAACTCATTGCAGCGTCACGCTCATGGTCATCCCGGGCCGATCCGAACAGGTGAGGATATGCCCGGTTCCGGTGGTGAGGACGCAACCGGTCTCGAGTCGCAACAATTGTCCGTCCCCCACGGCTCAAACGGCAGGATATTTCGCCCGCCTACGAATTTCGCGGGTTATGGCTGAAGTCCATGCACTAGGCTGTGTCAAACACAGGTTTCCCGCCCATGCCTGCACCACTCATGCATATCGAAGCCAGTCCATCACTGCCTCGCGAGGCGGAGGTCGTCGTCATCGGGGGCGGCGTGGTGGGCGTGTTCACGGCGTATTATCTCGCACGCCGCGGCGTCAGCGTCGCCCTGGTCGAGAAAGGGCGCGTGGCGGCGGAGCAGTCCAGCCGAAACTGGGGCTGGTGCCGCCAGCAGAACCGCGATGCGCGCGAGCTGCCGATGGCGACCAAGAGTCTCGATCTCTGGGAGAAGGTGGCTCAGGAGACTGGCGAGGATACTGGATTTCGCCGTTGCGGGCTCCTCTATCTCTCACAGGACGAACATGAGCTGGCGGGCTGGGCGAAATGGCGTGACTTCGCCAGGACGGTAGGCGTTACGACGCATGTTCTGTGCGCGGAGGAAGCCACCGAGCGGGGCAAGGCGACCGGACGCGAATGGAAGGGCGGCGTTTTCTCACCGACTGACGGAACGGCGGATCCCTCCAAGGCGGTGCCGGTTGCCGCGCGCGGAATCATGGCGGCGGGCGGCACCGTGAATCAGCATTGCGCAGCGCGTGGACTGGAGTTGAGCGCCGGCAGGGTCAGCGGCATCGTGACGGAAGCGGGAACCATCCGTGCGAAGACCGTGGTCATGGCCGGAGGCGCCTGGGCTTCCTCCTTCTGCAACCAGCTTGGTATGCGCTTTCCGCAAGCTGCCGTGCGTCAATCCATTCTAGCCGTGGCGCCAGGCGCAACTGGCCTGCCTGATACCCTGCATACCGCGAGCGTCTCGCTGACGCAGCGCAGCAACGGTGGATACACGCTGGCGATCAGCGGGCGGGCTCGCGTCGATCCAACGCCACAGCAGTTCAGGTTCAGCCGCGAGTTTATACCGATGTTCGCACGCCGCTGGCGCAATCTCGCTCCGGGCGCCTTCGAGGGCTGGCGTCAGGGCCATGAAAGCCTGCGCAAATGGGGCCTTGACGATATTACGCCAATGGAACGGAACCGGATTCTCGACCCGAAGCCTGACATGGGACAGATTCGGCTGACATATCGAAGAGCCTGCGAATTGATCCCCGAACTCCAGCGCGTCGCGATCTCCGATGTCTGGGCGGGTTATATCGACAGTACACCCGACGGCATTCCCGCAGTCGGCGAAGTGGAGGGGATTCCGGGTTTCATCCTGGCGGCGGGGTTCAGTGGTCACGGCTTCGGGATTGGCCCCGGCGCAGGGCATATGATCGCCGACATAATTTCAGGCAGCGAGCCTATTGTCGATCCGCGTCCTTATAGGCCCGAACGCCTGAAGAGCGCTGCGTGGGGCAAGGTCGCTGAATTCTAAGGAGATCAGCTTGCCAAGGTACAACCGGCGCACACGAGATTGAGGCCGCGAGTGCTCAAAACAGGGAAGTGACGATGCGCGAATATGAGATTGCCGCCATTCCTGCCGACGGGATCGGCCCAGAGGTGATCGCCGCCGGCCTCCAGGCGCTTGAGGCGCTGCAGCAGCGCTGCGGCGACTTCAAGCTGCGCGTCCAGCACTTCGACTGGGGCTCGGACTACTATAAGGCCAATGGCCGGATGATGCCCGAACATGGCATGACGCAACTCAAGCGCTTCGACGCCATCTTCTTTGGCGCGGTAGGCGTCCCCGATCTGCCCGACGACATCACGCTCTGGGGCCTCCGGCTGCCGATCTGCCAAGGCTTTGACCAGTACGCGAACGTGCGGCCGACCAGGATACTGCCCGGCATCGCTTCGCCGCTGTCGGGCGTCGGCCCTGGTGATGTGGATTGGGTGATCGTGCGGGAGAATTCGGAGGGCGAGTATTCGGGCCACGGCGGCCGCGCCCATCGCGGGCTTCCCGAGGAGGTGGGAACCGAAGTCACGATCTTCACGCGCGTCGGCGTCACCCGCATCATGCGCTATGCATTCCGGCTGGCGCGGTCACGGCCGCGAAAGCTCCTGACTGTTGTTACGAAGTCCAACGCGCAGCGTCACGGCATGGTAATGTGGGATGAAATCGCAGCCGAGGTGGCGCAAGAGTTCCCTGACGTCGCGTGGGACAAGATGCTGGTTGATGCTATGACGGTGCGTATGACGCTCAAACCTCGCAGCCTCGATACGATCGTCGCCACCAATCTCCACGCCGACATTTTGTCGGACCTTGCAGGCGCGCTCGCGGGCAGTCTCGGCGTTGCACCGACCGCCAACATTGATCCCGAGCGGCGCTATCCCTCGACGTTCGAGCCAATCCACGGATCGGCTTTCGACATCGCCGGCAAGGGCATTGCCAACCCCGTGGCCACCTTCTGGACCGCTGCCCAGATGCTCGAACATCTGGGCGAAGGCGCAGCCGCCTTCCGGTTGATGAGCGCTGTAGAAGCGGTGACGAGTGAAGGCGTGCTGACGCCGGACGTTGGTGGGACAGCGACCACGTAGGAAGTGACGGACGCCGTCTGCCGGACGGTCCGCGGTTCAAAGGTGTGACAGGTTTGCGATGAAGCTCGACAAGATCGACATCAAGATCTTATCCCAACTGCAAAAGAACGGGCGCGTCACCAACGTCGAGCTTGCCGACCTGGTCAACCTTTCGCCGAGTCCTTGCCTGATGCGAGTGAAAAAGCTTCAGGCGGAAGGCTTCATTACCGGCTATTCCGCCCAGATCGACGTGTCCAAGCTCGGACAGACTCTAACGATCTTCACCGAGGTTACGCTCAAGCACCATCAACCGTATGACTTCGCGAGATTTCTCACCGCCATTCAGAAAGTCGATTCTGTTATCGAATGCCATCTGATTTCGGGCGGATACGATTACCTTGTGAAGTTCGTCACGGCGGGCGTAAGCGAGTATCAGACGATCATGGAGCGCATGCTCGAAATGGATATCGGGATCGACAAATATTTCAGCTTCGTCGTGCTGAAGTCACCGATCGTAAAATCCCATTTGCCTCTCGACATCATTTTCGACAGATGAAAAGGCGCGCTCGGCGGTCGTGAGAGCCATACACTGTTCCGCCACGTTTGTGCAACGTAAGGACGTTCCACATAGCTGAAATTGCCAAGTTCGCTTCGGCGATGGCATCGGTCAACCCTTCATCGCTGCCCGCACGTCCTTGTCTTCGAGCGTTTGATCCAGCGTCATTCGCGTGCGTTCGAGGATACCATCGATATCGTCGTCCGTGCAGCAGAGCGGCGGCGCAAAGCCGAGGATACCGCTGTTGAAGGCGCGAATGACAAGGCCGTTCTCCCACGCGCGGTCGAAGATGCGGCGCCCCGGATCGGCGGCCGCCGGCAGTGGTGTTTTGCGCTCCTTGTCCGTGACAAGCTCGATTGCGGCCAGCATGCCGCGACCGCGAATATCGCCAACCAGCGGGTGATCGGCGAGCGAGCGGAGGCCGTCCATCAGGCGATTCCCGGCCTTGCGCCCTTTCTCGAGCAAGCCATCTTCATAGAGACGCAGGCATTCGAGCCCGACTGCCGCGCTCACCGGATGGGCTGAGTAGGTATAGCCGTGGCCGACAGCCGCTTTGCCGGCTCCGTCCGCGATCGTATTATACACATGGTCGGTCATGAAGACGGCGCCCATCGGCACGTAGCCCGACGTCAGTCCTTTCGCTGTGGTCATCAGATCCGGCACGACCTCGTCCTCCTCACAAGCGAAAAGGGGGCCCGTGCGGCCAAACGCAGTGATGACTTCGTCGGCAACGAACAGAACGTCGTGTTCTTTGCACACGGCGTGCAGGGCCTTTAGCCAGCCTGCTGGTGGAACCAGGACACCACCCGAACCCTGGATAGGTTCAGCGTAGAAGGCCGCGACGCGATCGGCGCCCAGTTCAGCGATTTTGGCGCGCAGCGCCGCGACCGATGCATCGATGATCGCCTGCGGGTTGGCACCGACCGGATTGCGATAGGCGTAGTGCGAGGGGATCTTGTGCTGCCAGTCGTAAGGCACGCCAAAGCCCGCATGGAAAGCCGGCAGCGCGGTCAGACCTGCCCCTACCGTCGAGGATCCATGGTAGCCATACTCGACCGAGATGAACTGGTCTTTTCGCGGCGTACCCTTGGCGTGGTAATAATAGCGAATGAAACGGATCGTGCTGTCTATCGCGTCGGAACCGCCCAGCGTGAAATAGACATGGTTCAGATCGCCAGGCGCCAGTTCGGCAAGCCGGGCGGCAAGACGAATGGCCGGCTCCGACCCCAGCCCGAAATATCCCGTCGCATAAGGGAGCTCTCTTAGCTGCTTGGCCGCTGCCTCGACAACACTTTCCTGCCCGTATCCGATGTTTACACACCATAGACCCGCGAATCCGTCCAGCAAGGTTTTCCCGCTTGCCTCGGTCACCGTCGCGCCCTTGGCGGATTTGAGCACCCGCACGCCCGTCTCTTCGTGGCTCCGATAGCATGAAAACGGGTGAACCAGATGTGCGCGATCGAGTTCGATCAGGGAGTTTGCAAGCATTTCTTCCTCCGATTTCAGCGTAGCGCCTGACTGACGAGCGCATAAGTCCGGTGTGGTGTGGTTTCGTCCTTCGGCTCGCCTGCGGTTCGTCGCATCGTTATGCCATCGCCGACGCGAGCCAGTCGGCGCCGGGTAAACCATTCGCCGAGGTCTGTGGATTCGTCCGTGTCGATGCGGACAAACTCGCCCGGACAGTCGGCCAGCAGGAAATCGATCACGCATCTCGCTTCGTAAAGGTTCCTCGCCACCACCGGCCCAATGACCAGCCCGCGGCCAAACCGACGAAGTGCCGCAAACGCCTGAACATCGCCTTGATCGCGAACGACGGCGAACTTCGCGCGCTCGCGCAACGAGCGCATGAGCGCCGACCGGTCATGACCAAACGCCGCCCGATCCAGAGCGACAAGGCGCGCCTGGTCGCCGTCCTCGCTCCATGACACATGTTCCGGCGCGTCTACAGGCGGCGCCAGGCCTTGGTGCTGCACTATCTTGCCGGTCGCGACAAATCCCAGCTTCTCGTAGAGCGGAAGCCCTTCCTGAGTCGCCACCAAATAGCAGGTGCGCTCGCCTGCCTTGGAAAGCGCCTCCTCCATCAGCCTGCGCCCGAGCCCGCGACCGCGCATTGCGGCATCGACGATGACCATGTTGACGGTAGCGGCATCGTGGCCATAGGGCGTCATCAAGATCGTCCCCACCACGCATCCTTCCTCCTGGACAACCACGCCTTGGCTGAGCGATTGCATCAGTTCCCAGTCTTCACGACGGTGCGGCCATCCGACCTGGCGGGACAATTCGACAGCATCGTTCAAATGCTCGGTTGTCATTGTTTTGAGCGTGACGCGCTCTGCGGTCATGGGTGGTTTCCCGGCCTGAATTCTTCAATGCCAAGTTAGGCTGCGGCCGACAGCAGTTCCTCCCGACGCGTTCCGGTAGGTGAGGTCTTTTGACTTTCCTTTGCGGCCGGCGCCGCATTTTATGCCGACGAGCCGAGGCGAGGAAGCTCCTGGCAAATTCGCAACCAGGTCGTGCGCAACTCTCTGCCAAAGCCCTACCACGATACAAAACAATCTGCTTCGCGCGGCAGAGAATGCGGCGACTAGTCCTTTCCGCTGCTCGTTATGATCCTTGTCGTAAAAGGCACGCTGTGCCGCCAGAATAGGAAGGATAGACGGCAATGACGCGGTTTAGACCGAAATACATCACCTTCGATTGCTACGGTACGCTGACCAATTTCGACATGGCCGGCGCGGCGAGACGAGTTTACAGTGCGGAGCTCTCCCCAGCCGCAATGGCGCAGTTCATCAAGGATTTCTCGGCCTACCGCCTCGATGAGGTTCTTGGCGCTTGGAAGCCCTATAGCGAGGTCGTGCACAATTCCGTGGAGCGCGCCTGCAAGCGCAACAACGTGACGTTCCGGCCTGAGGATGCGCAGCGCATTTATTCGGAAATACCGACATGGGGTCCGCACCCGGATGTCCCTGCCGGACTGGCCAAGGTCGCCAAGGAAATCCCGCTGGTGATCCTGTCGAATTCCATGAAGAGCCTGATCATGTCGAACGTTGAGAAACTCGGCGCACCCTTCCACATGATCATCACGGCCGAGGAGACTGGCGCCTACAAGCCGCACATGAAGGGCTTTGAATATATGTTCGACAAGCTCGGCTGCGGCCCGGAGGACATTACGCATGTGTCGTCTTCATTCCGCTACGATCTCATGACCGCCTATGATCTTGGCATCAAGAGCAAAGTGTGGGTGAACCGTGGCCACGAACCCGCGAACCCTTACTACGAGTACACCGAAATCAAGGACATCGGCGGTCTGGCTGGCGCCGTCGGACTGGAGCCCGTTCGCGAATTGGCCTGAACGTCTGTTGCCAGTGTAGTCGTGCCAGGTAGAGGCGCTTCCACCAGGTTAATAACCACTGGGCGCAATACAAGGAAGGGGCGGGTTTCACCGCCCCTTTCTTGTTGTTCCAATGCTTGGAGCAGAAGTTGTTTCCACCTGCTTGCAAGAGAACTAGTTAAGCCCGCCAACATGAAGCGTCTTGACCTCGAGATATTCCTCGATGCCGAGCTGCGATCCTTCGCGACCCACCCCTGACTGCTTGACACCGCCGAAAGGCGCTACCTCGGTCGAGATCATGCCTGTGTTGAGCCCGACCATACCAAACTCCAGCGCCTCGGCAACACGCCATGACCGTTTGAGATTGTCGGTGTAGAAGTAGGCGGCAAGGCCAAAGGGCGTACCGTTCGCGATCGCGATGGCCTCTTCTTCGGTCTCGAAGCGAAACAGCGGGGCCACCGGGCCGAACGTCTCTTCCGATGCCAGGAGCATTTCGGTGGTAGCCTCTCCCAGCACAACGGGCCGTGCATACTGCTTGCCGTCCGGCACCGTCTCGCTTTGGGCGATGATCCGCGCGCCTTTCGCCTGTGCATCCGCGATGTGACGCTCGATCTTGTCAATCGCGGCCGCATTGATCATCGGGCCGATCTCAGTGCCGTCGTCGGTCCCTGCGCCAACCTTCATTCGCGATACGCGCTGGCTCAGCTTTTCTGCGAAAGCGTCGTACACGCCCGTCTGCACGAGAATCCGGTTCGCGCAAACGCAGGTTTGACCGCCACTTCGGAACTTGGATGCGATTACCCCCTCCACTGCATTGCCCAGATCGGCGTCGTCAAAGACGATAAAGGGCGCGTTGCCGCCGAGCTCGAGGCTGAGCCGCTTGATGCTATCGGCCGCGCCACGCATGAGCAGCGCTCCGACGCGGGTCGAGCCGGTGAACGAGATCTTGCGCACCGTCTCGTTAGCCATCAATTCGTTGCCGATTTCGACGGGCATGCCGGTCACAATGTTGATCACGCCGGCAGGAATACCTGCCCGTTCCGCCAGGACGACGAGCGCCAGCGCCGAGAATGGCGTGAATTCCGACGGCTTGATGACAACCGTACAACCCGCGGCCAGCGCCGGCGCCACCTTGCGCGTGATCATCGCGTTGGGGAAATTCCATGGCGTGATGATGGCACAGACGCCGACGGCCTCCTTCAGCACCAGAATGCGGCGATCGGGCGTGGGCGACGGAATGGTCGCGCCACCGATCCGGCGTGCTTCTTCGGCGAACCATTTCACGAAGGAGGCGCCATAGCGGATTTCACCGCGTGCCTCCGCCAGAGGCTTGCCCTGTTCCAGCGTCAGCAGCAACGCCAGGTCCTCTTCATTTTCCAATATCAGGCTGTGCCAGCGTTCCAGAAGCGCTCCGCGTTCGGCATGGGTCCTGGCCTTCCAGTCCTTGAACGCCGCCTGGGCGGCGTCTACTGCAGCCCTTGTCTCATCCCGGCCCATGTCGGGCACGGTTCCAAGCACCTCCAGACTGGCCGGATCGGTCACATCGACAGTCGCGTTGCTGTGCGCATGCTGCCAGACATCGCCAATAAGTCCCCGCTGGCGAAACAAATTCCCATCCTTCAGGAAACCGATCTTCGTTATCGCGTTCATGGTCTTTTCCTCTGCTCCTTCAGCTTAATCCTGCCAGCACGGCCTGCGTGATTGCTTCAGTCGTGTCCTTGCCTGCAATCGTGCCTATCCCACGTGTGGTTGCGGACTCGATCGCCGACATCACTTCGGCCGCGGCCTGCCCCTCGCCCAAATGGCCGAGCATCATGGCGCCGGACCAGATCGCGGCGATCGGATTGGCGATGCCGAGATGCGCGATATCGGGTGCCGAACCATGGACAGGCTCGAACATGGAGGGCGCGCTGCGATCGGGATTGATATTGGCGGAGGCGGCGAGACCCAGTCCGCCCTGAATGGCTGCTCCAATATCGGTGAGGATGTCGCCAAAAAGGTTCGAGGCGACGATCACGTCGAGGCTTTCAGGCGCCAGGACCATGCGGGCGGCAATGGCGTCGACGTGGTAGTGCGAGACCTCCACATCGGCATAGTCTTTCGCCACCTCGCGCGTGACCTCATCCCAGAAAACCATCGAATGTCTCTGCGCGTTGGATTTGGTGACGGATGCGAGCTGCTTGCGACGCGTCCGCGCCTGTTCGAAACCGAAACGGAGGATTCTTTCGACGCCCTCACGCGTGAAGATTGCCGTCTCGATCGCGACCTCATTGGCCGTGCCGGAATGAATGCGCCCACCGGCGCCGCAATATTCGCCTTCCGTGTTCTCGCGGATGCACAGGATGTCGAAACCATCACGGCGAAGGGGTCCCTGAACGCCTGGCAACAGCCTGTGCGGGCGTGTGTTGGCATACTGCGTGAACCCTTTGCGGATCGGCAGAAGCAGCCCGTGAAGCGATACGGAGTCTGCCACCTTCGCTGGCCACCCCACAGCGCCGAGGTAAATCGCATCGAATTTCCGCAGCATCTCGACGCCGTCAGGCGGCATCATCGCACCGGTTTCCAGATAGTAGGCGCACGACCATGGAAATTTCGTATGATCAAGGGCGAAACCGCCTCGCTTTGCCGCCGCCTGCAGCACCTGCCATCCCGCCTCGGTCACATCCTTGCCGATGCCGTCGCCGGGAATGAGCGCTATCGTGTAAGCCTTCATTGAGATCCTCCTGGAGACCGATGGGTACCGAAGGTCGCAGCTTGCTCAACACGCAGCGACAATAGGTGTCTCGTACCGAGTTTCATCGGGACAATAGTCGACAGCGCGCCGCATTTTCCGCCGAGGATGAGCCGCCCGACGGCGTCGAATCGCGTTGGGCGTGACCTGGAAAGTCGATTGTTCTGGATCCGCCGCGCGCTCTTCGGCCGGACTTTGAGCGTTGAGCTCAGTCGTAAACGCTGACGTAGATCTTGCGCACGGTTTCGATCGTGCGCCACACGCCGACAAAACCCGGCTTCATCACGAAACTGTCGCCGGCACGGTAAGTCTTGGTCTCACCGCCTGTCTCCTCGATTTCGACGAGACCCGAAACGATGTGGCAGAATTCGCAGGTAGTGCCTTTGATCGAATGTGTCTCGCCGGGCGTCGCCTCCCAGACGCCGGTCAGGACCTTCTCGCCTTTCGATGCGTCCTGCGCCCAAGTCTTGAAGGAGGGATTGCCGGAGATGAGCCGCTCCGGAGCCGGTAATGCCTGCTTGGGCGCGAAGGCTGGATCTGTGTCGATCGTGATCAGAAGTGACATGTCATGTTTCCTGGTTAGTAGCCGAGTGTCCGATCGACGAGGCCGATCAGTTCTTCTCCGGCGCGGTGGCGCCGGATATTGTCCACGACGGATTTCGCCGCAGAATCTGCTTGCGTTACGGAAGCGATGTGCGGCGTGATCGCCACCTTCGGGTGCCGCCAGAGCGGATGGTCGTCTGGCAGCGGCTCGGGATCGGTGACATCGAGCATCGCGGCAGCGAGGTGACCGTTGTCGAGAGCCTGGACAAGGGCGGTTTGATCTAACTGCGGCCCGCGGCCGACATGCAGCAGCCTCGCCCCGGCTGGCAGCCGGGAGAAGAGTTCCGCATCGAGAATGCCGCGGGTTTCGTTCGTCAGCGGCAGCAGGCAAACGAGAATATCTGTCTGCGCGAGAAAACCGGCAAGCTGGTCGGCGCCATGAAAGCAGGTGACCCCTTCGATCTCCTTACTGCTTCGGCTCCAGGCGGCGAGGGGAAAGCGAAACGGCAGCAATCGCTCGATGGCGGCCTGCGCCAGCATGCCAAGGCCAAGAAACCCCACCCGGCGTTCGGTCGCCTGCGGAGCGGCAAGACCCCGCCACGTCCGGCACCTCTGGTGTTCACGATACGCCACCATATCCCGGTGGAGGCTCAGCACGCCGAGGACGACATATTCCTGCATCATGCGAATGATGCCGTCCTCGACCATGCGCACCAGTTTCACCTGCCGAGGCAGGCTTTCACGCTTGAACTGGTCGACGCCGGCGCCAAGCGAAAACAGCACTTCGAGATTGCGATAGCGCCCGATGTCATCGGGCGCCGTCCAGGTCAGAAGGTAGCGCACCTTCTCAGGGTCGACACATTCGCTGCTGTGGAACAATTCCACGTCCGGAAGCTCGCGTGCGAAAACCTTGCGGAAGACCGCTGCGCGCACCGGGTCGGAATTGAAAAGAAAAGCCATGAACCTGCCCTCTCCCGCTATGCGACAAGGCGCATGCCGAGACGCTCGATCATGCTCTGGCAGGCAGCAAGTTCGCCGATCTCGATATACTCGTTGGCACGATGAGCCCGGCTGATATCGCCGGGACCGCATATGATCGCATCGATGCCGGCCTGCTGATAGAGGCCAGCCTCCGTGCCGTAACTCACCGCAGGCAGCGGCTCGCGCCCCGTCAACTCGCCCAGAAGGACCGCCAATTCACTCCCTTGCGCGAGCGAGAGCCCCGGATAGGCGCTCAACTCACGCCACGCCACCTCGAAGCCGCTGTTACGTAGAGCCATTAGCTGGCCCTTTACGGGCTCGAGCAAAGATGATGGGGAAACACCCGGCACGGCACGGACCTCGATGTCGGCGGTGCAGCGATCGGGGATGATGTTGACGGCTTGGCCGCCCGCGATGACACCGACCTGCAGTGACGAGTATGGAGGCTCGAATTCCGCGTCGAACGGCCCGTTCGCAAGGGTCTGGCCATAGGCCACGACCTGCGTGACGAGACCTGCCATTGCGTGCACGGCATTCAGTCCCAGCTCGGGCCGTGAAGAATGGCCGGACCGTCCGCTCACCTCGAGCCGCGCAGCCACCTTGCCTTTGTGCCCCCGCACGGCTTCCATCCGGCTCGGCTCACCGATAATCGCGCCAAGCGGCTTCTCGCACAGGTTTGGCAGAGCGGCGATGAGATGCGGCACACCACGGGCACCTGCCTCCTCGTCATAGGAGAATGCGAGATGAATGGGCCGCTGCAAGTTCATTGCCGCAAGCCGCGGCAGGGCGGCCAGCACGCAGGCGAGAAAGCCCTTCATGTCGGAGGTGCCTCGACCATGAAGCCTGGCGCCGTCTTGACGCAGCACAAAGGGATCCGAGTTCCATTCCTGTTCCCCGGCCGGCACGACATCCATGTGGCCCGACAAGATGTAGCCGCGGGCGCGCCGCGGTCCGATTGTGACAAACAGATTAGACCGGTCGCCTTCGGGCCCGCGAAGGACGGTCGCTTCCGCTCCGGCCGCCTCGCAATATTCACGCACCCAGTCGACGATCGCGCCATTGGGCGAGCCCACGACCGAGGGGAACGCAATGAGCCTCGCAAGAATTTCCTCAACATTCACCGGGCGCCGCTCCACACGCAGTTCGCTGGATGCGACAAGTGTGGCAGCAGGCGAGAGCATTCCGTGCCGAATGAAGCTATGCTTTGGCGGAAGATTTCGAATATCGGCCCGGAACCAGCGAAACCTGCTGGCTTTCGGGTGCAATCATAGGGCAAAAGACAGCTGCGGAAGCGTCAGCGGCGTCAGGACGTGCTAGCAAGCACTGGACTTGGACAAGGAGCGGGTCGACTGAAATGCAGAGATCAGTGCGCCTGAAGTCTTTCGAACTGGTCGCGCGGGACATCGACGAAGTCGAAGTCGATCTGCTCCACGCGCTCTCGATCTCAGTCCGCTGGCCGCATCGGCCGAAGGACTGGGATATGCTGCGTCGTGCGGGCCGCGGCATCGTTGCCGTAGACGGCATTGGCCGGGTTTTCGGCAGCGCGATGTGGTTTCCGCAAGGAGATGATTTCGCCACCATCGGCGTGGTGATCACAACGCCCCGCACACAAGCGCAAGGCGGCGGCCGATGGCTCATGGACCAGGTACTCGAGCAATGTGGCGATCGCAATTTGGCGCTTAACGCCACCCATGCCGCCTATCCTCTCTATGTCTCACTTGGTTTCACGACCGAGGGAATCGTATTCATGCGCCAAGGGGAGGTTTCGTCGGCACTCCCGGCTATGCCGGCCATGGATGGTGAATTGCAAGTGCTGCCGAGCGACAGGCTGAAGGCAATCATGGCGCTCGACAAGCGTGCGTTTGGGACAGACCGCGAGAGGCTGCTCGCACTGCTTTCGGCGAATGCCTCAATCCAAACTTTGAGCCGTGGCGGCGAGATCGTCGGCTATTCCATGTGTCGCGAATTCGGGCGTGGTTATGTGATCGGCCCGGTGGTCACGCGCAGCGATCTGGACGCGGTCCATCTCACCGCCGTTCATTTGAGAAATCTTGCAGGACGCTTCGTCCGAGTCGATACCCGGGAGAAGGATGGCGTGTTTGCCACGTTTCTCGAGCAGTGCGGCCTTGGCGTTGCCGAGACCGTTACGACCATGTCCAAAGGGCGCCGATTCCTGAACCGGGAAGAAAACGGACCGTGGGTTTATGGATTGGCCGGCCACGCATTGAGCTGAGGGCCGCACCACAATGTGGCCAAGACGCCTGCTAGGCGAGTGTGGGATGCCGTTCCCAACCCTTGTCGCCGTGCGTTGGCATCTCTGGTTTGCCGTTCGCTTTAGGGCTGAGGGATTCTTCGTTCGGACCTCTCCACCATGCATAGCAGGCGGGATAGATCACGGCCTCACTCATCAGACCAGAAAGTAAGTGTCTGCTCGGAAGTGCGGGCCGAGCATAGATGCTACGCTTTGCTTGTTTCTGTCGCGGTGGACCGCGTCGAGCATCAGACGTGAAGGGCATCGTGCAGCTGGCGCAGGTGATCGCTCAGCAGCGTTGGAGACATTCAAGGCCCATTCGGCCCAGATCGACAGCGAGACGGCCCGCACACCGATTGGCGCCTTGTCGATCGTCGTCGCGATGCCAGGCGGCAGGCCGCCTGACAGCGCCGTTCGCGGTGTATTCGCACTGGTGCGGGCGGCAGTTCGCTGAAATCTTTGCCGAGGCTGCGGTTCAGCCGCTGCGTCTTTTCGCCAGAGATCTCCTACCGCGCCTTGCGATGTGCGCGTCCCTGAAATCTATTGGGTGCTACGCGCGGCAACGAAGTGCAAAATGCGGCGAGGCTGAGTGGGGGGAAAGGCGGTAGCGCTCTCCCGACTCGAACCCCCGATGGCGAGCGAACCTCCCCGATGATCAAGTTTGACCCGAAGTGTGATCAGACGTCCCAATCTCTTGAACACGCAGCTTCATTCGACTGGAGGAGCACGACACAAGTTCTAAGCTTCCAGGGACCCCAGTCAAACTGGATGTTCTGTGGACAATTTCGTCCTGGTGGCATGGCTCGACGCCGCTGCACCTGACACAGCGTTCCGGGGTCGCCAGTCAGCGTAAGAGCCCATCGCTATCGAATTCTTCCCATCCGCGTAACTTGGGGCGGGTCGCCTCATCGCGGCTTTTGTCGGTATCATTTGCAGCCCCGCGGTCCCTCTTTTGCGAGCGCTTCAGGGCCGACTTTGCGGCGGCCCGTCGCCGGTTCTCAGCGGCCGTGGCCGCGTCTTCTTCGCGCCAGACGGTGACCAGGTCGCGATCGAGCACATCTTCAATCTGGCGTGGATCGAACACGTGAAAGGTGATCTTGCTTGCGCGGCCACGAAGTTTGACCGTCCTGGTTCCGGTGCTCTGCAAGCGACCGTCCTTCAGCCAGCGGTGCCGCTCGCCGGAGGAGATCGTCAGGATGTCCTCGACCTCGCGAGGGATTACCGGCAGATCTTCGATAGCCTGCATGGCTTTGGACACAATCGCCGCTGCCGCTCCAACCTCGGCATCCGTGCCCTCCGGCAGGCGCAGGGTCAGCACGCGGGATTCGATATGGAGCAACTTTTTCAAGGGCACTGGAAGGCGCGCGCGGACCTCGAGAAAAATGCCCCTCGCCCGTACTGACGATCCAAGCGTTGCAGCCGCAGACAACGGCCACTCTGCTACTAATTTTGCGGTCGGGGCGATTTTTCGGCGCTCAGGCATGCCAGCTAAATAGGACTCTTCCAAATTAGCTTCTAGACGGATGAACTTCATGCAGTTGAGCAACGCCGGGCCATCCTCAGGGTTCTCCGCATTGGCGCCATGCATGTTGGAGATGATGAAATCGAGGACTCCAGGATCGATTGGAACTGCGCAAACCGCTCTGGAAAATTCTAAGCCAGGGACTTCATCACCCGCACGTTCCGCGTGATCCTGTCCAGGTAGCCCCTGGCCGCGACGAGTTCGAGATTCCAGACGCCACTGAGTGCCGCGGCAGTCTGATACTCGCCGCACACGTCGGCTAGCTCGGCTTCCATAGCCGCCATCTCCATGGGATCTATGCCAACGAATTGCTGCCGCGGCGTCGAAGGATCGGCAAGTTGTGAAGCGGTGTGCTGGTGCCGTTGAGGATCAGCTGAACGCCTGGTGGTTACACTCGCGAAGAGGATCTTTCCCGTTTGGCAACCAAGGCGTTCAACGGCTGGGAAACCCTGATTCAGTTCGTGAGAGGGCTCTGCCGCCGTTCCGCCGCAAGCGACCGCATTCCGGGGCTTGTTCGCCCCAGCCTGGCTGTCACCCGGGGCTTCAGAGGAGTTCGAGTGATGTTTATCAAGAAGGCCATACTCGCGGTGTTGATGACCGCGGCGCTCGCCGGATGCGAGACGCAAACCGAAGGCCAGCAGCGGGCCACTACCGGCGCATTGGTCGGCGGCGCCGGCGGCGCGCTCGTTGGCCAGGCGATTGGCGGAAACACCAAGAGCACGGTGATCGGCGCGGCCAGCGGTGCACTGCTCGGCGCCGTGGTCGGCTCAGCCACCACGCCGCAGCGCCGCAGCGAGCAGCTCTGCCGCTACCAGGATCGCTCCGGCCGCATTTATACGGCGCCCTGCGACGACCGCTACTACAACGGTAATTATTGATTGAGCTGCTCACCGAGGGAGCCGGTGCATTGGCGCCGGCTCCCTCTCGCTGTCATTCTTTTGTACGATTTGCGCGATAGGGAGATTCTCAGCGGGCAGGAGGAGGTCGAGTATGCCAAGCCTTGCCGATGCTCTGAGGAACCGAAGCCGACATGCCGTAAAGCGGCTGCTTCGCTACGACAGCCGCAACTGGCTGCGCATCCGTCAGATCGAAGCTTTCACCATGTTCCTTGAAGCGGCCAACCGCAAGTCGCGGGACGTGATCGAGATTTCGCCGGGCTGGAACCGCTACTGGCGGGCGCTCTGCCCCAATTATCGCTCCGTCGACTTTCCGGACTTCGATATCTGCAAGGACCGCACACCAGAACAATATTCCATCGTCATCGCCGACCAGGTGCTGGAGCACGTGCAGCGCCGATGACGGCCGCCGCCAACATCCACGCCATGACCAAGCCCGGCGGCTGGGCGATGGTGGCCACGCCCTTCCTCTTCCGGGTGCATGCACGCCCCCACGACTATAACCGCTGGACACCGGCGGGGCTGAGACAGTTGATGATTGAAGGCGGTTTCGCCGAAGATGATGTTCAGGCGTTCGGCTGGGGCAATAAGGCATGCGCCAAGGCCCATATCGGCGGCCCGGTACGGGCGTATGGACTGTGGCGCGACCTCAGCAACGATGAGGAGTACCCGCTGATGGTTTGGGCGTTCGCCAAAAAACGGGGGTGACGACAAGCCTTGCCGGCGAGCTGAAACTTCTTGCTAAAGAGTGGGTGACGCACTGCGCTCCGGCGCATTTCGCATGGCACGCGCCGCGTCTGTAGCGGTGAGAGGTCACCATTTAACAGCGCACGCTGGACCTCGGCGTTCGTTTCCACCCATATCGGCGAGATCTGGATGGTCGATGACAGCCATCACCGACCGGGTCGGCATCGGACGCCGTGCTGCCTACATGGGCATCCGCAGCCAGCGTCCGACCGGGCAGTGTAAGGCGATCCCGCGGCCGGTTCGTGCGCTCAGGCCGGACTGATGCGGGCGCTCTGGGCTTGGGCATTCATAGATCAAGCGTGCTTGTGGAAATTGTGGTACAGGTATGACGCTGTCTTTTTCACGGAGATTGCGATGAGGCAGAGAACGATCGAAAGCGGGCTAAGTCCGCCAATGCAGCAGGCCATTCCGATAATTCGACGTGTTTTTAAGCAATACGCGCCGAGGCACCTTGAACTTGAGCTCACCGCTGGAAAGGAGTGGTATAATCACTCTCGTTGGTCCCTTCATCATTCCGGTAACGCAATCGATATTAGGACAAGAAAGCTGGCGGATCGTGGGACAGGTATATTGTCAATCCTTTTGGGGCACTTCTTACAGCAGGAACTTAATTCTGAGCTTGGCAAAGCAAAGTATTTAGTCCTCGTGAACGACCAAGGGCCTATGTTTCCGCATATTCACATTCAGTATAATCCCGGGGCTAGGATGAGCACACCCGGGGACTACGATGGAAAGCGACAAAGCAAGACGGTCTAGTCGCCTCGTCGAAGAAAAGAACTCCTTTGCGAGCGCCATGCCAATCTGTGGCGAGAGATGGTCCAATGCGCAAACCATAATCCAATCATTACTCGAAAGAATATGTAAAGCCGCCCTCGGAGGCTCCGACCGTCACCTTCGTCATCTTCTCACCCTCCAGCGACCGGTTGAGCACGCCGCGGCTTAATTCCGGCAGAAGTGTGTTGGTTAAGATGGTATCGATCATCCGCCCGCCGGATTCGATCTCCGTGCACCGTGCCCTGACCAGATCGATGACACCGTCGCTGATCACCAGTTCCGCGTCACTGGTTGCACGCAACCGGCGGGCGATCTTGGCGAACTGATGACGAGTGATCGTCTCGATCATCGAATCAGACAGCGGATAGTAAGGAATGGTCACCACCCGTCCAAGAAACGCCGCAGGAAAAACCTTCAGCAAAGGCGCGCGCAAGGCCTTATCCAGATCGTCTAGTCCGGCCCGAACCGTGCCGTTCCTCGTCCGGTCCATGATGACTTCAGAGCCGACGTTCGAGGTGAGCAGGATCAACGTGTTCTTGAAGTCGATGCGCCGCCCTTCGCTGTCGTCCATCATGCCCTTGTCAAAAACCTGGAAGAAGATCTCGTGGACGTCGGGATGCGCCTTCTCGACCTCGTCGAGCAGGATCACCGAATAGGGCTTGCGTCGAACAGCCTCTGTCAGGATACCGCCCTTACCATATCCGACGTAGCCGGGCGGCGCACCCTTCAGGGTCGAGACAGTATGCGCCTCCTGGAACTCCGACATGTTGATCGAAATCAGGTTCTGCTCGCCACCATAAAGCGTCTCCGCCAGGGCCAGTGCCGTTTCGGTCTTGCCGACACCAGAGGGGCCACAAAGAAGGAACACGCCCACCGGCTTTTCCGGCGCGCCAAGCCCGGCGCGGCTGGTCTGTACACGCTTGGCAATCATCTCCATGGCATGATCTTGGCCGACGACGCGCTCGCACAGAGTGACGGCCAGCCGCAGGGCTTTTTCGGTCTGGCTCGACAGCATCCGCCCAGTGGGGATGCCAGTCCAGTCTTGGACCACCGCAGCCACGGCATTGCGGTCAACCGATGGCAGGATCAGCGGCGCCTCGCCTTGTGCCTCCGCAAGTTCGGCCATGAGTTCGCGCAGACGGGCAAGATCGGCGACCGGATGTGGAGGTTGCTCGGCAACAGCCGGCATTTCGAGCTCTGTCCTGGATACCTTGTCTTCGATCATTTCGGTCGCAGACAGCCCAGCCTCAAAGGCGTCGGCATCTGCTGTTTCGGACTCCGGCGTTTCTGCCGCATCGAGCGGCATACCATCGCCCCGTATCCGGGCACGCAATTCAAGTATCTCGGCAACCAGGACTTTTTCTCGATCCCAACGTTGTTGCGCAGCGATCAGCGTGACCTCTGTTTCGTCAAGTCCGGTTTCGACCCGTGCCTGCCGCTCGGTGACGTCGATGCCGATCGCCGCCTCGCGATCGATGATACCGTGCTCGACCTCCAACGCTTGGCGACGCCGCATGATGTCCTCGACCTCGGCCGGTGTGGCATGCTGCGATATGGCGACCCTGGCGCTAGCGGTGTCGAGAAGGCTTACCGCCTTGTCCGGCAATTGCCGCGCCGGGATATAGCGGTGTGACAGGCCGACTGCCGCCTCGATGGCCTCATCCAGTATCTGGACCTGGTGGTGCTGTTCGAGAACGCCGGCCACCCCGCGCAACATGAGAACGGCCACAGCCTCCGAGGGCTCGTCGATCTTTACCACCTGGAAACGGCGGGTCAGCGCGGGGTCTTTTTCTATGTGCTGCTTGTATTCAGCCCAGGTCGTTGCCGCGATGGTGCGCAATTCACCGCGTGCCAGCGCCGGCTTCAGAAGATTGGCCGCGTCGCCGGTTCCAGCAGCGCCGCCTGCGCCGATCAAGGTGTGGGCCTCATCGATAAAAAGTATAACCGGCGTTTCGGACGACTGCACCTCGTCGATCACAGCCTTCAGCCGTTTTTCGAACTCACCCTTTAGGCTTGCCCCGGCCTGCATCAATCCGATGTCGAGCATGCGCACGCTGACGCCCTTTAGCATAGGCGGCACATCGCCCTGGGCAATACGCAACGCGAAGCCCTCGACGACCGCAGTCTTGCCGACCCCGGCTTCGCCCGTCAGGATAGGGTTGTTTTGCCGCCGTCGCATGAGGATATCAACGATCTGCCGGATCTCCGGGTCGCGGCCAACGACAGGATCGATTTGGCCGTCGCGGGCACGCTGGGTCAGGTCGGTCGCATATTTCGCCAGGGCCGCATCGCCGCCGGCTACGCGCCGTGGCGCCTGTGGTGCGGAGGTCATGGTCGAGGTGCCAGCTTCGAGTGAGCCCTCCATGACATCGGCGAACCGCGCGATCACCGCGTCGGCGTCGATCTTGTCGAATGCGCCGCTGATCTTCGACAGCAGGCCTTCTAGCACCGGCGTCTTCAGGCAAGCGAGCAGAATATGCGCGCTGCGGACTTCCTCAACGTTGAACTCAAGCGTCGCCAGGTTCCAGGCCTCCTGGATGGCATGAAAGATGTGGTCGGAGAATTCCTCGATCGATGTGGCGCCGTAGGGCAGCTTGTCCACGGCGCGGGTCATATCGGCCGTGAGCCGGCTGACATCCACTCCCGCATCGGCGATGATCATTTGCACGTCCGAGCGATCGGAAAGCACGAGTTGCTCGATGAAGTGGACGAGTTCGACGTAAGGATTGCCGCGCAGCTTGGCGCTGTCCGCAGCTGCCTTGAAGGCACGCACCCCGACAGGATTGAGCTTGCCGACCAGTTCCTTACGCTTGAAGCTCTGTGACGACCGGCGCTGTTCCATCGAACGTGCTCCTGCAATCTGCCAATGGATACCCTGCCACATAAGCCGCCACTTGACAAAGCGCCCGATGGATGCGGGCGCGCCGGTGGTTCGGTGCCGTCAGCCTTTGGAAGCTCGGACGACTGGCGGCAGACGAATTCGTGCATCCATGGGGGCATTTTACCGACTGTGTTGGGCAGTCTCGCCAAGCCCTCCACATCGCGAACACGCGGTTGGTCAGCTTTCGTTAATTTTTAAGCGGCGGCTTAATTGGCGTACGGCACGTCAGTGTGGTAACGTTGGGTTAGGTGCCGTTGAGGGCCGGTCGCTGGGGGTCTGTGTGATTGATGTCGCACTTTGGCTTACTCCGCTCGACGGTGAAAATCCGTCAGGGGGAGATTTGCGCAACGATCCGGCCTTCCATGAGCTGGAGCGCCTGACGGAGCAGCAGAAAAAGGTCGAGTTCCGGGGCAGCAAAAACACGGAAGTCGACGTTCCGATCGACTGGCCCGCCGTGCTCACAAGGGCCGAAGAGCTGCGCCCACACGGCCGGGATTTGCGCCTTCTCGTCATTGTCACGCGTGCTCTGGCCAACGAGTACCGCCTGGCCGGTCTAGCCGACGGCCTGACCCTCATAGCGCAAACCTTCGATCAGCATTGGGCGACCATGCATCCGGCCTTGCGACCGGGCGCCACGCCGCGCGACGCCGCATTGCGCCGCATCAACGCGCTTACTGACCTTCAGAACAGCCAGAATGGCCTGCTCAAAGATTTGCGGAAAATGACCTTCTTTGCGCCGCGTTCCATCGGATCTGTCCTGGGCGAGGATCTGGAGAAGGGTTCGCTCGACGAGCGGGTCATGCTTCAGGAGGCTGCTTCGGGACTGAACACGGCAGAAAAGGCGAAACTGGCAAGCGAGCACGGGCAGTTGGTCAACCGGGTGCGCAGCGCGTGCGCGGCGCAGATCGAACAGGCCGCGGCAGAAATGATGTCGCTCCTCGCCGACGCCCGCGCCGCGATCGCCGGCCTCGATGCAGTCGACAGCGCCCTCAACGCCCGCCTTGGAGGCGGTGGCGCTAGCGTTCCGGAATTAAAGCGGTTTCTGCAACGTTTGCTGACGACTCTCGAACGGAATTCGGCAGCCGGCGCCGCGGGGAATGGCGCGGCCAAACCGGTGCAAGCGCCCGCAGAACCGGCAACAGCTGTTCGCAACGGTTATGGAGCCGACACGATGGCAAGCGTGGCAGGCAACGCAGAGTCCGGCAGCGGCGGCCTGCCCGACCGGATCTCGTCGCGCGATGACGTCGTCAAATGCCTCGACCTCGTGGTCGCCTTCTATGACCGCACCGAACCGTCCAGCCCGATCCCGCATCTGGCGCGGCGCGTGCGCCGAATGGTGCACATGGATTTCGTTGAACTGATGGAAGATCTCGCCCCTTCGGGGCTGAAGGAATTCCGGCTTCTTGCCGGCGTTCCAGACGTCAAGAAGACGGCTCAGAAGGATGAAAGGTAACAACACATGCCAGCTGAAAGCAAATCCAAGGTCATCGAACGAAATCGTGCGCCGCGCGTGCAGATCTCCTATGACGTGGAAACCTATGGCAGCCCGACGACGATCGAACTGCCGTTTGTCATGGGCGTGATGGCCGACCTTTCCGGCGCTTCGCAAACCAAGGAAGCGTCAAAGTCGGTGCTGGACCGCTCCTTTGTCGAGACCGACGCGAACCGCTTCCCCAAGTTCATGGAGGCGCTCGGGCCTCGGGTCAAAGCCCGGGTGAAGAACACGCTGCCGCAGGCCGAAGGCCAGGAGCGCGACGAGGAACTGGCGCTCGATCTCACCTTTACCAGAATGGGCGATTTCGCCCCCGACAAGATCGCCGAGCAGGTTCCGCAACTGGCCGAGATCCTCAAGATGCGTCGTCAACTCGAGGAATTGCTGGGCTTCATGGATGGCCGCGTCGATGCCGAAAAGCGCATTGCGCAGCTGCTGAACAACGAGCCGCTTCTTGGCAAGATCGCCGGCCAGGCGCTGGCCGACGACGACAAGACGGGAGAATAGATCATGGCTGAACAGCAAAAAACCGCCGACGTCGCCGCCGAGGCCGAAGCCATAGACCTTGGAGAATTCAGCGGGCTCCTCGAGAAGGATTTCAAGGTCAAGAAGGACGACAGCGAGAAGCTGCAGCAACTCGTGCGCAATCTCGCGCTCGCGGCGCAGTCGCGTTCCGAAACCACGACCATTTCGTCCAATGCCATCAAGTCGATCAAATCGCTGATCGCCGGCATCGACAAGGTGCTGACGACACAGGTCAACGAGATCCTGCACGCGCCGGAAGTGCGCGAGATGGAAGGCACTTGGCGTGGCCTCTGGTATCTTATCAACAACACCGAGACGGATCAGAAGCTGAAAATTCGGGTGATGAACATTTCCAAGGAGCAACTGGCCGACACGCTCGAAGACTATGAAGGTCAGATGTGGGATCAGAGCCCGATCTTCAAGAAAGTCTACACAGACGAGTATTCGATGCTTGGCGGCGAGCCGATCGGCTGTGTGATCGGCGCCTATGAATTCTCCAACCACCCGCGCGACGTGGGTCTGCTGCGCAATATCTCCGGCATTTGTGCTTCGGCGCACACGCCGTTTATCGCGGCTGCCTCGCCGCGCCTGTTCCGTATGGACAGTTGGCAAGAATTGCCGAACCCGCAAGACCTGCAGCAGATCGTCTCCAACGCGGCCTACGCCTCGTGGCAGTCACTTCGCGAAAGTGAGGATGCCCGCTACATCGGCCTGACCATGCCCCGCGTCCTGGCACGGCTGCCCTACGGCACCGAGACCGTTCCGGTAAAGGGTTTCACATTCGAGGAAGAGGTGCACGGCGACCACAACAAATATGTCTGGATGAACGCCGCCTTCCCGATGGGCGTCAACATCAACCGCAGTCACAAGTTGTTTGGCTGGGGTACCCAGATCCGCGGGGTCGAGAATGGCGGCACGGTCCTCAACCTGCCGGTGCATAGCTTCCCAACCGATGATGGGTCAGTAGCGATGAAATGCCCGACTGAAGTCGCCATCGATGACCGGCGTGAGGCGGAGCTTGCCAAGCTTGGCCTGATGCCGATCCTGCATCGAAAGAATACCGATCTTGCGGCCTTCATCGGCGCGCACTCGCTACAGGACGACGAAACACGGGCGGGGCGGCTGGTCGATCCCGATGCGCAGGCCAATGAGCGCCTGAGCGCCAATCTGCCCTATCTGTTCCCGGTTTCACGCTTTGCGCACTATCTCAAGGCGATTGCGCGCGACAAGGTCGGCTCGTTCAAGGAGCGCTCCGACATGCAGATATGGCTGACGGAATGGATCAACCGCTACGTGTTGGCCAACCCGGCCTTCGCAGACGACAAGGCGCGCGCCAAGCGTCCGCTTGCTGCCGCGGAGGTTACAGTGAACAGCGTGGAGGGGCGGCCGGGCTACTACAATGCCACCTTCGCTTTGCGCCCGCATTACCAGTTGGAGGGCATCAACGCCTCGCTGCGGCTGGTGTCGGAACTGCCCTCCGTTAAGACTTGATCTGCAGCAACAACATCTTGGTTTTGAAAGTGGTGGAGAGAGACAATGCCAGTGAAGATTGACGGTTTTCTGAAGGTTCCCGACATCAAAGGCCCCAGCACCCGCGATGGTCACGACGACGAGATCGAAATCCATGGCGTCGACTACAAGATGGTCGCACCCTATGACCCGAATTCGCTCTCACGTCGAGGCCGCGTGTCCATGGGCATGATCAAGTTCATCAAACATTACGACAAATCCTCGCCCTATCTGAAAAAGGCTTTGTTCGAGAACAAGGCCCTCGACGAAGTGGTGTTCTCGGCACGCAGGACAATCGATGGCGAGACCAAGGATTACCTGGTCGTTACCCTCACCGATGCTTCGATCATGGAGTACGACATGTCGCAGGCCGAGGATGAGGAAGACCTGATCGAGGAAGCTGTCAGCTTCGCCTATAAGAAAATCAAGTTCGTCTATGACGGCAATGATGAAGCCGAAATGGATGTCTATGTCGGCAAGTGAGGTACGGCGGCCAGGCGCGGGCAGGCAGCAGCTCACGGGCAGCTTGCGAGCAAAAAGCGAGGCCGTCCAGCCGTCGCTTTGGGATCGCCTCGTCAATGACCTGCCAGGCCTGACCTCGGAGATAGACGGGCTGCGCCAAGTCTTGCGGGACGAGCTTGGCGCGGACCGTTTCGATAGCCTCGTTGCCGGCAGTGCACGGACCATCGATGCGGATGCGGAACTGACAGCGGACCAGAAACGCCGCCTGCATCGATTTGCCTTTCAGACCCAGCACCGCCTCGAGATTGAAGGCCGTCGCGTGGTGGTATCGGCCCGTGTGCTCAGGGAAGCGGTGCGGCGTGACATCGAGGCGCTCTTCAACACCGAGCGATTCGAGGCCACACCGCTTCTGTCCGATTTGGAAAATGAACAAGTGTCGGACAACCCACCTTCGCTTGCCGACTTTCCGGAGGTGCGCCGAAGTGTGGTCAATTACGGCGTGCCGTCCTTTTCGGGCCGGTCGTCGCGCGACTTTGATCGCGATGTGCTGGCGCGTGAGATCCGCGCGGTGCTCGCCACTTTCGAGCCGCGCCTCAAGGATAGGGAGACAAAGGTCACGGTCACCCTTGGCGACAAGACCATGGGCCTGAAGATCGAGATTGACGGTGTGCTGATCATGACGCCGACGCCGGAACGCATGCGCCTGCGCACCACGATTAATCTTGATAACGGCTTGGCGCGGACCGAAATCAGGGACGCCTGACATGGATAGGGTCTTCGTCGAATATTACGAGGAGGAACTAACCCATATCCGCGGCCTTGCGGCGGAATTTGCCGACATGCACCCGGCGGTGGCGCGCAACCTTTCCCTCGACACGGTCCCCTGTCCGGACCCCTATGTCGAGCGGCTGCTGGACGGCGTAGCTTTCCTTGCCGCGCGCACCCGGCTGAAGGTCGACGCCGAGCGTTCGCGATTCTCGCGCAGTGTCCTCGACGTCCTTTATCCTGATCTGATCACGCCGGCGCCAGCAACGGCGATGGTGGTGCTAAAGCCGGGCCAGCAGGTTCAGACCATGCTCGACGGCCATGTCGTCAAGCGCAACACGCGGCTGGTTTCCAGCCTGCAGCCCGGCCTGTCGACGCGCTGCACTTTCTCGACCGCGCAAGAAGTGACCCTATGGCCGATAGCGATTAATTCAGTCAGCTATTTCCAAGACCGCAGCGCCTTGGCGGCAGGCGGCATAGCCACGATCGGCGGTGTGCACGGCGAGGCGGCGCTCCGCATCACGCTGGCGCGGACCGGAAAGGGCAAGCTTCACGAATTGGCGCTCGACCGGCTCGACCTCTATTTTGCAAGGCGCACCAAGGCGTCGCTGCTGTTCGACGCGATTTTCGGCACTTGCTCGACCGTTGGCGCACGCGCGCAAGGCAACACCAACCCGTTCTCGCCCTTGCCGGCACCAGACATGGTCGGCATCAGCGACGACGAAGCCCTGATGCCGCGCACCCGCCCGACATTCGAGGGATACCGCCTGCTGCGCGAATACTTCATGATGCCCGAGCGCTTCCACTATGTGCGCGTTTCGGGGCTACAGCCCATCGTGCGTCGATGCGACGCTGGGCTTGAGATCGTCTTCCTGTTCAGGCGTCCGGTGCCCGAGTTGGCCGATCTGACGCCGGCGGACTTCGAACTTTTCGCAACGCCGATCATCAATCTGTTCGAACGTGAGTGCAACGTGGTCGAGGTCGATGCGCGCAAGACACGCCAGGTGTTGCATGCAGACCGAACGCGCGCGCGCGACTTTGAAATCTATCGGATCATCCGCGTCGAGGACGCCGACACGGAAGGCAACGAGGCCGAAATTCCCGAACTCTTCAGCCTGGGGCAGAACAGCGGCAGTGGCTGGGTCTACTCAACCGAGCGGCGACCGCGGCGTGCGACGGAAGAGGAACGGCGCGACGGGCTGACCCGCACGTCATACACCGGCGACGATGTTTTCCTGGCCGTATCGCGGCCGCTTGCCACTCCGGCGAACCGGCCGCTGAAGCGTCTCGACGTCCTGGCTCTTTGTACCAATCGTGACCTGCCGATCCTCGACGACAGTCCGACGTTGACGCTGGAGGCCGGCGACCCGGTCGAAACCGTCAGGCTTCTTGGAGCCTTGCGTCCACCGCAGCCGGCGGTCCCTGCGGCACTGCCCACAGGGGCCGACGGTGAATCGCGCGCCGACGACCTAGCCTGGCGATTGATCGCACAGCTCATGCTCAACTTCGTCAGCCTCGCCAAGGATGGCCGCGGCGTCGACCCGTTGCATGCGCTGCTCGACATCTACGCCGACCGCGGCGATCCGAGCCTTGCTCGCAACGTCCATTCGATCGTGCGCGTCGATTCCCGGCCCGTCGTCGAACGGCTGCAGATCAATGGGCCGATGTGCTTCGGACGCGGTACTGAGGTGACGTTGCACGTCGATGAATCGGTCCTGGCCGGCCAAAGCACCTTGCTGCTTTCGGCCTTGCTGGCACGGCTGTTTGCCCGCTATGTCGGAATAAACGGCTTCGTGCGGACCCGCACGCGGCTGCTGCAGAAGCAGGAGGATGTGCCATGGCCGATGACGCCCGGCAATCGCTACCTGATCTAGACAAGCCCACCCCAAGCACCGCCGAAGCTCTGTTTGAAGGGTTCGACTTTTTCGAACTGCTGCGCCGTCTCGAACAGGGCAACGGCCTTTTCGGCCATTCAGGCCGCCTCGACCGTGAGCCGGCACGGCTTGGCCAGCATGTGCGCCTCGCCTTTTCCGCGCGGGATCTGGTTCATTTCCGGGGAGCCGAGGACGGCAAGCCGGCCCGGGTCACGATTGCAAATCTCGGTCTGTTGGGACCCGAGGGTCCAATGCCGCTGCATCTGACGCGCTGGGTGCTCGACCGCCTGTCGCAGCGCTGGTTCGCAGGCGCCGATGCACAGCTGACCAGCGATACGACCTTCGTGGACTTCGTCAACATTCTGCAACACCGCATGATCGCCCTCTATTATCGGGCGTGGGCGGATGCGCAACCGGCCGTACAGGTCGAACGCGCGGTCGGTGGGCGCATTCGCGCCATGCTTGCGGCCATGGCTGGGATCGGCCTTCCCGGCACCCAGAACATCGAGCTCGATACGGTGAAGCTTCGCCAGGCGGCTTCGCTTGCCAGCCAGGTCGAGGGCCCGGAACGATTGACGCTGTTCCTGGCCGAAGCCTTCAAGGTACCAGTACAGATCAAGGAATTCATCGCCGCCTGGACAACCATACCAGCCGGCCTCCAGACCTGCCTTGCAAAAGCCTATGCAGCGCTCGGCCGGGGGGCGACGATCGGCCCACGCGTTTTCAGCCGCCAAAGCAGGATCGAACTGCGGGTCGGCCCGCTGAAGTATGATGATTTCAAGGCATTCCTGCCTGGCAGTCAGCGGCTCAAACTGTTCAAGCAGGCCGTTCGCGAAATGGTCGGGGAATCGCTCGATGTTGACCTGCGCATCGTGCTTGCGCGTGACGCCGTGCCGCCGCCCCGTATCGGAGCGGTACAACTTGGCCGAACCGCCTGGCTTGCGCGGCCCGCTGAAAGGGGCGATGCTGACGATATGCGGCTGCAGACAATCGTCGGATGGCGGCCGGAAATGGCGAGGGTCGCGGCATGAGTCTGCTGCTGACGCTGGAGCAAGGGCCACGCACCCAGGCGGTACGGCAGACTCGCTTGGACGACGGTGAGCTGGTGATCGGCCGCAGCGCGGACGCTGGCTGGCAGATCGACGATCCCGACATGTTCGTTTCGCGCGCTCATTGCAAGATCTCAGGCGGGCGAGACGGATATTTCGTTACCGACACGTCGAGCAGCGGGTTGTTCATAAACGATGCTCACAGCCCGCTCGGTCCGGGCAAGTCGACGCGCCTTCAAAGCGGCATGCGGCTGAGACTGGGCGACTATGTCGTTTATGTCGATGAGCAGCCGCCAACCGCTCAAGCATCCCCGGCCAGCCAGCCGGTTGCAGAACGCCAGCCGCTGGCATCGCGGGCGCCAGTGAGCATCGGCGGCGATGACTTCTTTTCCGCAAAGGTCGAGGAAGTGCCGCCACGGCCACGACCGGCCGACCTGCCGAACCCGTTCGAGCAGCCGATCCCTGGCGCGTTCGAGCGCGCCAGCCAGCGCAGCTCGCCTGCTTTCGATGACCCGTTCAGCCTCGATCCGGTTTCAACGCCGGTGTCAAATAATGCGGCCGTTTATCTCGAGCCGGATAACGCGGCGAACCAGGCGGACCCGTTCAGCCTCAACCCATCCCCCTCTCCCAGCCGCGGAGCCGATACCGCTGCTGGAAAGCTGCCCGATTTCAACGATGATTTTGGTTTCGGACCGATCTCGACGCCCAGTTCGGCAGGCGGCACCGGCTCGACCGGACAGCGCGAGCGCGCCCAACCCTCGCAATCCGCCAGTCCTTGGGATCTGGCCAGGCAACCAGCCGATGTCGTGCCTCCATCGCACGCAGGTGCTGCTTCTGAAACTGGCCGCCCGGCGGCAACGGCGCAGCTGGGGGAGATGGCGCTTCGCTCCGCATTCCTGCACGGCATGGGCGTCGAGGAAGCCGATTTCCCCGGGCGCGACAGCATCGCGGAAATGGAAAAGTTCGGCCGCGAATACCGGCTGATGATGGAAGGCCTCATGCAGCTTCTGCGCAAACGGACCGAGGAGAAAGGAAACGCCCGCGTCGCCCAGACAATGGTCGGGGCCTCCGAAGTCAACCCGCTCAAGTTTCTGCCCACGGTCGACGACGCCATCGTGACGCTTATCGCCGAGCGCAGCCCCGGATTTCTCGCCGGTGAGGCGGCAATCGCCGATGCAATTCGCGATCTGGCGCAACATCACGTGCGCGCCTGGCGAGGCATACAGGCCGCTTTGCGACGGATGATTGATCGTTTTGACCCGGCAGTGATCGAGGAAGAGCTGAAATCGAATTCGGCGATCGGCACCCTGCTTTCTGGCGGGCGCGGCGCCAAGCTGTGGGAGCTCTATCAGAAACGCCATCGTGAAATTGCCGAGAGCGCGGAAAAAAGTTTCCTTGGGGAAATCGGTACTGATTTTCGAGAGGCATATGAGGAGGAGTGAGCCATGATCGACCGACGTGAATTGATGACTGCCCTAGGCGCGACCGGGCTGCTTGCGGCGTGCCAGAGCGGTCCGCCAAAGCCGTCGGTGATCACCGTCAATGTGAGCGGCGCGGCCGGGATGAACCCGGGGCCAGGTGGCGGCGACCGGCCGGTGACGGTCCTCGTGATGCGCTTGAAAAGTACCGGCAAATTCAATTCCGCTGACTACTTTGCGCTGCAGGGGGATGCCGGCAGCGCACTCGCAGGAGATCTTATCGGGTCCGACCAGATCGCCGTTGCGCCGGGAAAATCCGCATCCAAGACCATCACGGTCGAGCCGGACGCGACGGCTCTGGGCTTCGTTGCACTGATCCGCGAACCTGGCGGCAGGAACTGGCGGACAACCAAGTCAGTGTCGCCGGGATCGCAATTCACCATCAATGTCACGTTGGGCAGCGGCGGCATCTCCGCCTAGCAGCCAAGGCAAGGGGAGCTCAATGCAGAGAATAGCGGCATGAGCGATGCAAACAGGGTGCTATGGTCCGAAGGACTTTTCCTGCGAACCCAGCATTTCCAGCAGCAGGATCGCTTCTTCGAGGCGACGGTGCGCGGCGCGTTGCAGGCCGGACAACTGCATACGTTCGGCTTTCGACAGCTGGCGCTGGACCCGGCATTGCTGGAGGCCGGCCAGGTCGCGATCCTGTCGGCCCGGGGTATCTTCCCGGACGGGACGCCTTTTTCGATTCCAGATTTGATGGACCCACCGCGACCGCTGCCGGTCACCCCCGACACGGGCGCAGGGCCGGTGCTGGTCGCCTTGCCGCTGGAGCCTGCCGGCGGTGTCGGCTTCGATCCGGCACACGCCGCCGCCTCGGGAGCGCGCTATCATGGGCGGATCGTTTCCGTGCGCGACGCTGTCCAGGGCGGTTCGGATCCTGAAGAAATCGAAATCGCCCGTCCGCAGGCGCTGCTGCTTGCACCTGGCAAGTCGGTCGGGGGTTACACCGCCTTGCCGATAGCCGATCTCAAGGGAGTTCGGGCCGATGGCGGCGTCTCTCTGGACGAGACCTTCCTGCCACCGGCACTGGTTACCGGCGCGGTGGCCTGGTATCGGCAATTGCTTCTGGAAGTTGTCACCGGCCTCGACCAGATCGCCGAGGCGCATGGCAAGATGGTCATGGGCGGGCCTGGGCGCAGTGTCGAAGATCTGTTGATGCTCAATCTCGCCAATGCGGCGCGTCCGCGATTGGCTCACATGCTGGCGCAAGATGTCTTCCATCCGGCCGAGCTTTATCTGGAGCTCGCCGGGCTCGCCGGTTCGATGGCAACTTACGGATCGAGCGCGCGGCGGTTGGGCGAGTTGCCCGCTTACGATCACATGGCGCCCGGCCCTGCTTATTCGGCGCTGGCGGATGCCCTGCGCTCGCTCATTCTCAGCCTGCGTTACATCGAGCCGAAATCGCGCGCCCTGCCTGTCATGCGGCACTCGACCAATGTCTGGAAGGTTCGCATCGACAACCCGAAACTGCTGGTGGCCAGCCGGATCGTCATCCGGGTCGGTTCTGAGCTGTCGGAGGATGCGTTGCGAAAGATCTTCGTCAATCAGGCAACCGTCGGTTCGGCCGACCAGTTCGAGGGCCTGTGGAAATCGCGCTTGCCCGGCATTCCGCTGAAACCGCTTCATTCCCAGCCACGCGAAATCCCTTACGATGGCGATCGGCTATGCCTCGAGCTGGACCAGAAAAGTGAGCATTGGGCGTCGCTGCTCGATGCTCCAGGCTTCGTCATCGGCGTTTCGGGCGTGTTGCCAAGCGAGCCGCAGGTGGACTGCTATTCGGTGAACAGGTGAGATGATGAGCGGCGATGATCCTTTCGGACTGTCGGAGGATCGCGAACGCACTCGCATAAGATTGAGCGGCGCCCCGATGCCGCGGCCCATGGCGCCCCTTTTGCCGAGCGCGGCGGTAAAGCGGTCCCGCACCCACCCGAACGCACTCGTCAACGCATTCGCGCCCTTGCTTGAGTTCGCTCCGGAACTTGAAAGTGCGCTGCCGCCGGACAATCCGGAAGTATTGCGGACCCGGTTGCTCGAAGAACTGGTTCGGGCCCGCGACACGGCAATGTCGGCAGGGTCCCCAATGGAACGGGCCGACCAGGCAGCCTGGGTGGTGGCGGCATTGCTCGACGATCTGGCCCTGAACACGCCATGGGGCGGTGCCAGCGCCTGGCCGCGGCAGCCGCTTGTGGTCATGCTGCGCGGCGATGTCGATGCCGGCATGCAGTTCTTCACGCGTCTCGACGAACTTGAGCGCCATCCGAACCGGGATCGCGAATTGCTGGAACTGCAGTACCAATGCATGGCGCTCGGCTTCCGTGGCAAATATCGCGTGTCGGCCCGGTCCGGCGACCGCTCCCTCAATGCCGTTCGCGTGGCGGCGGCACGCTTCCTGCGCGATGCCGATGCCGAAGGCTCGCCACTGTCGCCGAACTGGAAGGGCGTGATCGCATCAGACGAGCCGCAGCGCTTCATCGTTCCGATCTGGGTCATGGCGCTCAGTGCGGCGGTTGCAGCCACGGCGGTCCATGTTGGGCTCTCGATGGGACTGAGCAGCCAGGCGGTCGAACTTTCAGCACTTGTTCGCGCGTTGCCGCCGCCCGAACGCGGCGACATCGCCCGTACATCGCCCAAGGTCGATGCCCCGCCACCGGAGAAAGTGGATTTTGCGCTGTTGCCGGAATTTCAGACCGGAGCGCCGGCCGACCTCAAATCTGCCCTCACCGGGACCGAGAGCGTTTCGCTGGCCAAGCTGATCATCCAGGCCTCCAACCCCGAACTGTTCCAGTCGTCGCGGCCACAACTGACAGAAGGCTTCGAGCCCTTGATCGGGTCGATCGCCAAGGTGATCCTCGCCAATCAGGAGCTGATCGGAAACATCACGGTGATCGGACATACAGACAGCGTTCCTCTGCAAAAGACCAATCCGCTGTCGACCAACCAGCGCCTATCCGAGGCTCGCGCACGCACGATTGCCGACATGCTGGTCCAGAACGGAGTGCCGCAGGACCGGGTGCATTCCGAGGGCCGGGCTGCCACCGATCCCGTGGCCAGCGACAGCACACGCGAGGGGCGAGCCTTGAACCGCCGGGTCGAGGTGCTCGTCGAAAAGAGGCTGTGAGATGTTCATCCTGCGCTTCCTATGGGCGGTTCTGACTTCGCGCTGGCTGTGGACGCTGATTGGCCTCACGCTGATTTCCCTGGTTATCTGGATCTTCGGTCCGATCGTCAGGGTCGGTCCCTACGAGCCCTTCGCCTCCGAGAATGTTCGCATCGTCATCATCGCGCTGCTGGTCATCTTCTGGTTGGTCTGGCTGATCGTCGCCCAGCGGCGGGCGATCCGCGCCAACCGCCTGTTCGTCGCCGAGATTGCCGCGCCGGCGGTGGAAAAGCCGCTTGGCCCGGGCGAAGAGGACGTCGCTGCCGTCGGTGCCAAGTTCGCAGAAGTGATGGCCGAACTGAAGCGTCGCAAGCTGGGCGGGCGCAAGTTTCTGCGCGAGATGCCATGGTACGTCATCGTCGGGCCGCCGGCGACCGGCAAGACCACGGCCTTGCGGCAGTCCGGGCTGAACTTTCCCATCGACCTTACCGACGATTTGCAGGGGGTCGGTGGCACACGCAACTGCGACTGGTTCTTTTCCGAGAACGCGGTTTTGATCGATACTGCCGGTCGCTATGTCCAGCAGGAAAGCCAGCCCGATGTCGACGCGGTGGAATGGCTGGGTTTCCTCGACCTTTTGAAGAAGCACCGGGGCCGCCGCGCCCTCAACGGAGTGATCGTCGCGCTTTCGATCGACGTGCTTTCGGAAGGCGACGAAGCCATCAAGGCGCATGGCCGCAAGATCCGCCGCCGGTTGGCCGAGCTCAACGACCGGCTCGAAATCCGCCTGCCGGTCTATCTGATGCTGACCAAGGCCGACCTGATCAAGGGTTTCGAGGCTTTCTTCGGCGGCCTGTCCAACGCCTCGCGCGAGCAGGTATGGGGAACGACCTTCGCGCTGGACGCACGTGTGGATGCCAAGACCATCGAACGCGAAATCTCAACGCTCGCGACTGAGCTCGAGCGGCGCCTGGTGCCACGCCTGGAGGACGAAGACAAACTCGCCGCCCGTGCCGAGATCTTCCGGTTTCCTGCCCAGCTCGCAAGCCTGTCCGAACCGATCCAGGTGCTGGTCGAAGCGATGTTCGGCGAAAGCAGGTATGAGGAGGCCGCCTGGCTGCGTGGCCTCTATCTGACATCGGCGACGCAGGAAGGGGCACCCATCGACCGGCTGACCGCCGCGCTGTCTTCTTCCTTCGGCCTTGCGCCCCGGCGGGCCCTGCCCGCACCAAGGGTCGACAAGCGCAGCTTCTTCCTGAAGAACCTGCTCACCGAAGTCATCTTCAAGGAAGCAGGCCTCGGCACGTTTGACCCGCTGGCGCAACGCCGCCGCGCCTGGATCTGGCGGGGTGCGGCTGCTGGTTGCGCGGCGGCGGCATTGCTGGCTGGTGGGCTGTTCGCCTGGGCCTACTTTGACAACCGCAATGCGATAGCGGCCCAGGCGAGCCAGTTCGAGGCGCTGCAAAAGCCACTGACCGCAGCTGCCGCAAACCCGGCATCGGTAGAGCAGCCTGCCATGGATGGAGCGCTCGAGGCGATGGACGCGGTTGCCAACGCTCGCACACCACCGCCGGGCGCGGCTCAGGATCTGCTAGGCCCATCAGCCTCGGCGGAACTGGCCAGAGCACAGGCCGACACCTACGATCACGCTCTGCGTAACTTGCTCGAACCACGGATGGTGGCACTGCTCGAGGCGACGATGTGGCGACAGATTCGCGATCCGGATTTCATGCTCGGTGCGCTCAAGACCTATCGCATGATGACCGGCCTGTCGCAGATGGATGCCGACTACGCCCAGAACTGGTGGGTGAACAGCTTGCCCGAATTCGCCGCCGCGGCACCATTTCCGACAGCCGATGCCGAAGAGCATCAGCTTGCCGCCATCCGGCGGATGACCGTCGATGAAAGTTATATCGCACCGGACCAGGCCCTGTTTGCCGAAGCGCTCAAAACGGTGTGCACCATTTCGTTGCCGGCACGTGGCTACAAGCAGTTGCTGGCCGACCCCGCAGTGACCGGGCTGAAGGAATGGATACCGGCCAATTTCGCCGGCCCAAACGGGGGCAAGGTGTTTGCGCGGCGTTCCGGCAAGACACTTCGCGTTGGCATTTCGGGAGCTTTCACCTATTCCGGCTTCCACGACGTCATTCTCGACCGCATCGACGATGTCGCCGCCCAGGCGGCGCTCGATCGTGCCGTTTTCGCGGGCGGCTGCTCGGAAAACGCCGAGACCTCGGTTTCGGCGCTGTCCGAGGATATTCTAAAGCTCTACTATGACGACTACATTGCGCAATGGGACAGCTTCTTGCGGGACATGAGGCTCGCGCCATTGACCGATCTCAATGTCGCCAGCGAAAATCTGAAAGACCTTTCGAGCGCGGATTCGGCGCTGAAGCGGCTGCTTACGGCGGTCGTCCAGGAGACCGAACTGACGCGCTCCGATGACGCGCCTGCCGACAACAAGGCGGCGACCAAGGGCGCTTTGAAGCTGCTCGGCAAGCTGGGCAAGCTCGGCAAGCTGGCGACATCAGGTGCCAAGCTGCTTCCCCGCGCCGGCTCCGCCGACCAGGTGGATCTCACCGGAAATCTGGTGGCCGAGCATTTCAAACCGCTCAAGAGCACCATCGCCGAGGTCGACGGGCAGCCGCCGGCACTGGACGCCGCCGTTGTAGCGCTGACCGCGCTTTCGAACGTGCTGCAGACGGTCACCGCCAACCCCAACCCGCAGGACGCGATCAAAAAGCAGGGCGGCCTTGCCGAACTCACCGGTGCGGTCGCCAGGCAGGCTCAGATCCTTCCCGACCCCATCAACAGTTGGCTGGGCGGGATTGCCGGCGACACCAGCAATTTGACCCAGAAGGCGGTCACTTCAGAACTCAACGCCATCTGGCGCGCCGACATACTGCCTTTCTGCCAGGCAGCGCTGAACGATCGCTATCCCTTCAGTGAAGACAGTGCGGTCGACGTCAATGTGCGTGATTTCGCCAGGCTGTTCGGACCGGCCGGACTGATCGACGGCTTCATCAACGATCACCTGATCAACTATGTCGATACGACCGGCCAGCCATGGAAATGGCGCGCCGATTTCGGCCTCGATCCTTCGGCTCTGGCAGCCTTCGAACAGGCCAGGCACATCCGCGACGACCTCTTTCCCGGCGGCACCGGACCGGTGATGAGCTTCACGCTGGAACCGAAGGATCTTTCCCCGAACGTGACCCGTGTCACGCTCAATCTCGATGGCCAGAATCTCGTCTACTACAACAACGCTACGAGGCCGCAACCAATGACGTGGCCCGGTAAGGACGGCACCGGCGTCATTTCGCTTGCCTTCCAGCCGATCGACGGCTCGCCAGAAATCATGCTCAACGAGACTGGCAGCTGGGCGTGGCTCAGGATGCTGCGCGGTGGCCGTTTCGCCGGCACTTCGCTGACCGATGTCTATAGCCTGCGGCTGGGGACAAAGGCCATGTGGGCCGATTTCGAACTCAAGGCCGCCAGCGTAGAAAACCCCTACAACCTGGAAATGTTCAAGAAGTTCACATGTCCACCGCAGATATGAACACCGGCTTCTTCGGCAAGATTCCGGCGACCGGAGATTTCGTCGCCTGGAACCTGCCGCGCACCTTCATCGACCGCTGGGACCGCTGGATGTCAATGGAATTGCTGACGCGGCCCGATGAGGGTGAGCTCGATCCGCGGGCCTGGCGCTTCAGCATCCAGGCCGGCATTTTCGGTGACCTGCCTTGCGCCGGCGCATGGCGCATGAGCGAGGACCGTGTCGGGCGCCGATACCCCTTTGCCATTGTAAGGCTTGGACCGCCGCCGGAGCCAACGGCCAGATGGTTTGACGAAATCGCCGCCTGCCTTAATGGCGCTGTGGACGGTAACTGGTCAACCGCCAAGCTAGCAGAGACGCTGGCCTTGCTGAGAGAGACGAGCAGGGGCGACGCTTCCGCCATGACGTTCTGGTGCGATGACTTCGACGTCACCGAGTTTAGCTTCGCTGATATCCATGACCTCGCTGACAACGCCTTGCCGAAGCTGCGCGCCACCAAGCCCGCAATCGAGGATATCTGACGATGGGCCTTACTGTCTTCGCTGAGAGCATGGGCTTCTTTCACAAGGGCAGTGGTGGCAAGGGCATTGCGCCAGGTGATGTCTGTCTCAGCCCTCCTCCGCCACCAGCCGGGCCCGTCCCTGTGCCCTATGTGAACATGTTGCAGGCCAGCGACCTCATCAAGGGAAGCAAGAGCGTTAAAATCGATGGCGAGCCGACAGCGCTCGAGAACGCGTCCGAGATTATGTTAAGTTCCGGCGACGAAGGTGGCGTTCAGGGCGGCAACGTCGTCACACACAAGATCAAGGGCAAGGGCTTCTTCATGCTCTGGTCCTTCTTGGTGAAAGTCGAGGGCAAGGGGGTTGGCCGCCACGGCGATCCGATGGGCCAGGCGGCAGCATCTGCGCCCGCAGGGGCATGCGACATGTCCGCCCTTGTCCGGTTCAAGCGACGAATGGCGTTCTCGGGAAAGAAGAAATGTTCCCGCCACTACGAGCGCGCAGGTAAAGGATATGGTCCTACTCCCACCCAGACTGCCCATATCCAGGGCAAGCCGTGCTGGGTGATCGGGCCAACAGGAGCGCGTTGCGGAAAACCGGGCAAGACGGCCGACCACCAGCCCCCGATCGTCATCGCATGGTACAAGGGTGGCTGCCGGAACGGAGCGGCGTTCAAGAGATGGGCAATATCCAACGCCGCGGTTCAGCCACAATGCGCCAACCACAGCCTTAATAATGTGCAGAAAGGTATGGCCCATTTCACACGTGGTAGTCCGACCATTGCCCAGGTTCAGCAGCGCATCAAGACCTATCTGGCGTAAGGATACACGAGCATGAATGCCTTCGATCGCCTGTATCGACATTACGTTTTTGATCTGCGTGAAGCCTTAGGCGCGGCCAACGAGTGGTGGACAAAGCTTCAGGTGAAGATTGCCGGCGAAACCTCTTCAAAGGAGGAAGCGGCCCGCATGATCGTGGACCGCTGGCCGTTCGGTCCGTCCTCGCATCCATTTGTACTGGCGGTCTTCCGGAAATATTACCTCAGCGTTGTGGCGATCAACGAGGAAACCGAGACCTACGGCCATGCACACGATTCCGTTGAAAGGACTCCACCTTCGGAGGACGACTGGGGTATCGATGACGAGGATGATGACAATCGGCGATTCGAAGACGGTGTCCCCATCGCTCCCTGGCTACTACTCGTGGATGCGCTGCATGGTGAAGACGAGGATCTCGTCGAGGCCGTCGTCTGGTTGGTCTACCAGCCGGTCGGTCTAGACGCCAGCGACCACGTCGTCTGAGAGGAGCCGAGCCATGCCCCCGATCCTTACTCCGCATCGACGCGAGCAGAACATTCGTCGCCTTCTGGAAGCGCCGGACGACCTTATGCTCTCCGGCGCACCGCTTGCTGGATCGGCCGTGCCACAGCCCGGAGCGTCGCGACATCGCGAACTGTTCGCGGCCTATCTCGGCCAACTCCGGCCGCACGTGGAGCGCGTCGCCTCTGATTGGCAGGCGGCGATGACCTATCAGACCGGCAGGCTCGGCAGCCCCGAGGCCGCGCGCGACTTCCTGATTCAGGAATATCCGGCTGGCCCTGCTGCCGACATGCACTTCATCGCAGTGGTGCGTGAGTTCTGGCTGGCCTGCGACGCGCTCAACGACGGGCTGGGTGCAGCCGAATCCGTCGACCCGCCTAAATTCTTACTCGCATGGGTGATCGATGCTGGCGAGAACCTTTGCGTCGAGGTGCTGGCCAGCCAACCTTACTGGCCTGTCGGCCTGTCCAAAGACGGGCGATGGTGCTGACATGGCTGCCTTCAACGTCTGGATAGAGAACCGCACGCCGTTTGCCGCCGCCACCATGGTGCAGGTCGACGCTGAGGGTCAGGAAGTCATGGTGGCCATGTTCTCGGCGAGTTTCGAAGCCGCTGACGCGGGCGCCTCATTTTGGCCGGCCGCCGAACAACTACCGGTGGCGTTGAGCGACGAGCCGTTCGGCGACCCCGCAGCCTCCTCGATACGCTATGAGGCCGATATCGCGCCAGTGAAGCCGGCCGCCGAGGTCGTCGTCAATGGCACCGCGCACGCGCCGAAAGGCAAGGCGGTTCGCGAGATGCAGGTTGGCTTGAGAATTGGCGCAATACGAAAGGCGCTTCAGGTTGCCGGCGACCGTATCTACGAGGCTGGCAGCTATTCGACGCCTCACCCTTTCCGCACTATGTCGCTAGTCTATGAGCGCGCATATGGCGGTACGACCGAAGACGGACGCGTCGAAACGCGCAACCCGGTTGGTGTTGGCTTCCACCATGCTCGCTCGGCCGACCCTGCGGTGAAGACCCATGCTCCCAACATTACCTATCCAGGAGAACCCTATCTCAGCCCTTCCGACCGGCCAAAGCCTGCAGGATTCGGTGTAATCGGGCGGGGGTGGCAACCTCGCATCCGCTATGCCGGCACCTACGATCAAGCTTGGACTAACACGCAGTGGCCCCTCTCGCCTAAGGATTTCGATCCCCAGCATTACCTTTGCGCGCCGCCCGACCAGCGTCTGCCGCAGATACTAGGTGGGGAGGATGTGACTCTAATCGGCCTAACCCCCGACAGCCGCTGGGACTTCCGCCTCCCATCCGTCACCGCGCCGGTGCGGCTGATCTTTGACGATCGTATCGAGGATGCCGCGTTTCGGGCCGACACGGTAGTGATCGAGCCTGATCTCAGGCGCGTCACGCTCAAGGCCCGTCTTGCTGTCCTGACGCGGCGTAACGCGCCCGTGTTGCGGGAGATCGTCTTCGGCCACGTGACGCCGATGTTCCTTACTGCCGCCCGCAAGGGTAAGGAATACACCGGGATCGGCGGCGACGGAACGCTACGCGACAAGCCTGTGTGGCGGCCATGAGGCGACCGCTTTATATCACAGGCGCAGGCGCGGTCACAGCTGCTGGCCTTAACGCTGCGCAGACGCTCGCCGCTATACGCGCCGGTATATCAGCCGTCGATGCGTGGATGACTGAAGAGGGCGAGACAATCACCGTTGCCCGCGTGCCGGCGCGCTCCCGGTTACGCCAAAGCGAAGGCGAGTGGCTTACCAACATGGCCGCCCGCGCGGTCAAAGAAGCGATGCGCACCGGCCAGGCGCACACCGAGGCGACAGCGATTCTTATGACACCGCCTGAGAGCTTTCGCGAGCATTCCGCCTACGGGGACATCCGCCCGCCGGCCTTCCTTGGCGCGGTCATTGCGGCGACGGGGCAGCACTTTCACCCCGCGTCACGCGCTGTGGACGGCGGCGCGGCCGCCAGTCTTGGTCTCCTTGAACGCGCCATCGATATCCTTGAAACCGAGGGCGCCCAGCAGGTGCTGCTCGGCGGCGTCGACAGCCTTGTCAACGACAGCGATCTAGCCCGGCTGGTCCGGGCCGGACGCCTTGGTGGAGATGACAACGCGCAGGGTCTAGTGCCAGGCGAAGGCGCCGTCTTCGTACGTCTCACCCGCCAGCCTGAGGCGGTGGGTCCTGTCCGCGTGGCGATCCACGACGTCGGCACGGCGCAGGAGAGGGATGGCGTGTTGTCCGAGCGGTTCAGTCAGGGCCGGGCAATGCTGGATGCGCTGCGCGATGCGATGAGCGGATCGGGTCCGTCAGAACCAGACATCAATTTCGTCGTCAGCAACGGCAATGGCGAACGTTACAGCGGCTGGGAGCAACTCATCGTGCGACAGCGCTTTTACCGCACCCGCCGTGAAATGCTGCCCACCGCCTATCCGGCGATGACTATCGGCGATGTTGGCGCTGCCGGAGGGGCGATGGCCCTGATGCTGGCCGCTGACAGTTTTGTGAACGACTATGCGCCTGGACCGACCGCCGTCTGCGAAGTGGCTTCCGAAGGCGGCCTGCGCGCTGCCGCGGTGATGGCCAGCATGACCCACCGCTGATCCCTGGGCTGAACTCACATCCAGGCGGGGAACCGGCGCGTCCTGCGCCAATCGGTCAGTTGCACATCCGGTTTAGCGAGTGCGGCGCGCATCGCGTCCAGCCGAAGCCTGCGCATTGAATGGAAGGTCTCGTGATTGCCCCCGCCGCGCCCCCCGTCCCACCACGTCGTCACACGATCGGCGACCGGAAGCGGGCTGGCCGTCAGGGATTCAAATTCCTTGCCGAGCACGGCCGGGTCTATCGTGAACAGGTCGGTATCATTGAAATCCACGTCGAAAAGATCGCGCAGCGCCAGCCCGGCGGCGAAGACAAGCTCTGACTCACGCATCTTGGCGATCAGCCAAGGCATCACCGACCGGTCGCCAAGGAGGCCGATTGCCGCTGTCGCGGCGGCGCGTAAGGTAGGCTGCTTCAGACGGTCCTGCAACCAGCCCCTGCCGGTCTTCAAGGGTGTCGTCAAAAGGCGCATCTCGATCGCTGCGGGCGCGAGGCCCGGCTCTGTCAGCACGATCCTGTCGAGTGCCGAGTGAGCCGAGCGCGCTTCGCCAAGAAGGCAAGCCGCAAGGGCGGCCGTCAGGCGTTCCTTTGGCGTGTCGCCGTCAAGTCCGGCCAGCACCGCAGGAAGGAGGTCCCACCGTTTGAGCCCACCGGCGAGCCGAAACGCACGCCTGCGAACATCAGGGTCCGGGTTGCTCAGCAAATCCCCGAGACGGGCACCGGGATCGACGCGATGATGCCAAAGCGCCGCCAGGCCGAGGCCGCGCAGCCGCGCATCGCGCGCGTCCAGCCACTCCGCCACGAACGGGCGCAGGTTTTCGCGTGGCGTGCGCGCGATAGCGCCAGACAGACCCGACACGCCAACTTCGCCCAGCATCGCCGCGGCGTCGATCGCCGAGGCAACGGCTTCGGCATCGCCCCAGCGCAACGCCAGTGCGCCGAGCACGAAAAGCTCGCCGGGCTCGGCGTAGTCGGCGAAGTGCGCCTGGGCCGCCTCCCAACCGGCGTTTCCGGAAGCGACCAGCCCTTCGAGATTTGCATTCAGGCGCTGGTCGATTCGGCCGATGTCGGTTTCACTCAGGATCGGGCGATCGATCTCATGGCGGCGACGGAACCAGAGGAAGGCCGCGTCGCTGGCGTGCTGGTCCACGATGGCAGCGATAGACGCGATACGCTGCATCGTGAACGCCTCAGTTGAGATGTACGGCCCCGCCGCGAATACGATTGGTTCCGCTGGCCTGGCTGGTTAGCTGGCTGCCCCGAATGGTAATGCGTCCGTCCTTCTCCAAGATGATCGACGCAAGGCCGCAGCGCAACTCTATGCGCTGGTCTGCGGTTATGGACACCTGTTCACCGTCGCGGATGATCTGCAGATTCTTGTTTTTGCGCAGCGGCTCAACGATGCGCCCCACCACAAGCGGCCTCGTTGGATCGCCGCCTTCAAAAAGTAAGGCCACTTCCGAACCAATGACGGTGGAATCGAGCTCAGCCAAGCTGCGCGCCAGGATCGCGGTCTCGCGGGGATTGCCGACAAAGACCACCAGTGGCATTCCACCGTCAAAGCCGATCAGAAGCCCGATCACTACTCCTTCAATCCGGTTGAGCACATCCATTGCCTGTCCTCAATTATTGTGAACGTTGCTGCCTTTAATATTCACATTGCTGGAAGCGTTTACGTCAATCTTCCCGCTGCCCTTTATCGCTATATCCTTACCTTCGATCAGAATCGTTCCATCTTTCTTCATGGTAATCGATGCACTTCCGCATTCCAGGGTAATAGAATCCTTCGCGTTGATCGTTATATTCTTTCCAGAAGCGATCGACATGTCTTCAGCGACGTCGATGGCGCTGCCCTTGCCGACCTTGAGCGAATGCGCTCCGTCGATTTGAGTACCGTCGTCCGCTGTGATCTTGGCGGCCCGGCCCTTGCCGATTGTCGAGGCATGATCGCCGTCTACATTGAATGTCTGATTTCCATTAACTTTCACCGTCTGGTCGGATTTGATGGTCCAACGGTCGGAAGCTCCGATGTCATGGTTCTGGCCCAGCGCCACGCTGACGGAGCGGGTCGCGCCGATCGTATTCTTCTGAAACCCGGCGACACTGCGGGTCTCGGCGGCGCCGACGGTGTCGAAACGGGCGGCCTTGACGGTGATGGTCTGCACAATCCCCACAGTCTGCGTGTGATTGGCGTCGATGTTCTCCGTCGAATTCGACACGACGTGAATCGTCTCGTTTGCCATCACAGTCAGCGAACGGTTGGCGCCCACCGTCTCGGTGTCGTTCGAGCCGATGTTGGTCGTCTGGTCGACGCCGACCTTGACCGTCTTGTTGTTGCCGACGTCCTCGTCGAGGTTGTGGCCGACGGAGTGCTTGGCGTCGTGGTCGATACGGTCGGACTGGTCGTGCTGCACGAGCTTGGTGCGGTCGTGCTTGATCAGAAGGTTGTGGTCCTTCTGCGCCTGGAAATTGACCAGTTCGGAGCCGGCCTTATCCTCGAACATCAGTTCGTTGTAGCCGCCGCCGCCTTTGGAGGAATCCGATTTCCAGCCGGACTGCGTGGCGCTGCCCGGCAGCCCGTAAGGTGGCATCTGGGAGGCGTTGTAGACCCGGCCGGTGATGATCGGCAGGTCCGGGTCTCCCTCGATGAAATCGACGATCACCTCCTGGCCGATGCGCGGTATCTGGATGAACCCCCAGCCGCTACCGGCCCAGGTCTGCGATACGCGCACGAAGCAGGAACTGTTCTCATCCTTCTTGCCCAGCCGGTCCCAATGAAACTGCACCTTCACGCGGGCATATTTGTCGGTGAATATCTCCTCGCCGGATGGACCGACCACCGTCGCCGTCTGCGGCCCGCGCATGATTGGCCGTGGCGTGATCCGTGGCGGACGATAGGGCAAGGCGGTCGGCGCCAGGCCAAGGATCACCTGGAAGTTCTCGCTGTCGACGTCGGCATGAGCCCTGTAGCCAGGGTCGAACAGCCTGTATTCGGCGCTGACCACCAGATATTGCTGGTTCTGGTCGTCACGCGGAAAGCCGTCCAGCTTGAACGTGCAGCCCGAATAGAGGCCGCGCACGGTGCCGACAGCGGCGATGCGCTGGTGCACGGCCTGGATTTCCTCGCGCCGGACCGCGGCCAGGCTGTCGCCCCGGCCCACTTCGAGATGCGCGCCGGGCTGGCGGTAGTTCTCGCCGGCGGCCAGCTTGTGGCTGAACGGCTGGGCCGACTTGGCCATGAGGTCGGCGCCCGGCTTCTTGAAATCATAATCGGTATGGGCATAAGCGCCGGGGCGCACCGAACTGCCCGGTATCCACGCGGTGATGTACTCGACATCACGCCGGGAACCTTGACCTTCAAAGTTGTAGAGCACTTTCTCGTAGCCTGGCGCAGGCTTCAGCTTGCTCATCGCGTCAGCCAGGACAAGCGTGTGCTTGCCGTCATCGTGCTCGAAGAAATATAAGATGCCCTCATGCTCGAGCAGCCGCTGGACGAAGTCCAAATCGGTCTCATCGTACTGCACGCAGTATTCGCGCGGCGGATAGGACCCCTGGAGGCGCAGATCGAATTCCGCCGCGCTGTATTTCTTGAAGATGTCCTTGACGATGTCGACGACGCTCTTGTTCTGGAAAATCCGGCAATCGCTGGTGTTGCCGAGAAACCAGAGCCACGGCCTGATGACTGCCTCATAGTAGGCCAGCCGATCCTCAATCCCGGTGAGCCGAAACTCGGATACGATGCCACTGAACCAGCGCTTCGGATCGGATTCACCTTCGATCGAGACCGGGCCACCCAGCATCTTCAGCGGATCAATATTGGAGTCGGTGCTCACGAACCCGACCGTGTAGGCAAAACAACGGCTGATCTCATCGCGCCCGACAAGATGCGTGAAGGTCAACAGCTCGCTGCCAACCGGTGTCTGGACAACCGTGGCACGTTCGTTCGGCATGGTCGTGCCCCTCCTGGACGCGGCCGCCGGTGTGGAGGATTTTAAGGTTCCGCAACCTGTTGAGGAACTTCTTTTGGACCCGCCGCACCAGACTGTGTTGAGCCTAGCACATGTTGTTCCGCTGACCAAAGGGCCGCATGGTCATTGGAGCTTGCCCCCTCGATTCATCATCCCGAAACGCTGCTGTCCCGTTGTGCGCGCAAACTGCTACAATGGCGCAATATCGGTAACCGATCGACGGCGATCCAGGATGTACATCAGCCTGCAAATCAACAATGCCGACGCCCTACCCGCTGGCAATTCGACCCGCTACGCGGCGCGCGATCGTGGTTTCGAAATCGGCCGGGAGGCCTGTGACTGGACATTACCGGACCCTGACAAGTTCATCTCCGGCCGGCACTGCGAGGTTCGATACGAGTCAGGCGCGTTTTGGTTGCATGATGTCTCGCGCAACGGGACCTATATCAACGGGTCAAACCAGCGCATGACCGGCACGCACCGGCTGGATCACGGCGACCGGGTGCTGATCGGCCGCTATGTCATCTTCGTATCCATCGACGATGAGGGCGCCGCGACAGGCCATCCAAGCCACGGTTCGACGCAACGAGACAGGCCCGTCGCGACGGATAAGCCGTTCGAATTCGCCGATGAGCCAATCGTCACTCCGGCTGACCAAAGGCTCGACCAGCGCGTTCCTGGATCGCCGCCCTCGTCGCGACCTGCGCCTCTCCCTTCGACCAGGGACGACGTGCTGCGGGAAATTGCTATAGGAGCCGGTATCTCGCCGGAATTGCTTCAATCACGCGACCGCCATGAAGTCGCGGCCGAAATCGGCGTGGTGCTGCGGGCGGTGGTCGAGGAACTGAGCGTGCTGCTGAAAGCGCGCGCGGCCGCGAAAATGCTGGCCAAGAGCCCACAACGGACGATGATCAGCGCCGCCGACAACAATCCGCTGAAGTTCGTCCCAGGAACCGACGAGATCCTCGAAATCATGTTCGCCCGTCGCCGGGCCGGCTATCTTGATGCTAGGCGCAGTATTGAAGACGCATTCCGTGATCTCAAGACGCACGAACTTGCCACCTATGCCGCAATGCAAGCCGCGCTCTCCCGGCTGCTTGACGACCTGTCGCCTGAGGCGATCGGCAGGAAACTTCCCCCTACCTCGTTTACGTCGAAGAAGAACCAGGCCTGGGATGCCTATGTCGCGATGTGGCGGACCATGGAGGAAGCACACGAAAATGGCATGCTGGACATATTCCTGGCCTATTTCAGTGAGGCCTACGCCAAAGCCGCAAAGCAAAAATAGACTGCTGCAACGCAGCCGTAGTGCGGTCGTCGGCGAAGAAAGTGGCTTCCGTGTAAGACGTCGGTTCCAATCGACGAATTCTGAGATTACAGTCACATACGACAGTTCGCCAATCGGGTAAGGTTGATTAACCTGGGGTCTGCGGCAAATGTCATGTTACAGCGGGATAGCGTCTGTTAACCCCCCTTGCTGCGGACACAGCCCTGGACAGCAGCGTCTGAATTTCCTTTGTCCGTTCACAATCCACCTTGGGACCCTCTGGCGCCGCCTGCGGGACGGTGGGCGATGAGCTCGAAAGACGATCCTTTCGGCCCGGCGGGCAAGACCGTCATTCGCGCCACTCCAAGGCGCGAGCCGAAACCGGCGCCGGCCCCTCCGGAGCCCGTCGCGGATGGCGGGCTGTCCTCCCGGATGAAGGAATCAACGGTGTTCGATCCCGGCATCGGCCTGCGCAATGCGCCGGGCTGGACATCTGGGACCGTAATTGATCAAGGCGCTCGGTCCGGCGCGGCAGAACTCGGCCCTTCCGCGGCAGTGCCGACGCCAGCCATCCGGCAGGAGACCCTGGTCGGTGCTGCGGCCAACGTCAGTTATTCCGCCGCAAACCCGATCCTTGCAGCCGCTGCACCATTGTTGATGCTTCTCGGCCAGCTCAGGCTTGTCCCGGTGAAGAGGCAAGCGGCGCTGCTGGCTGACCATGTCGCCGAAGCGATTGAGAAGTTCGACAGAGCGCTGGAGAAATCAGGGGTTGCCGAAGAAGATGCCCGGATTGCAAAATTTGCCCTGTGCGAAACCGCCGACGATCTCATCGGCAACCTACCCTGGCCGCAAACCGACGCCTGGGCGCGGCACAGCATGCTGTCGCAGTTCTTTCACACCGACTCGGCTGGAACAGGCTTCTATGAAGCCCTCAACAAGATCCTGGCCGATCCCGAAAAGCACTACGATCTGCTCGAACTGATGCATGCCTGCCTGTCGCTGGGTTTTGAGGGCCAGTATCGAGCGCTGACGCGAGAAGAAAACAACCTCGAACGCGTTCGACGCGACGTCTACGAGACACTGCGCTACTTCAGAGCGCGCGCCAGTGAGGACATCTCGCCGCGCTGGCAGGGTCTGGTGGCGACGATGGCGCAGCCGTCGGCCCGTGTGCCGCTCTGGGTCGTTGCGGCAGCGGCGACGGCGCTGCTGACAGCGGCGTTCTTCGCGTTGCGGGTCTTCATCACCAATGAAGGCGACGCCACCGCTGACGCACTGCTGGCACTCAATCCCTCCACACCACTCACCATTGAACGAGCTAGCGTCGCGCCATTGGCTGAGCCGGTGAAAGTCACCCCATCCGCGGCCACAATCAAGCAGATCGATCGTATTCGCTCAGCACTGGCCAAGGACGTCGAAGGCGGTGGGCTGATCGTCGGCACGAAGGGCGACTTCATCGTGGTGGAAATCAACAATCTTCTGCTGTTCCAGTCCGGCAGGGCCGAGGCGAAGCCGGAATTCCAGCCCATTGCTGCGGATATCGCCGCAGCCTTGGAGCCCGAACCCGGTCCAATCCGGATTGTCGGCCACACGGACAATGTGAAGCCGCGAAGGTCGGGCCCCTTTAAATCCAACTACGACCTTTCTGTCGCCCGGGCGAAGGCTGTCGAATCGATGATGGCATCGAAATTCAGCGATTCATCGCGGCTGTCGGTGGATGGCAAGGGCGAGGACGAGCCGATCGCCGACAATGCGACGGCGGAAGGCCGCGCCAAGAACCGCCGTGTCGATGTGATGATCGCCAAGGAAGAGACATTATGAACGCGTTCTGTTGGCAGCGCCGATGAGGCTGTGGCTGCTGCGAATATTCAGCATGATGGCGCTGGCCGGTTTCGCCGCGGCAGTCTGGTTTGCGGGGCCGTTGATCCGTTTCGCCGATACTCCTCCTCTGGGACCTGCCTGGCGGCGCGTGGCCATCATTTGTGTGATCGCCTCGATGTTCGTCGTTTTTTATGGGCTGCGGTTTTGGCAAGCGAGAAGGGCGCAAAAAAAGCTTGAGACTGCCGTTGCACATAATGACGACCTCAGCGACGATTCGCGGGTGCTTCAAGCGCGCATGGATGAGGCCGTGGCTGCCCTCAAGCGATCTAGCGGCAAGCGCAACTTCCTCTATGAGATCCCCTGGTACGTCGTCATAGGTCCGCCGGGCGCGGGCAAGACGACGGCCCTGGTCAATTCGGGTCTGAATTTTCCGCTTGCCGGTTCGGGCGATGCTCAGCCGGTGGCGGGCGTTGGGGGCACTCGCTCCTGCGACTGGTGGTTCACCGACCAGTCCGTGCTGATCGACACGGCCGGGCGCTACACGACGCAAGATTCCAACGCTGAACGCGACAACAGGAGCTGGCTCGCCTTCTTGTCGCTGCTCAAGAGATACCGCGCCAGGCAACCGATAAACGGTGTCATCTTGGCCATTAGCCTGGCCGATCTCATCAGCCTCGACGATCAGCAATTGGATGCGCACATCACCGAGATACGCAGCCGCCTGCGAGAAATCTACGAGACGCTCAAAATCCAGTTTCCAGTGTATCTGCTTTTCACCAAGGCTGATCTGGTTTCGGGGTTCATGGATTACTTCGGCGGCTTCGATGAGCCACGCAGACGCAAAGTATGGGGAGCCACATTCCAGACCGCAGAGCGCGACAGGAACATGTCCGGCCAGGCCCCCGCCGAATTCGATGCGCTGGCAAATCGACTGGCGGAGGAGATGACCGACCGCCTCCAGGAAGAAACCGATCCGGTCACGCGGATCGCCATATTTGGCTTCCCGGCACAGTTCGGCGCCCTCAAGGGCCGAATTGCGAATTTTGTAACCGGCGTGTTCGACCCGGTGCGCACCCAGGTCAATGTCAGCCTGCGCGGGTTCTATTTTTCGTCAGGCACGCAAGAAGGAACGCCGATCGATCAGGTGCTGGGCGCCATTGGTCGCGATTTCGGCAGCAACTCCCGACCTCATCTCTCCGGAACCGGCAAAAGCTTCTTTCTGCACGATCTGCTGACGGACGTGATTTTTGCCGAATCCGGTTGGGTTTCATCCGACAGATCAGCTGACCGGCGGGCGGCGATCGTCAGATATTGCGGGCTTGCCGCAATTGCTTTGACCGCAACCGCCATATTGGGGGCGCTGGCCGTGAGCTTCGCGGCCAACCGCTCGCTCATCGCCTCCACGGCTCAGGCCGTGGCCCAATATCGCGAAACAGCTGATACGCTGCTCAAAGCGACGACGGTGACCGATGTCGACCTGGAAAACGTCATCGGCCCGCTCGACCAATTGCGCGACCTGCCGGCCGGGTTCGATTCCGGCGGCTTGCCGACACCGGTCAGAGAGACATTCGGCCTCAGTCAGCGGGAGAGACTTCTTTCGGCATCCGAAACGGCTTATCGGCAAGCGCTGGAACGCATGTTCCGCTCGCGCCTGCTCATTCAGGCGGAGCGTACGATCCAAGCCAAGATGGGCGATCCCGTCGCACTCTACGAACCTTTGAAAATCTACTTGATGCTTGGCGGCCAGGCACCGAAGGTCGATGACGCGCTGATCGTTTCCTGGATGAAGCAGGATTGGGAACAGAACCGATACCCAGGCGAAAACAACCGAGAAGGACGCGGCCACCTCGAAAGGCATCTGCGCGCAATGCTTGCATTGGACGACGCCTATGATCCCATTTTCGAACTGAACCAGCCGCTTGTTGAAGCCGCCCAACGCTCTCTCGGTCGCATGAGCCTTGCCGATCGGGCGACCGCTTTGATCAGGTCGGCAGCATACGCGGCCGCGCTGGATGACTTTTCCGTTTCCTTCAAAGGTGGCCCGGAAGCGCAGCTGCTGTTCGAGCGTACCGACGGCAGTGATGTGTCGGGCCTTCGCGTTCCCGGGATCTACACCTATGCCGGCTTCAACAAGTTCTACCTTGCCCAGCTGTCGCGCCTTGCGCAGATGCTTGTCGACGAACAATGGGTCCTCGGTGGCGGCGGCGAACAGGGCGACATCGATCAGCAATTGCTCGAGCTCGGGCCCGAACTTCTCGATCGCTACGGGAAGGAGTTCGCCGCAGCGTGGAACAGCGTTCTCGACCAGTTGAAATTCAAGACGATGCTGGCAGACAAGCCGCACTACATAGCCCTTTCAGCCGCTGCTTCCCCTACCTCGCCAATAAAGCAGCTGTTTGCGGCGATCGCCAATGAAACGGCTCTGACGCATGATCCAGGTGACAGTCCGGGCGCCGAGGCCGAAGCAGGAACGGCTCCAAACCAGCAACGGAGCGCCGTTGATTTAGCCAAGGGCCTGGCCCGCATCGGCATACACATCGCCAAAGGCAAATCGCAAGGTCGCGCCGGCACAAGGTCCGCTGACGCACAAAACCTGAGTCCGGGCGCGAACATTGAAGCGCGGTTCAGATCCTTCCAGACCTTGGTAAACGGCCCTGCCGGACACCGCCCAATCGATGCACTGACCCAGAACTTCAGCGATATCTATCAAAGCCTGCGACTGGCGGCCGACGTGCCTTCGCAGATGGAGCGCGTCAATAGCAATTTGCAGCTGCAAGTAGCCACCCTTCGCGCCAATGTCTCGCGTCTGCCCAAGCAGCTCGGCCGGATGGTCAACGCGACGGCAGATGAGTTTGAAGGCAACGTCGCCGAAACCTCGGTGGCAAACTTGAACCAGGTACTTGACCAGACGGTTACAGTACCCTGTGAGGCAGTGATCAACGGTCGTTACCCCTTCGACGGCAACGGCACGCAGGATATCGCGGTGGAGGATTTCGCGAAACTGTTCGCCCCGGGCGGGCTGATGGACCGGTTCTTCGCACAATATCTTGCGTCGCTGATAGACATGACCGGCCAGGACTGGAGTTGGAAACAGGATGCGCGCTTTGGACGTGACCTGTCGAAATCGACCTTGAAGGATTTCCAGCTCGCCGCGGAAATCCGCAATGCCTTTTTTCCATCGGGCGGTTCAGTGCCCTCCGTCAGCATCACCTTCACACCCTTCTCCCTGCATGGCGATGCCGACACGGCGATACTCGATGTCGACGGTCAGACTATCCAGAGCAACCAAACGGGCAACGGACCAGGCACGGTGGCCTGGCCGATCGGGACAGCTTCGGGATCCGCCAGTCTAAACCTGACGCCGGAAATGCCAGGCCGCGATTCCGCCATCCAGTTCGAAGGGCCGTGGGCCCTGAAGCGGCTTCTGGACAAGGCTGCCATCACCGGCAATGACGGAAGCCAGCAGGCCCGCTTCGTGATCGGCGGCCGCGACGTCATCTATACGATCCAGGCAGGTTCGGGCACCAACCCCTTCTTGCTCCCTGCCCTTTCCGGGTTCACCTGTCCCAAGGCGTTTTGAGACGGAGAGGTTGGATAGCAAGCCGCCGAAGCGCAAAACCAGACGCAAACATATTTTAGTTTTCTATACTTTAATGGCTGAGCCTATGGCAAAGTGGCGTGAGCGCGCGCCCGAAGGTGCGCCGCGGAGGACGCTGAAGAAGCGTTTGGTGGCAAATTGAACAATGTCGCCCTTCCCATTGAAAGCTTCGGCGTCAGCCACAGAGGCTGCGTGCGGGAGCTCAACGAAGACAACTACCTGGTCGAGCCCCAAACTGGCCTGTGGGCGGTTGCCGACGGAATGGGTGGGCACGACGCCGGAGAGGTCGCTTCAGCCAGTATCGTCGATCACCTTGCAACGATCGGAATTGCAAGCTCCGCACCTGATCTTCGGGCGCGCTTCGAGGACAGGCTGAGCAGGGCCAATGCCGAGATCCGCGGCATATCCGAATCGCGCGGCATAACAATCGGCTCCACTTTTGCTGCACTACTGGTCATGGACGGGCGGTTTGCCTGCCTCTGGGCTGGTGACAGCCGCGTCTATCTGGTCCGCGACGCCGAGATCTCGCAGATCTCGAAAGATCATACCGAAGTGCAGGAGCTCCTCGACACAGGCATGCTCACCGAAGCCGAAGCGCTCACCTGGCCGCGCCGCAATGTCATTACCCAGGCGGTCGGCGTCAACGACGAGGTTGTCATCGATTTCCAGCAAGGCGAAATCCTGCCGGGTGACGTTTTTGTGTTGAGCACGGATGGCCTGACGGCGCATGTCACCGATGCCGAAATCAAGGCAGCGACCGTGTCCGCAACAGCTCAGGCGGCCTGCGAAAACCTGCTGGAAATGGTTCTGGCGCGTGGCGGGACTGACAATGTGACCGTCGTGCTTGTGAAGATCGGCGGCGGGCACGTTAGACAATCGCCTCGTCCGGATCTGTCCAAAGCGGAGGGGCGACGCTGATGAGCGAGGACGACAAGACGCGGATATCGCCCGGCGCAGCCAACACCGTCGTGGGGACGCAACTCAGCGGCATCTATGAACTTGACGAGCGGATCGCATTCGGCGGCATGGGCGAGGTCTACCGGGGCCACAACATCCAGACCGGCGACCATGTCGCCATCAAGATCGTTTTGCCAGAGTTCGCCCGCGACCAAACGATCTTGTCCTTGTTTCGCAAAGAAGCGACTATCCTCAATCACCTCTCGCATGATGCGGTCGTCCGCTATCACGTCTTCACGATCGATCCGGGCATCGGTCGGCCCTACCTCGCCATGGAATTCGTCGACGGCGCATCGCTGTTCGACATCATGCGGCGTGGGGCGATGCCGACGGCAGAGGTACGCAGGCTCTGCCACCGCCTCGCGTCCGGCCTAAGCGCTGTGCACCAGGCCGGAGCAATACACCGCGACCTCTCGCCAGATAACATCATCCTGCCGGGAGACCGGGTTGACCGTGCAAAGATCATCGATTTCGGTATCGCACGCTCGGCGACCGTGGGCGGAGAGACCCTGATCGGCGGAAAGTTCGCGGGAAAGTACAACTACGTTTCACCCGAGCAACTCGGGCTCTACGGCGGTGACGTCAGTGAGCAGTCCGACATCTACAGCCTGGGGCTGGTGCTGGTCGCCGCTTTGCGCGGCAAGCCGATCGATATGAGCGGCTCGCAGTTCGAAGTCATCGAAAAGCGCCGGACTGTGCCCGATCTTTCCGATATCGACGCCGATTTTCGCGGCATAGTCGAAGCCATGCTGCAACCGGATCCGCGGGACCGGCCGGTCAGCATGGCGGAAGTCGCCAGAATGACCCGTGACGACGACGAGGCGACAATGCGGCCGCCTTCCGTCACGCTCCGCGAACAGCCGGGGCTGAAGCGCACAGGGCAAGGCTCTGCTCCGGAAAGCAAGAATGAGGCCCGGCCGCCGAAAGTCGAGCGACATGACAATGTGCCCGCGACGGGTTCAGGCGGGCAGCGCTTTGTCGAGCATATGCGGCCCCCGCTTTTGTCTGGGCCGCGAGGTCCGGCCGTCCTCGCCTCGGGGGCGGGCACGGCTGATGTGCCTGGCCGATCCACAAAGACCCGAACCATTACGCTCGCCGCCTTGGCGACGCTGGCTGTCGCCTCTGGAGGCGGCCTCTATCTGAACGGCATCATGACGCCCGCGACGCCGACCGTGGGCACGACGTCGCTTTCCGCTGCTGAGCCAGCAAGGCCCGCGCCGAAGCCCGCTCCGACGCACACTGTCGGTAACACCCCGACGCCGCCAAAGGCTGTTCCGTCCGCGCAGCCGAAAACGCAGGCCTCCACACTACCGGCTGAGGACCTGCCTGATGCTGTGGCAGCGCAAAAGCCGCTGGCGGCCAAGCCCGTCGATGTCCCCTTGCGGACCGAGGTCCCGCCAAAGCCACCCGCGACGGACGCGCAGCCGCCCGAAAAGGCATCGCCGATCCGATCCGATGCGATGGCCCCCGATAGGCAAACGCCGGTGTCGCCGTCAGAGGCGACCGCCCCAACCCTGCCACCAGCCGAAGCAGTCCAAACACCACCGCCGCCTCAGCCAGAGATTGTCGAGGCCAAAACGCCCGAGCTACGGACGAATCCGCCGGCGGCACCCCCAACACCGAAACCCAAATCCAATGCCGCCCCACCGGTCATCGCCAACGCCGACGGCCAAAATTCTGGGTTGCCGACAATCAAACAGCCGGACCAACCCGTCGTGGCGTTGAACGTCCCCAAACCAGCGATGCCCGCCAGCGTCGACGAAATCGCGCAACGAACTGCCTGGGTTCGCCACTTCGGCGGCGGTGACTGTTTTTATGCTGCCGTGACGTCTGCTAGCGACAAAGCCGCCGCGATCGAAGGATTTGGCACGGCGGTCCAGCCATTCGAGCGCATGCTCGCCGACTTCCAGGCAAAATTCCATGTCGAACCGGACATCAGCGTCCGCCTCATTGAGCCAAGCCAATGCGAGGTAACCAATTTTCTGCGCTTTCTTGGGCAGACTGGGAGCGCCCAGCCGAAGCTTGTTCTTGACCGGACATCTGTGCCGAACGGCACGCCAATCAGCGGCACATTGGTGACGCGTGGCGGGCTCATTTCCAGCGTCCTGCTGATCGATCACAAAGGCATGGTTTTCAATCTCGACGACCGCGTCGTCGCAGAATCGGACAAGGCGACCTTCAGGATCCCGATTGGTCTCGGCGCCGCCGACAAGGCTGCTGGAAAATCCGTGCCGCAGATAATACTCGTCATCACTGGCCCTCAGGACATTCAGGCGGCTTCGTTCTCCAATCCGACGCCGGCTTCTGAGCTGTTGCCGAAAATCCTCGAGGAAATCGAAACCGACGGATCTCAGTTCTCAGCCACTGCCAAGTACTTTCGGCTCGGCGGATAGCATGGGCGCCGATGGAACGCCGCTGCTCGTGTTTGTCCCACTTGTCTGCCGCCCTGCCTGGAAAGCAGGATGATCCGGTGCGGGCCTTATCTGCCCTGACCCGGCGCATCAGGCTGGCAGTCATCTTGGGCGCCGCACTGCTGGCCGTGCTGTCGTCCAGCCAAGCGCGAGCCGAGTTCACGGTCTGCAATCAGACACTCGATGTCGTCAATCTCGCCGTCGGCCAGAAAGTCGACGATGCGGACCAGACCGACGGCTGGTGGACCATTGGAGCAAATCAATGCGTGAACGTCATCCGGGAGGAGCTGACCAACCGCTACGTCTACATCTATGCAACGGACGTGTTTGGTCACGCCATCCTCACAGGATCGACCGAAATGTGCATCGATCGGCGACGTTTCTCGATCCGTGGCATTGACGAATGCTGGCAGCGCGGCCACATCGCCGCGCAATTTCTCGAAGTCGATACGCTCGAACAAGTACGGTGGACGTTCTTCCTGACCGGAAGCAATCCGTGACGCACCATCTCGACACGAGCTTCAGGCAGAAGAAGCAGGCGCGCGCCGCCCTTCGCCGGCGCACGCTATGGCGCAGGCTCACGGCGGGTATGGTCCTGGCTTTGCTGCTTTCCGTTGCCGCCGGTTTCTACCTTACAGCCGACTATTGGTCATTCGGCGACGAAGACGAGGAGTTGCACGCCGTCGAGGGAGCGGACGATGTGCCGGCCGACGCATCCATCTACGTGCCCGCCATTATCGACCTGGCGGGGGACCCGATGTGGATAACCCTTGCGCCAGATGCCGGGGCCGCAACGAAGGGCAGAGTGCTCCCGCGCCCCGCAGAACTCGAACAGGCCGGCGTTTCGCCCCAGATCGAAGTCCTGTCCGACGTCATGCTGAGCGCCAGCGAAAAATTCATGACGACAATACCGTCGACGCAGGAGGATTTCGCATTCTTCCAGGCACAACGGAACACGCCTGACGCGCCATCCAGCGATCTGCAGAACGATCTTCAGCCGTCGCCTGCCACGAGCAATCTTGAGGCCAGTTCCAATCAAAAGGCGGATGCCGACGATCCCGAAGCGGGCTGGGGTGAGACGATCGATGCAGGCGATGCAGCCCTACCGACATTCCAGAAGACCCAGATCGAAAACAATACGAGCGTGGCGGCCGTCACGAACGAGTATCAGCGGTTCGAGGCGACTGAAGACACGTTCGTGAAGGTCCTCAACGATCGCACTCTGGATAGCGTAGCCTTGGACGCGCATTTCTCCGCAGACGATGCCAAGCTGGCAGGAGAGGCCCTCAAGGCAGTTTTCAACCGGGACGGTCTGGAAGCGGGCTACGTCGTTGCCATGCGCGGGTTCAGGCCGACGCGCGAGACGACAACAATGTCCCTGATGCAGGTTTCGATCTACGCCAAGAACGTGTTTGTCGGCACGCTCACGCGTGACGCCGCAGGCGCATTCGTCTCGGGGGTTGATCCTTGGGTCCGCGAAGATCTGTTCAACTATTCGGGCGCACAGGAAGAAGGCACCCACAAACGACAGTACCGTCTGCTCGACGCCATCTATTCGACAGCAGCCCGCAACAGTGTTCCGACCAGTGTGATCGGCGAGGCGATCATGTATCTGTCGCGAGGACAGGACCTGGACGCCTTTGCAAGTGAGGATCAGCGTCTGGTGCTGATCTATTCGCAGACGCCACGCGACAAGAACGAGGAGGCGGGGCGGGTGCTTTATGTGGGCGTCCAGGGGAGCGAAAATAGCCTCGACTGTTTCGTCTTCCAGCAAAGCGACGGCCAGTTTGCGTGCGTGACGGGTGATGATCAGGTTCGCTCGCTGACAGTCACCAATGGCATGGTCAGCCCGGTCAATGGTGTCATGACCTCCACCTTCGGGCCACGCAAGCACCCCATCCTTGGGACCGTGCGCATCCACAAGGGCGTCGACTGGGCGGCGCCCGTGGGCACACCGATCGCAGCCGCCTTCGATGGCGAGATCACCTTCCAGGGCGACGGGGGAAGCTATGGCAATCTGGTCAAGATTTCGCACGAAAACGGCCGTGAGACGCGTTATGCCCATATGCAGAAATTTGCAATCGAAGGCGGCGCCGGCACCAAGGTGAAGGCCGGCGACATCATCGGCTATATCGGCACCACCGGGCTTTCGACCGGACCTCATTTGCATTTCGAACTTTATCAAAATGGCGAGGCAATCGACCCCTTGGGTACGGTTACCGCTGTCGCCTCAGACGACTCCGCCGTCGAAACGCTCACCGAGCGCATCGTTCATGTCGAGAGTGGCGGCAGTGCTCGCGCCAAGAATCCTAATTCTTCTGCAACCGGCGCTGGCCAGTTCATAACGAAGACGTGGATCAGGATGATGAATACCTACCGCCCGGAGCTTGCCCGTTCCCTTTCGACCGCCGACCTGCTCGCTCTGCGCTACGACGCCACGATCTCGCGAGAGATGGTGCGCAATCTGGCGCGCGAAGGCGAGGCCTACCTTCGCCAGCGCGGTCACCAGATCACGGCGGGCCGACTCTATCTTTGTCATTTCCTTGGAATGGAAGGCGCACATCAGGTGCTGTCGGCAGCAGGATCGGCGCAACTGAGCGCTGTGCTGGGATCGGCCGTCATCCAGGCCAACCCCTTTCTCACCGGCAAGACAGCCAGTTATGTGGTGGACTGGGCCGAAAGAAAAATGGGCCAGAAGCTGAGCCGTCTGGCCACCAACGTCAGCTCGCAAACCACCACCACCGAAATCCGTCAGACATCGCCGGAGTTCGAAAAGTACAAGCACGCCATTTCGGGCCTCATAGGCTCGATCCAGGCTACGCTCTGAGCATCCCGTCGCGGCCTAAGCCTCTCACACCGAGACTGTTGTCGCCTACGGCCGCCGCACAGTTTGGAACGGCTATTGTGTCTTTATCCGCATTTCCACGCGGCGGTTCGCAGGATCGTACGGGTTGGCGTTGCGCGGGTTGTTTTCGCCCATGCCCACGGCATTGATGCGCGCGGGCTCAATACCGCTGGCCGTCAGGAAGGCCGCTACCGATTTCGCTCTTCGTTGTGACAAGCCTTGGTTGTAGTGCACCGTGCCGGTGGCGTCGGTGTAGCCTTCGACCACGAAGTTGAAAGTGCTCAGCCGGTTGTCCTTTAACGCCTTGGCGAACTCTTCGAGCTCAGCTCGAGCAGTCACGTCGAGCTCGGCGGAGTCCAACCCGAAATTGATCAGCATGTCGAGGTTGGATTTGCCTCCTTCTTGCGCATCTGGCGTCCTCTTGCTTTTGCACTCCTCTTCGGAGCCAACACAAATTCCTCGAGACTTGCCAAGGTTAGCTGCACCGGCAAAAAACTTCACGATGTCTTCTGATTTCCGAGCCGGGTCGGCGCTGGCATGGGTCGAGAAACACACGACCGCCAACACAAAGACTGAACGTTTCCACAGCATAGCGCTCCTCCTGTTTGAGTATCCGATTTCGAGCATCCGATTTTAATTGACCGGCAGCATACCAAATTCCAGCGCGATTGTCTGTCGCCAACGTCGGAGGCGAAATCGGCTCGACTGTTTTTTGACGCGGCACGGCTTGAGACTTGACCCGCGCCGCGCCGGAGGCTTGAGTGGCCAAAGCTCCTGGATGAAAGCGTGGCGTTCATGGTCAATGGGCTCCGATTCAAAACGGCACGGGACCTTTTCACGGCGTGTCCCGCGATTGGCAAGGAGATGCGGACTCCACCAACCGAACAGCCCTCGCTCGCGTTTTGCCGTGACCTCCTCGCCGGGGGTATTCCCGAGGAAGCGATTACATTTTGCGCCTACCTGCTTCCCGAGCGGGCTGCGGTCTGGTGGGCCCACGAATGCCTCAGCCACCTAAGCGACTGGTTCGATCAGGCCGATCACGAGTTGCTCGCCCTTGTTCGGGACTGGGTGGGCGAACCGGACAGCCCCCGCCATCGAGCAGATCTCATAGCGGCGGCGGCGAGGCCGCCAACAACCCCCGTCGGCTGGATTGCCTTGGCTGCGGGATCGCATGAAGACGGTGCTGAAATGGACGCGACGTCGGTCTCGGCCCTGCAACCATTTCCTCTTGCCCATGCGATCAGTGCCGGAATTCTCACCGGCCTCGCACGTGTCGCGCTCGCCGACCGTTTTTCCGTGCTGTCGGCGTTCGTCGAAATGGGCATCCAGATGGCCGAGATCGAGGCACTGCACCAATCAGCGGACGCATATTAGAGCATTCGCCAAGACAGAAATTTGGTCGGATGCCATCCCGCCCCGCCTACTTGCAGCCACCTTGAGCCCACTTGGCGAGCGCCACCTTGAAACGTGTCCCAAGCGGATGCTGCAAGCGCAGAACGGAGACGTCGTTGGTGGCGAAATTCTTCGCCTGATCGCACAGCCGGGTCTCGTTCCAATCGTGGCAGCCGTTGCAATGCTTGCCTTTCCATACCGAATTGTCGAGGCCCTCCACCGGACTAAAAAGTGGCTCGCCCTTTATGAGTTCCGCAATACTTTTCCCATCGATTTCGGGATCACCGAAATTGATCGGACGGTCGAAAAAGATGGGGTCGTCAGAGGCAAGCTTTGGGATTTTCTGACGGAGCATATTGAGTGCAAGTTCGCTCTCGTCAGCGGCGCCCGCCGGATTGGCCTTGGCGTTGCGCATATCCGAGCCGCCTTCCGGGGCACTCGCCTCGCCCACAATCAGCGGCGCGTTGAGATCGACCTTGTGCAGGACAACCTCAGTGGTCAGCGAGACATTGCTCCAAGGGCGCTGTTTGCCGCCGGTTGTCCTGAAGACATCGGCGGTAACACGGTTCATTGCCTCGCTGATGGACACATTCGTTTCGCCCATATGCGCAAGCAGCGCCGAGGTGAACGGCGAATGTTCGCTCGATCCGTCATAGGCGACCTGATTTGGGCTGGTGGCGAATGCGACAAGCGTGCCGGCGCCACCATTCTCGATCGGGATTTCTGCAAGGCCGCTTTTTGCTCCCTTGACGCCGGCGGTTTTTGCCAACACCTCGGCAAGGGGATTGTCACGACAGGCATCGAGAAAAATCAGCCTTATGCTGGTCTCACGCGACATCTGCCGCAAAATAAAATCCACAGGCACCGCCTCGAAGTCGAGCGAGGTCTCGTCCTCCAGCGCGGCATCGACCGGAAGAAGGTAATTGCTGCCTGAGACCTGCAAGCCATGGCCCGCATAGAAGAAAAGCGCGATGTCTGCCCCGCGCACTTGCTTTGCGAACTGCGCTATTGTCGTCTGGGTCTGCAACTTGGTCAGATCGAAGCCGGAAACGACCTCAAAACCAAGATCTTTCAGGCTTTCGGCCATGGCTTTTGCGTCGCGCACCGGATTGGTGAGTGCCGGGGCATGCTGATACTGGGAGTTGCCAAGCACCAGCGCTGTACGGCGTTCGGCATTGGCTGCCGTCAAGGTGAAAAGCAGCGCAACCGCCGCGAGCCCGATTGCGCGAACAAGGTCACTGCGACGGGCGATTAGATCGAAACCCACCGGGACAACAAATCCTTCCTCAGTTGACGAGCTTGGTGGCGGAAAACTCGATGCGCCGATTGAGCGCCTTGTTCTTCGGCGTGTCGTTGGCCGCGACTGGGCGCTCCTCGCCGTAGCCTGTCGCCGTGATCTGCGTGCGCGGAATGCCCGCCCCAACAATGGCGTCGGCCACTGCCTGGGCCCTGCGCTCCGACAAACGCTTGTTCTCTGCAACCGGTCCATCGGCATCGGTATGTCCGGAAACTTCGACCTTTAGGCCTGGGCATTTGCTGACGACACCGACGACCTCCGCAAGGAGCGGCCGGCTTTGGGTATCGAGCCGCGCGCTCGCGGGGCGAAAATAGATCGCCCCGGTGCGGGACAGCACCGCAAACCTGTTGAGGCATTCCTCATCGCTGAAGTTGGTCTTCGCCGCATCGGTGGCCACAGGCCCGACCTCAGTGTTTGCCGCAACGGTCTGGGCGAGGGCTGGCTTGCTGCCGTCGGCGGTGAAAACAAAGTCGAACGACACCGACGCGGTGGGAACAATATTGGTCACATTGGCCGCCTGTTGGAGCTTGTCGACATTGGGCAATAGACCGAAGTCCTCCACATGCACCGCGACAGGGGCCTCCGAGGCGACCGAGACCATGTTGTCGCTGACCATGGTCACCACGACATTGGCCTCAAGATCCTTGTCGACCCCATGCATGTTGAGACGGAATGGGAGAACTGCCTTCATACGTCGCTTGGTGGGGAGGTCGGCAAATGCCGCCGGATCCACTTTCGCTGTCAGTTCGGCGGTTGGAAACTTGAAGGTCTCAAAGAAAAGGAACCGCATCCGGACGTTGCGCAGGTCGACCCCCGTATCGACTGAGTTGAGGTCGAAGGTGACCTTGGCGTCTCCGTCCGAAGTAAGGCTGCCCGAAATATTCCTGATCTTGTTGGTTTCGACGATCGTGTTCTTCTTGACCGACTGATAGGTGAGGACCGAAGCAGTCGGATCGAGCGTCCAGTTTGTCTGCGCGTTCGCGGTTCCCAGTCCGGACAAAATGACCGCGGACAGCACAATGGTCAAACCGAGCGCCTTTGTGGCGCGCCAGCTTGGCCGTGCTTTCGACCAAAATCCGAGGATTTCGAACATGGAACCCCCTGCCCGCCGAACCCGACTGGCGTAGCGACGTCCGATCATGCGGCGTCCACAGACACAATAGAACACTTGCTCTCGGTTGGCGAGTATCCCGATTGATATGCTTGGCCAGTCTGTGGCCCGGTCACAGTGATCGCCTAATCCGCTTTGTTGGCTGCTCCCTATCGGGGCAGCGCAAGAGTCATGTTGTCCTCCTCACTCCAATCACCGAGCGCATACAGATCCCTTTTCCCTATCCTTGACAGGTTTCTTGGTATAAATTTTGGTGACCTTCGCCGGCATGGGGGCAGGCGCTCAGGCCCGATTGTGGCCTGCGTTGTGGTGCGGTTGGAAGGTTAGCTGGACCAAGATTGAGGCAGGCTGGAGCGAGCATGCTGACATGACCCACTGCAACAGACTTCTGTTTCGTGTCCCACTGTTTCTGCTTTTCCTGCTTCTTGGCTCGGCTGGCGCTCGCGCCGCGGTTGAGCAGACCCCCTCGCCGCAGCCGCCCAACCGGTTGGCGATCGTCATCGGCAATTCGAACTATCAAAGCAGCCGACTTGAGCATCTGCCCAATGCTGTGAACGACGCCACAAGGCTATCAGAGAGCTTGAAGCGGCTAAATTTCGAAGTCCTGACGGGCACCGATCTTTCGAGCGAAGGATTTTCCAAGCTCCTTCGAGAAGCCGATGCAAGGCTGCCTACGGTCAGCGCAGTTTTGATTTTCTACGCCGGTCACGGCGTGCAGTTAAACGGCGAAAACTACCTGCTCCCGGTCGATACGCCCGATCCTGAAAGCCTGGAAAAACTGACCGCCGCCGCCATCAAGCTGAATGATGTGATCGCAAGATTCGGGCGCCGCGACCGCCAGACGTTCATATTCCTGGACGCGTGCCGCAACAATCCGCTCGGCGCCGGGTCCGGCAATGGTCTGGCGCAAGTTGAAGTCGGCGAAAACACGTTCGTTGCCTTTGCCACTCAGCCCGGCAATGTCACGGCCGATGGCGGCGGCGAAAACAGCCCGTTCACCGTTGCTCTGCTGAAGAACCTCGAGATCCCCGGGCTCAGCATTTCGGACATGATGATCCGCGTGCGCAACGAGACCGAAGCGCTGACGGTCGGCCGTCAAGTGCCGTGGGATCAATCGAACCTGCGCGAGCAGTTCTACTTCACGGAGCAACAGGTACTCGATCCAGCACAGTTGAGCGCAAGCCTTTCACGTATCCTGGCAGACCCCACAGCAAAGAAGAGATTGCAGGTCGAACTTGCCTCCAATGACCTGCAAACCGCCGTGCTTATCGTTGGACAGACGTTGCGCTCGGTCGAGATTTCGGCACCGTCAGCCGTCTTGCCGGAGCCGGTTGGCACTCAGGTCGCCAATCTGTCTCCAACCGAAAGAGTTGAAGACGCCCGCCGAAGTGTCGTCTCTGGTCTCGAAACCCTTATCGTGGGGGCATCCGCGGGCGAGCCGGACAAGGACAAGACGGGCGATCTGGCGCGCAATATTCAGACGGAACTTCGTCGCCTGGGTTGCTACCGGATGCAGGTCGATGGGGATTGGGGCAAGGGCTCAGTCCGTGCTCTCACCGACTACTACAGAAATACCAAGCAGGTCGTAACGACGGCAGAGCCAAGCGTCGGACTGCTCGGCGATCTCTTTCTGCGCTCGGGCAGGATTTGCAAGCAGCCGGTCATCGTGAAGCCCAAGCCGGCTAAAGTAGCCTCGGACGCCGTCACCGCGCGTCCCAGTCCCGGGGGCAAGACTGCGAAACGCTCGCAGACCGCCCCGAGACGCCCCGCGCC
>NZ_JAIUHS010000014.1:0-183023 GCF_020165235.1 Mesorhizobium sp. CA13 | reverse complement strand
CCGGCAACGAGCAATTCGCTTGTCTATGCGCTTACCCTTGCCAGCAATACGGGCGTGGATTCCGGCCTGAAGACCACCGACGGGCATGCCATCTCGCTGTTCACCGACGGCAGCGGCCGCGTGATCGGCGTCTATGATGCCGACAACAACGGCATCACCGCCACTGACAAGGCCGCCATCGCCCTGCATATCGATGCCGCTACCGGCCAAGTCGCGGTTGCGCAATACGTCTCGCTCCAGCATCCCGACACCAGCAGCAACGACGAGGGCATCGCGCTCGGCGCCGGCTCGGTCTCGGTCACCGTGACGGCGACCGATGGCGACGGCGACCACGTCACACAAAGCGCCGACATCTCTCAGACCGTCGTCTTCGAGGACGACGGGCCGAAGGCCGTAGGAACCGCCTCGATCACGGCGAATGTCGACGAAGATGGGCTTGCCGGGCACAACCCAGATGCCGGCAGGCCGGGTGAGACGGGAGCGATCGGCCTTTCCGCGACCGTCACGGGCGCTGCCGGCGCGCTGATCGCGCTCGTCGACTTCGGCGCCGATGGCCCGGGCGCCCAGGCGTTTCATCTTGCCTCGACGGCCGTGCCGGTGGATTCCGGCCTTACATCGCAGGGCGCGCATGTGCTCATCGTATCCGATGGGAACACCTTGCATGGTTATGCCGAAGCAGGAAACGGCGCCGGATTCTCGGACGGTGATCGCGAGGTCTTCCAGCTGACTGTGAAAGCCGACGGCTCCTACGTCTTCACGCTCAAGGATCAGATCGATCATCCGGCGCTGGACAGCCAGGCCGGAGACAATGGTGAAAACCAGCTGACGAGCCCGATCGATCTTTCCTCGTACATCGTCGCGACCGACGGTGACGGCGACTCCATCTCCCTTGGCGCCGGGACCTTCCTGATCCAGGTCCTCGACGACATTCCGGTGCAGACCAGCGCCACCGTCGCCGGCAATGTCGGCGAGGACGCGCTTTTGCTGGCCAACTCGAATGGTCATTCCGTCGGCAATCCCGATGGAGATGGCCTCGGCACGGTCGCGACCGGTTCGCTGAGCTCGCTGGTCTCCGCCGGGGCGGACGAACCCGGTTCCTTCTCTCTCATCCAGAACCCCACTGGCTTGCCGGCCGCCACATCCAAGGGCGAGGCAATCGTCTACCACGTCGACGGCACGGTGCTGACCGGCTATGTCGAGAGTGGAACACCCGGCCTCGATGCGGGCGACCGCAAAGTCTTCACCCTCGATGTCCAGCCGAACGGCACCTACACCTTCACCTTGCTGGACCAGATCGACCACCTGCCGAACTCCCCCGCCAACGATGACAACCAGAAGCTGGTGCTCGACTTCACACATGCGCTCCAGTTCACCGACGCCGACGGCGACACGATTGCGATCACCGGCGAGACGACGACCACCACAGCCACAACAGGCCTGAGCCTGCATCCGGGCCACTACGACACCTACACCGTGGGCGGGGTTACGTTCGATGGACTGACGTTCAATGGAACCTTGGCTCACGATTTCAACAATGGCGCCGGCGGCGATTCCTTCAACGTTTCGGGCCAGGGCGTCGGCATCGCTGACAACCATATCCATGACAATGAGGGCTTCATCTTCTCGCGGCCCGGCACCGACGCGGTGAGCTTCACCATCAACGGCAACGGTTCGGGCACAATTTCCTGGGAAGCCTACAATGGCGCCGGCGTGCCGATTTCCGGCGGCGCCGGTTTCCAGACTGGAACGATGGTCATGCCCGCCAACGGCTCCGTGGTCACGATCGACCCGACGGGCACGTTCGACCATCTGGTGATCCGCTTCGATCTCGATAGCGGCGACAAGATCCGTGCCGACGATTTCCTCTATACGTCGACCACGACCACCAGCGGCGGCGTCTTCACCATCGGCATCGAGGACGACATTCCGGTGGCGCTGAACGGCAGCGCCACTCTTCCGACCGTTTATGAAGACACGCTGACGACGGGGCTGTCCACTGGCAATCCCGACGGTGGCAGCCAGCCGAGTTCGATCACGTTCGGGGCATCGGCATTCGCATCCCTGGTGTCGATCGGCGCCGACGATGACGCGACTTTCTCCTTCAACGTTGCCACGAACAAGGCATCGGCGGGCGTGTCGTCCGGAGGCTCGGCGGTTCATTTCGAGGTGGGCGTCGATGCCGTCTCGGGCGTGTCGGACGATGGCCGCACGGTGTTCACGATCAAAGACAACGATGACGGCACGTTCACCTTCACGCTGCTCGATCAGGTCGACCACGCGCCGGGTTCCGGCGAGGACGGGACGCTGGCAATCGACATCGGCTCGCTGTTCAAGGCGACCGACTTCGATGGCGACAGCGTCAACCTCACCGGCACGTTGAATGTCGTGGTGCAGAACGACACGCCGCTCGCGACGACGGCGACGGCTTCGATCATGGTCCGAGAGGACAACCTTAACATGGCCGTCGGTGACGGCGACTTGTCGACCGGCATCACCAACGGGCCGACGGACACGATGTCCACCCACTCCGACGAGGCGACCTTCACCAGCGCGCAGCTGCAGCTGCTGGTCAAGCCAGGCGCCGACGGTCCGGCGGTCTTCGTCCTGAACGCCTCCCCGACGGGCAACGTGTTTACCGTGAACGGCGAGGTCGTCACGTCGCATGGCGAGAATGTACGGCTTGGGGCAGGCCCTGCCGGCAGCGTCGTCGGATATGTCGACGGCGGCACCCACGATTCCGTTTACACGGCCGGCGTCGACCGCGTGGTCTTTACGCTCACCGACAATGGCGGCGGCAGTTTCAAGTTCGATCTCAAGGACCATCTCGACCATAATATTTTCGGTGCGTCGGGGGCTGGCGACGACAAGACGTTGACGCTCGACCTGACCGACGCCTTCAGCGCACGGGATTTCGATGGCGATGTCGCCCCGCTTGGCAATCACGCCATCCAGGTCGTGGTCGAGAACGATGTTCCGGTCGTCGGAACCTCCGCGGTCCAGCTCGACGAGGATGGTTTTGCCGGCGGCAACCTTGGCGGGCCGGCCGATTTCGATCCGGCGACCAGCGGCCCGATCGCGGTCGTTGCCAACCTCAACGTCAATTTCGGCGCGGACGGCGCTGGCATCACGGCGTTCCTGCCCGCCAGCATCACCTTGCCGGCGGCGGGTGAGTTCACGCTGGGCACGGTATCGGCGACCAGCGTGTTCATCCAGCAGCACGGCGTCGACGTGCTGGAGATCGATCTGATCAATGCGGCAACGGGCTCCTACACGGTGACGCAGTTGCATGCGATCGACCATCCGGCCGCGGGCACCGAAGACAATCTCCAGTTCACCATCGGCTACCAGGCGACGGATTTCGACGGCGACACCGCGACAGGTTCGTTCACCATCAATGTCAACGACGACACGCCGACGATCGTAGCGCCAGGGGCCACCGTTGCGGAAAGCACCGCGGCGAGCTTCTCAAATACATTCACCTCCGCCTCCGCGACCGGCTCGCTGGGCATCTCCTGGGGAGCCGACAACGCCAATCCCGATACCGGCACGCATGACCGCTCAGTCGCCTTCAGCCCGTTGCTGACGGGTGTCCAGGCCGGCCTGACGTCCAACGGCGATGCCATCACCTACACGCTGTCGAGCGACAACACGGTGCTGACGGCAACCGCCACGCACAACTCGGTCATCCGCACCGTCTTCACCGTGTCGATCAACGACCAGACCAATGGCAACTATTCGTTCGACCTGCGCGACAATGTCGACCATACCGCACCGGCCTCCGGCGCCGACAAGAACGACAAAGCGCTGTCCTTCGGCTTTACTGCGACGGATTCGGACGGCGACAGCACCTCGTCATTCCTCACGGTGCATGTCACCGACGACATCCCGGTCGTGACCAGCGCTGCCGAAACCGGTAGCGTCTCGGAGAGCCCGCTGCCTTCGGTGCAATCGGCATTCGGCAATCTGAACATCGACTGGAACGCCGACGACCGCGGAGCCAGCCATCTCGAATTCGGCCGCGATGCCGGCAACAACCTCATCGTGCCCTTCGGGCTCACTTCCGGCGGCGTCGACTTGGATTATTCGCAACGCATGGCTGCCAACGGCGTCGACCAGGAGCTTGTCGCCTACAAGCATGGCGAGACTAACGCCAATCCTGTCTTCATCGTGACCCTGAACGGAATCTTCAACCCGGCATTTGCCTTTAGCCTCTTCCAGCCGCTCGACCACACCGGTGGCAACGATGCATCGATGCCGCTCGGCTTCACGGTCAAGGCCGTCGACGGCGACGGAGATTCCGTCACCCAGAGCTTCACAGTCAATGTCGCGGACGACGTACCGACGGCGTCGATGAACGCACAGGTTCAGCTTGATGACGACGCGCTGGCCGGCAATCCCGACGGCACCGGCGATGTCACTCCCGACACAGCCCACACATCCGGTACGCTTGGTCACACCTATGGCGCCGACGGCGCCGGCACGACGCTGCTCACCGGTGCAACGCTGCCGGCTGCGGGCGGGTTCTCGGTGACCTCGAACTCGGGAACCGACCTGATCATCAGCCAGGTGCAGAACAGCGTCGTCGTCGATGTACTGAAGGTGCATCTGGCCGACACAACGTCCGGCGCCTACACGGTCACGCAGCTTCATGCGATCGATCACCCTGCCGGCGGCGACGAGAACGACGTGGCATTCACGGTCGGCTACACGACCACCGACCATGATGGCGACACGGTACCCGGTTCGCTGACGATCAACGTCGATGACGATACTCCGGTGGCGCAGAACTACACGGGAGCGGCCTTCGCCGAGGGCAGCGGCGCGCACGACATTGGCGATGCGGTGACGCTGCTGGGCATCGGCGCGGGCGCCGACGGCCTGCAAGGCACGCTGCAAGGCCTGGCCTTCACCAACCAGGGCACGACCGGCGGAACGCTGTCGATCGACGGCGCCGGCCATCTGATCTACACCGCGCCGGCCAGCGTCACCAGCGCCAGCACGGTGACCGAGACCTTCAGCTACACGGTCAGCGACAAGGACGGCGACACGGTCACCAGGCAGGTGACGTTCGGGGTCTCCGACACCGGCATCACCAATGTGGCGGCCTCGCAGAACCTGACCGTCGACGAGGACGACATCGTCGCGGCCGGCGGCAACGCGGGAGGTCCAGGCGACGATGCGCCGGTGACGGGCGGCCACATCTCCTACACGCTGGGCGCCGATGCCTTGAGCTCGGTGGCGCTGTCGGTCGCCAGCACCGGATTGACCAAGCTCGACGGGACAGCGGTCTCGACCAGCTGGGACGCCGCCAGCCACACGCTGACCGGCTACGGCAGCAGCACCGCGGACGTGGTGTTCACCGTCACGCTGAGCAACATCACGGCAACCGGCGCGGACTATACCGTGGCCCTCAACCAGCCGGTCTCGCATCCGGTCCATGACGACGCCGCCACCGGCGCGACGGAAACCGCCTTCGAGGACAATCTCGGCTTCACCGTCACCGCCACGGTAACCGACGCCGACAACAGCACCGGAACCACAAGCTTCACCGTCGCCATCGACGACGACACGCCGCTTGCGCAGAACTACACGGGAGCGGCCTTCGCCGAGGGCAGCGGCGCGCACGACATTGGCGATGCGGTGACACTGCTGGGCATCGGCGCGGGCGCCGACGGGCTGCAGGGAACGCTGCAAGGCCTGGCCTTCACCAACCAGGGCACGACCGGCGGAATGCTGTCGATCGACGGCGCCGGCCATCTGATCTACACCGCGCCGGCCAACGTCACCAGCGCCAGCACGGTGACCGAGACCTTCAGCTACACGGTCAGCGACAAGGACGGCGACACGGTCACCAAGCAGATAACGTTCGGAGTCTCCGACGGTGCAGCCCCGGTGGCGGGCGCTCCGATCACGCTGGCGCTCGACGACCAGAACCTCGCGGACGGCTCGACGCCGGGCGCGACCAGCGACCAGCACTCGATCACCTTCACGCCGGGCTCGGATGCGATCGCGTCGATCGCCTTCGGCACCGATCTGACGGCGCTCAACGCCGCCAACCTGACCTGGACGCGGGAGTCGGACACCCAGATCCTCGGCAAGGACGGCTCCGTGACGGTGGTGACGCTCGACCTGTCGGTTGCCAGCAACGTGGCCACCGTCACGGCCACCCTCAACGACAATTACGACGCCCATCCCGGCCTCAATGCCGACGACCTGGTCAATCTGGGCCATGTCGGCGTGGTCGCAACCGATACCGACGGCACCCAGGCTACCGGCACCGTCAACGTCACCGTCTCCGACGACGTACCGACGGCGGTCAATGACATCTGGGCTTCGACCATTACCGGCCCCACGGTCCTCACCGGCCTGCTTGCTAACGACAAGTTCGGCGCCGACGGCGTCGATACGGACAATGCTCCGACGCCAGGCCAAGTCGCCGTGACAAACGGCGCCCATGGCACGGTCGCCTACAACAACGATGGAACCTTCACCTATACCCCGACGGGCGTCTATGTCGGAACGGACTCCTTCACCTACACGATCAAGGACGGCGATGGCGACACGTCGACGGCAACGGTAACGCTCAACGTGCAGACCAACACGGCTCCGTCAGGCGGCGGCACGGTGTCGCTGACGTTGAGCGAGGCCGCGCTCGACACCACGCTCGACGGCACAGCGCCCGCCGACCTCCACGCCAGTGCCGTGACCGGCACGAATCCCGGCAGCCGCGGCGAAACGGCTCAGGCAAACGCCGGCATTACCTTCACCACATCGGGCGAAGCCATTACCGTTGCCTTCGCTAATCCGACCGATTCAAGCTGGGCGGCGCCGACGGTTTCCGGCCTGGCTTCGGGTTACTCGATCAGCTGGGCAAAAGTTGGCGGCGAACTCGTCGGCACGCTGATGCACGGTGTCACTGATCTCGGTCCGGCAGTCTATTTGGCGCTCTCCAATACAATTGCGGGCGCCAACAGCTCCCTGACGCCGGTGGTGACCGCAACACTGACCGACCAGCTCCAGCACGCTGCGGGCTCCGGCGACGTCACGATCAACGGGCTTGAGGTGGTGGCAATCGACACCAGCGGTGATCATGTTTCCGGCATGGTCAATTTGACTGTGGTGGACGACGCTCCGCTGGCGTTCGTTCCGGATGCGATCTTTGCCGAAGATGCGGCGCACTTGTCCCCAGTTGTTGGCAATCTGAATTTCGCCGACAGGGTGGGAGCCGATGGCGCCGGAGATGTAGTCTTCAACGTGACTGAGACGTCACCCGTGACCGACCTGACAGGCCAGAGCATATTCTTCAATGGAGAGCAGGTACTTTACCACGTCGTGGACCCGCATACGATTGAGGGACGGACATCAGTCGCCAATGGGAACGATCTGGCGTTCACAGCAACGTTGGACCCACTTAACGGCACGTGGTCGTTCACCCCGGCTGGAACACTCTATGCCGGAAATCCTCTGAACACAGCGAGTGTCGCTCCATCAGGGGGCAACGACCAGGTGATCGCATTCAACTTCCCTGGCGTCCAAGATCTCCTGGTGACTGCGAACGGCGCCAATACGGTAAACACCTCTACAAACAACTTTGGCGTAGGCAGCGGCCAGAGTATCGCCGGAGGAGAAACCGTCCGATTCGACTTTGTAACCAATGCATCTACCAGCGGCACTACGAGGACATTCGATAGCTATTATGAAGTCTCAAGCTTCACTACGAGCATAACAAAGACCAACCAAGAGCCGATCATGGCCATCCGCGCGGTAAACGCGGACGGTGACGCCAATTTTGTTGGTGATGGAGGTGACACGACAGCAGCAGGTATCCTGGTTTTTGTTACCAATGCCGGTGGCTCACTTACGCCCACTGTCACGTATGCTGGGGGCATTGCGACGGTTACCGGGTTAGAAGAAGGGGATATCATCAAGGTTGTCGCTACGACTGATGCATTCAGCGCTATCGAATTCACAGGAGTGGACAATCCTGCGACAAAGCAAAGCGATAACTTCAAGCTTGGTCCGGCTCAGTTCACGACAACCAACGAGGCCTCCCCGTTCAACGTTGCCATCCCTGTTGTCGGCACCGATGGCGACGGCGATTCGATTGCCGGCACGGTCAACGCAAGTTTGTCACCTGATCCAGCGACATTGGAAGGAACAAGCGGTGGGGATGCCCTTGTCGCCACCACCGTCATCCATAACCTCTTCGGCCTCGATGGCAATGACACGCTTACCGGCCTTGATGGTCACTCAAACCTTTTGGCCGGAGGGCGCGGAGACGACATTCTCCATGGCGGTTCGGGCGCAGACCAGTTGCATGGCGGCTCGGGCACGGACCAGCTGTTTGGTGGCGGCGGCAATGACACGCTAGTCGGCGGCGCTGGCGCCGACACGATGACAGGCGGTGCCGGCGCTGACACCATCACAATTGGAGCCGGTGATTCGTCTCCGACCATAGGCGGCTCAGGCGATGCCGGCACGATTTCCGGCTATGACATCATCACCGACTTCGTCGCCGGCACCGACAAGTTGACCCTGCCAGGCACCCTCGTCGCCGCGACGGGCGGCAACGTCAATGGCGGAAACTCCACGTTGACGATCGGCGGCGACACGGTTCAGTCCCATTCGGTCACGAACGGCGTTGCCAGCTTCTTCGGCACCGACAGCTTTACCGCGCCACTGGCAGTCACATCCACCGCAGGCTTGGCGGCGGTTGTCCAGTATCTGACGCTGACGGATATCGGGAGCGCCGGGGCGACCCTCGCCTTCACCGCAACCATCGCGGCGATCAGTCATACATTTGTCTACACCCAGGCTGGTGCGGATGCGGGCGTGGGATCTCTCGTCGATCTCCAGGGCGTCACGATAACAAACCTGGACACCTTGATCGGAGGATCGGTCGACCCGATCATCCTCGACCTGAACCATGACGGCTTTGCCTTCTCCGATGTCAATCATGGCGTCCAGTTCGACATGAATGGCGATGGCACCAAGGAACAGCTTGCCTGGAACACATCGCACGACGGCATGCTGGCGATGGATCTCAACCACGACGGCAAGATCGACGACGGCACCGAACTGTTCACGCCGAACTTCGATGAGGGTCATTTCGCCAGCGGCGCGGCGGCACTGGCATCGCTCGACAGCAACCATGACGGTGTCATCGATCACAATGACGCGGCGTTCAGCAGCCTGCTGATCTGGAAGGATACCAATGCCAACGGCACCAGCGAGGCCGGGGAATTGTCACACCTCGCTGATAACGGTATCGTCTCCATCAGCACAGCGGCCAACCCGGCCGTGGGCGAGATCGACGGGCAGACCGTGACAGGCAACGGCACGTTCCAGATGGCGGACGGCACCACCGGCAACTATATCGAGGTCGAACTCGATACCTCGCTCGTCGCCCCCGCCCAGCCGACCGTCGCCTCCGACGGCACGAAGACCTTCGCCATTGGCTCCCTCGAGGTCACCGACCTGATCGCCGACTTCCATGACGGCGCCAATGGCGACAAGATCGATCTTACTGCATTGCTGAAGGGTCTGGCCGGCGTCACCGATCTCGAAGCCGGCGGCTTCGTGGAGATCGCGCAGTCCTCGGCCAATGCGGCGAACGCCGAGGTAAAGGTCGACACCAATGGCGGCGGCGACAACTATCACACGGTCGCCGTGCTGGAGAACTATACGTTCCACAGTGCCGCCGAAGCAGTCAAAATACTCTATGACGACAGCCATGGTACCAAGCAGGACGTGGCCTAAGGGGCGAAAGGAACGGGGTGAGCAACATGAACAGAATCTTGCGGGTGGTTTTGGGGGCCGGTCTGCTGTCGATCTTGTCGACGGGCCTCAATGCCGCCGACATCATCGAAGGACCCACGGGCGATTATTGCGGTGTCGTCGGCACCTCCAACCTGGTGCTGAACGACAATATCGTCGATCTCAGGGATCAGGTTGTGAAGCTGATGGACGAGTCGGTCGCCGTCGCCAACAGCTCGGAGTGGATCAATTCGTCCCGGCCGGTTTTCGTCTGGGCGTCGGAAGCCAAGGTCGCCTGCGGCATGGCTTACGGCTATCTTAAGACGAACTATAAGGACGAAGACACGCTCAACAAATGCGAGTGTTTCCACGATCGCATGGTCGAGTACATGCACTGACCGGATAGGCAACCTGCGCCTGTTGGCCACCATGGCAGCGGACGGATCAATCCTGAAGGCGATCGTCGCAACGATCGCCTTCGCCGGCCTTGGCCAAGACCTCGCGCTGGTTCGCGCCAACTGGCTGGAACGGCCTTCCGTATCACCAAATTCCGTCCTCCGGCTCGGCGCGGCCGATGCATTTTGATCTCGGCTTTTCGAGGGCCAAAGAACAAGACGGCGCGGCAAGTTCGCCGTAACATGGGTACAGGGCCAGACCGGGAGGATAACCCGGCGGCATACAGGGTGGGACGATCATGGAAGCTGGCCGGCAGGTTTACCGTCCGCGCAGTTGGGCAGTCACCTTCGCGCTCGCCGCGGTATTGTCGGGCTGCCAGTCTAAGGGCAGCGTTACCGAAGCGCTCGATCCGGCGACGATTGCCGCGCCTACCGGGCAGGATGGCGTCGCGGGCGCCGGCCCGGCCCAGGCAACCCAGTCGCTGGGTACCGGTTCGACGAAAATTACCATGCTGCTGCCATTGTCCGCCCCGGGAACGGCGGGGCAAAATGGCCGCAAGATGCTCGATGGCGCCAAGCTCGCGATGACCGATATCGGCAATGGGTTGCTTACGCTGACCGTGGAGGACACCAAGGGCGACAACGCACAGGCCGGCAAATTGGCGCTGCAGGCCTTGACGACCGGCACGAAAGTCGTCATCGGCCCGACCGAATTGCCGGCAGCCCAGCATATCGCCACATTGTCGGGATCGAAGCGGCCGCCCGTATTGGCGCTTGCCGACAATTTCGCGGGCGGCGCCGGCGTTTACGCGGTGCGCCTTAGCGAAGCGGACAGTGCGGCGGCGGGTGCCGCGGGCATCGCCGCGAAAGGCGGAAAAAAATTCGTATTGTTTGTCGCGGGTGGTTCGAACGCCAGCACGGTCGAGAAGCGGGTCGCCAACAGTCTCAGCATCTATGGCGCGACGCTCGCCGTCACCGTTCCATATTCGGCCGGCGACGGCGCCGCCAAGGCGGTCGACGAAATGGCCTCGCTCGTGGACACTCCCGACGCGGTCATCATTGCCAGCGGGGATGCCAGCCCCTCGTCTATACTTGCCGCCCTCAAATCAAAGGGCATTGCGGGCAAAGCGACCTCCGTCGTCGGAACCAGCCGTTGGCTGGAGCATCCCATGGAGCCGTCCTTCGAGGGAGCCTATATCGCAACGCTCGATCCGGGCGAAACTGGGCCGATCGCCGACCGCTTCAGGACGACATACAATTATCCGGCCGACGTCAACGTAGCCTACGCTTATGATATGGTTGCGCTGACGGCAGGGATTGCCAGCGCGGTCGGACCTGACGGCTTCAGCAAACAGGTGCTCGAAAATCCGAGCGGATTTCGCGGATCGACCGGCCTGTTCCGCTTTCGCGCAGATGGATCCAGCCAAAGATCGATGCCATTCTACCGGATAGAAAAGGGTGCGCTCAAACTGGTTGCCAAATCGACCTCGGGGTTCTGACCGCCCGCTAACGAACGCTGCCGCCGGCGTGATGGAGGTGCCAGGGCGTGTCCGCCTGGTCATTGCGGTCGGAGGCCTCGAGCTGCTGTTCGGGATTGCCCTGATCATGCATGCCGGAGCCTTGCTTGCGACCGACCGGCCTGCCCTTGCGACCCGTGTCGAGAATGCCGGGCAAGCAACCCGGCCGGAGACGACTGTTCTCGTCGGAAGATGGCGAGAAGCGCGCGGGGTTGCCGAGGATGTTGTCGCACCGCCGCCAATTGACCTGTCAGAGATCGAGCGGATCGAAGCCCGGCCCCCGCTCGGCGATCTCGGCCTCGCCGTGCCCCCTAAGGCGCCGATGCCAGGCGATTGGGGCGAAACCCTGCTCTTCCGGCCAATAGCAACGTCATCGGCGACTTTCGAATCCATGGGACGCAAAGTGGCCGTCAGTGGTGTGGCCAGCATAGAACCGGAAGCCACCTGCTCGTTTCACGATGTCGCCTGGTCTTGCGGCCAGCGCGCACGCGCCGCCTTCAATTCCTGGCTGCGTGGACGCGCGCTGAAGTGTGTCGTGCCGCCGGAGGTCGAGCGTTTTGCCATTGCCGCGCCGTGTAGCCTTGGCAAGCAGGATGTCGGCGCCTGGCTTGTGTCCAACGGCTGGGCGATCGCGCTGCCTACCGGCATCTATGGCAAGGCGCAAGCAGTCGCCGAGGACGCGGAGGTGGGAATTTTCGGCCCGCCGCGATAGGCCAAAATCGATTCACGTTTCGCACATCGATCAAATTGTATGGTTTGCCGCAACTGAAATTGCGCATGCCGGCGCTATGCTCGCCGATCTGACAGGAGATTGGTAATGGCACAAGCCGAAACGACCGCCACCGAGCCGGTATGGAAGGGTGTCGCGTGGCTCGCCTTCCTGGGGACCATTGGCAGCCTTGCACTCTCCGTAGGCCTCAATTACCTGCTGTTGTTCAGCGATGTCCTGACCCCGTTCGGGCGCAGCATGGTCACTGCCGTGCTGCTGCCTCTGATCATCGGTCTGCCGCTTTTCGTATTGATCGGCTTGAAACAGGCCCAGATCCGCGGCTACCGGCGGGAGCTCAACAGGGCCGAGACCTATGACAGGGTGACAGGCTGCCTGAACGGTCCGGTTTTCACCTCGATGGTCGAGCGGCGCGCGGCGAGGCCGTCAGCGCCAGGGCCGCGCTCGGGCGCCTTCCTGGTGATTCATGCCGAACATCTTCGCTCCATAAATCTTCGCTTCGGCCCAGATTGGGGCGATGAGGCCTTGCGGCTCGTCGCATCGGCCATTCAGTCTGCGGTCCGCAAGGAGGATATGGTAGGTCGCATAGGAACATCGATGTTCGGGGTCTTTCTTCCAGGTACGACCGAAGCGGAGGCCGCGGAAATTGGCGAGCGCATTCGGGCAAGCGTCGCGCAGGTCTATTTCGCACCCAAGGGGACCGAGGACGCTCTGACTATTAGCCTCGGAAGCACCGTGTTTGAAACAGAGCTTGCATTCGAGGACATGTTTCGCTCGGCGGAAGCTCAATTATCCGCCCGCGCACCTGCCGAAACGCGCCCTACAGGTCTCCAGTAGCCCGGTATAACGTGACGAAGCCAATAGCTGGCGGCAAATCGACGTTTGGACACATTCCTAAAGCTTGGCGAGCAGGGCCGCTCGACAGGCACAAGCACTTGATCGATCCCGTTGCCGGAACCTCATCGGCGGGGAAAGAGAACCTCGCCCATTCCAAGCACCGCGTTGTCACCGCCATATTTATGTGGTGCGCGCCCCAGCAGCGGCCGTTTCAAAATGCCTTCGGCGATCAGATGACGATCGATGATGGTGGCAAAAACGCTCTCGGGCGCGCCACACTCGACGAAGCTCGGCGACAGATGTCCTGGCGCGCGATCAAGAAGGATCGAACCGCGGCGCATCAGGTAGCCGGGCATTTCACCGATGCCACCGGCTACCACCAGCGTACCCGCGATCATGCGGCTGCCTGCATGGTCTCCCGAGCCTTTCAGCACCGCGATCAGGCCGCGCCGCATGCGGTCCGCGGCGAAGGCGCCCGCCCTGCCCCTGACGATCAGCACGCCGCCATTCATGCCGGCCAGTTCGCCGACGAGCGGCGCACCAAGGTGATCGCCGGCGTTACCTGTTATCTCCAGCCTGCCGCCGCGCATGCCAGAGCCGGCGTGCGGCCCCGCATTGCCTTCGATCGTCAGCTTGCCGCCGCGCATCGCGCGCCCGGCCTGCGCGCCAGTATTGCCGATCACGCGGACCGATCCACCTCCCATGCCTTGCGCCAGCCGGTCGAGGCGCGCGCTTCCACCTTCGAACACGATGCTTAGCGGATCGCTGCCGGCGAGGCGAAAAATGTCGCCCACCTTCGATCCATGCTTCGACATGCCGATTCGGATTTTTTCGATATCCCGTCTTTCGCTCCCAGCAAGCCGTTCCGGCGTCAGCGGCGACAGGTCGAGGCGCTCAGGCGGTTCGGCAACAAGAGTGAAGGTCAGCGCCTTCATGGCAACATATCCTTCAGCGAATAGATGAACTTACCGAGCTTGCCGCCGTAATTGCCGGCGCCGATGCGAACCGCGCCTTTCTTCGGGCCGAGCTGGATGACGGCCTTGATGCCGGCCTTCATCGCCGCGGCAACGGCATCATTCGTCTCACCATCAATGACGATTTCCAGGACGGCGTTGATGTCGGGCCCGAGTTCACTCGCAACCACGCCGCGCAGTGTCGGCGCGTAGGCTTCGTTGGCCGAGGCGATCATGCCCTTATATTTGCCACCTATCTTGGAGCCCGAACGGGCGATGCCGCCCGGGAACGGCACGATGGCACCAGGCACCATTCCGATCGCGGCGACCGCGGCCTCGGCCGCGACCAAAGCGTTGGCGCTGCTTTCCGCCATGACAAAGAAATTGCCGCCGCCGACGGCTTCCTTGGTCAGTCCGGTTGTTGCCTCGCAGAGGAATTCACCATCCATGACGGGAATGCGCCAGAAATGCCTGTCGCCGATCTTCTTGGAGATTTGCCAGCCGTCGCCGAAATAACGCAGCGCCGAACCGAGCTTGAGCTTGGCGCTGCCCTCCAGTCCGGCAAAGCAGGCGGAGCCTGGCGAGGTCAAGACGCACTGCCCAACGCGATTGAGCAGTTGCTTCTGCAATTCATCGGTTCCCATCGCGAAGATCATCACGCGGCAGCCGGGCCGGCCATCCGGGGTGGCTGACGGCGGCAGGTCGGCATCGATTGCCGCTTCGCAGCCGCAACCGATTACCGAGGTGGCGAAGCCGGTCATCGTGATCGCCGCCTGCCGTGCCCATTTCCGGTTCGACGCGGTGATGATGATGGCGGTTGCCCGCATCCCGAAGGCTTCGGCAAAAGTATCGTCGATCGTTACCCCATTTACGCTCACGTTCGGCATGGCACCTCGCCGAATGGCTGTTCACGCGCAATCGCGGAATCCGGGAAATTGAACCAATCCAAGGACAGGCCGTAGCGCTGCTGGTGATAGTCCTCCAGACGCCGCACCATCGCCTTGTCCACAGGTGGATTAAGCCTGAGGGCCTTGCCCCAGCGGTAATGGATGATCTCCCCGTCCTGCACGACGAGATCGCCATCCTTGAAAACATACGCTGCCTGTCCGAGCATTTTCGCGATACTTTCGTTCCTGCGATAGACAGCGATGTCGGCTATCGCGCCGACGCCGAGATGGCCTCGATCCGTCAACCCGAGCAGCCTCGCCGGCGCTGCACGCGTCATGATGGCGATTTCCTCGAACGTGTATTCGCGGTCGATTGCGGACAGGGTAGAGAGCGCTAAGGCGGATCGTGAAAGTCCAGTGGCCATTTCGGTGCGCGCTTCCCGCCTCATGAGCAGCTCGAACAGAGCCGGATAAGCGGTAAAGGGTGCACCGTTGGGGTGATCGGTGGTGAAGAACACACGCCAGGGATCGTCGATGAGGAGAAAAAGCTCGAGCCCGATCGCCCACTGCATCGTGCCATAGAAGTCCTTGCCATAGCTGTAGGGCACGATGCCGCCGCCATTGCCATCCCCGTCATGAATGACGGACTTTTTCGGATGTGCGCTGCCCCGCGCCGAGAACTGCCGCATGACGTCGGAGGAGACCGTGACCGTCTGACCGAACATCACCTGACCGATATCGATAGTGACTTCCGGAGTCGTGTTGATAAGCTCGGCAAGGCGCGCGGCGGCGGAGGAAAATCTGCGCTTTCCTTCCGTGCCATAGCCATAGAACTGGAGGTGGGCGAGGTGCATCGGCAGCCCATCCGCCGCCGCAATCGTCGCGGCCGCCGTATCCGCAGATCCGGGAATGCCCAGATTATTGCAATGGACATGCAAAGGATGCGGCAGGCCAAGACTGTCGACGGCGGCCTGCAGCGTCTTGACAATCTTGCGCGAGCTGACGCCGTAGGAAGGCACCACATCGTCCAGCGCGAAGGTGCGTGCGTTTTCCTTGAAGGCGGCCGCCGCACCGGCGTTGATCACCTTGACCCCGAGCGCTCGCGTCGAGGCGACCGTCCAGGCGACATAGTCCTCGATCATTTGAGGAGTGGCGGCGTCACGGATCATTGACAGCAGGAAGTCGTCGTTGCCGAGAATGGCCAGCGTCGCCTTGTCGATGATCGGGATGTCGGCCAGTTCGAGATGGGTGTGGAGTGCAGATCCCGGGGACATCGCCGGTTCGACGACCGTCGTGAAGCCCATCTTGGCATAGAGACAGCCGGTCTGGAAGGTCGACCAGCCGGCATTGGAGAGCGGCGTCGTCGCCGGTCGCGCCTGATGGGCGGCATGCTGTTCGGGCAAGAGAAGCCGCGCGGTATTCACGTTACCGCCGCCAATGTGGGAGTGGATGTCGATGGCGCCCGCCATCACGATGCAGCCGGCGGCTTCGATGGTCCGGTCGGCCGACCCCTCAGCGGGCGCCGCGACGATCTTGCCGTCCTTGATCCATAGATCGCCCTTGCCGAGCCGGCTGTTGACGGGGTCGACGATCTCGCCGTTGGCGATTTTCGTCAGCATGGCAATGCCTCGGCGAAAACCCGACTGGCGACCAGGCGAATGATCGTCGCGGCGGAGGGCAATTTCGAAGCAGCGCGGGTATCAGTCGACTTCAGCGAGCCGGTACGGCTGGAATAAACAACCGCATCGTGATCGATCCCAGCTTCGCCAATGGCGATGGTGACCGCGGCGCCTGCGACCGGCTCTTCCGTTTTGGCCAGCGCAATCAGTGCCGTGCGTCCCCTGTTTCTCGGGAGTTGGGTAACCGTGGCGGAGATCCGCAGGTGCAGGTCGGCTTCGCCGGCGGCGATCATGCGCTCCACATCGTAGCGCCAGGGATCGAATTCCGGGAAGCCCCGCGCAAAGCCCGTGCGCAATGGAAAACCTGTCATCCAGGTCGAGGCGAGCACACTTCCCCACCCGTTTTCGCTCGCGGGCAGATGAAGGCCAGATGCACGTGATTTGCGATTGAGATCGGCGATCAGCCCCTGCAGCATCTCCAACGCCAACCCATCGGTGGCGTGGCCTGAAAACAGGAACACGGGAAAATGCGCAGCCGTCAGAGCCTTGGCGAAATCGTTGAAGTTCGACACCGGTCGCGATGTTTGCCGCCCCTTGTACTGCGCCCTCAGCGCCGCCAGCGTGGCGCCGAGGCTAGCTTGGCCACAGGAAAGGAGCGTTGCCTTGCGCCCGTTTTTCAACGGCACGGACACCCCGTTCGATCCCACCAGGAAGAACTCGCGCTTGCTCCTGGTCGAGAGATCGGGAACCGTGCCAGCGAGCTCGGCAACAAGATCATGATGGATTTGTGCGAGTTCGCCCACGATCACCACGATATCGGCACGCCGGCGCGTCTCCCCAGGGGCGACGGTCATCGCGCCCCTGTCGGTAAAAAGCATGGTCTCTCGGGCAAGTGCCGCGCCGTCGGCGTGATCGTATGCCGCGCCAAGCCGCTCGGCCAGCGCGATCGCCGCCCTCGTGCCGTGTATGTCCGTATCAAAGCTGAAAACCGGGCACCGGCTTGACGATAACAGCGACGCGGCATGCGCAGCCGCGCGCTCGACCAGCGCTTCCCGGTTGCCTATCCAAGCAACCGCCATTCGCTACACTACTTTCTGGTGCCGGCCCGATCCTAGACGAAACTGGATTGGCCGTGAACCCCGCTTGCCAGCAGATTAACGAATGTTTTCATACGCTATCAACAAACTCCGACCGCGCTTAATCATATTTGATGTAAGCGAAGCGTTGATCGGTCGGCGGAGTTCCCTCCAGCGCCCCGCCTTCCTTGGCCGGCTGCCACTGGACAACGTCCTCGATCTTTCTCGCCAACTCGAAGTCCTTGTCGGTGATACCCTTCGCGGCGTGGTTCATAAGGCGTACCTCGACCCAGGCATAGGAAGCGGTGATATCGGGATGGTGCCACGCCGCCTCGGCGAGATGGCCAACCGTGTTGATGACCATCAGCGTCGACTTCCAGCTGTGGGTCTTGTATTTGCGCCGGATCCAGCCGTTTTCGTAGCGCCATTTCGGCAGCTCCTTCTCAAGCCGGTCGGCAATCTCGGCGTCCGAATAGATCTTCTCCTTGACCGTTTCGCTCATCTCGACCTCCCCGAATTGCTCGGTCCGTCAACACGACAGGCCAAAGCAGAAACATGAATGCACTCTCTTTGGCTTGCTCCCTCGACGAAAACAGTTATCATCGTGGCGGGCACCTAAACTTCCATGATGCATCCATGATGCACCCATCGGGGGGCAGATGTCGAATTTTGTTACCGTACGAGTGCCCGCTCGCCTTCACCTTGGCTTCCTCGATCTCAATGGCGATGCCGGACGTCGCTTTGGCAGCGTTGGGCTTCCGTTGAGTGAACCCGAAACCGTTGTCACCCTGTCGCGGTCCGGCGAGACCCTAGTCGAAGGTTCCGAGAGCGTTCGCGCCGGTGAGCACTTGTCGACGCTCCGCAGGCATCTCGGCATTCGCGGCCAGCACCATTTGGTGATCGAACAGTCGATCCCGAGTCACGCCGGCCTTGGGTCCGGCACGCAGATCGCCCTTGCCGTCGCCTCGGCACTGCGAACGCTGCACAACCTGCCTCTCGATGTCGCCGGCGACGCGACCCTGCTCGAACGAGGCGGCCGATCTGGGATCGGCATCGCAAGTTTCGAAGACGGCGGCGTGATTGTCGACGCGGGCAAGGACGAGCGTGGCGGACCGCCTCCGGTCGTGGCGCGGCTGCCGTTTCCCGAAGAATGGCGCGTCATCCTCATCCTCGACCATGCCGGGCATGGACTGCATGGCGAGGCCGAGGTCGCGGCGTTCCGTTCACTGCCACCCTTCCCGACGGCGGGCAGCGGCGAGATCTGCCGGAGGGTGCTGATGGGTATCATGCCGGCCTTGGTCGAGCGCGATCTTGCGGCATTCGGCGCTGCCGTCACCGCGATACAGATGCTGATCGGCAGCCATTTCGCTCCGGCGCAGGGCGGCGTGTTCACCTCAAAGCGGGTCGAGATGGTCGCTCACCGTCTCAATGAAGCGGGCGCCGTCGGAATCGGCCAGAGTTCCTGGGGACCGACAGGGTTTGCCTTCGCGCCGTCGCATGACGCCGCGCTCAAATTCGTCGGCGCGGTTCAGAAGACAACCGTTGAAGACGGCCTTCAGATCAAGATCGTCAAAGGCAGGAACTCCGGCGCGAAGATCAGTTCGACCGGACTCGGTCTCGTCGGCAGCTGACGCTTCAGATTCCAAGCAGAAAGGCGAGAAATGGCCCGCAAACATATCCTGCATATGCTGACGCCGTTGAAGCACATGAGCCCCTTCGACGTGAACATGGCGCTCGACGCGGGCTTCGACAGCGTCGTCCCCTATGTCGATGTTGGCCTTGGTGAGGTGACAGGCCTGGTTCAGGACGCGATCTTTTCGCGTCCGCCTGATGCCGGCGTCGATACCGGCATCTTTATCGCCGGGAAGGATGCTTCGTTGGCGCTCGACATGTTCGATGCCGCGAAGAAGGCGATGGTGCCGCCTTTCCAGGTTTCGGTATTTGCCGACCCGGCCGGCTCTTTCACCACGGCCGCGGCGATGGTGGCCAAGGTCGAAAAGGCGTTGGAGAAGAAATTCGAGCGCGGGCTGAAGGACACGAGGGTGGCTGTTTTCGGCGCCACCGGCGTGGTTGGCTTCTGCACCGCCGTCATCGCGGCAAGGGAGGGCGCCCGCGTCACACTCGTCGGCCATGACGGCATCGAAAGGGTGAAACAGATCGCTGCCGAGATCAAAAGCCGATTCAAGATCGGTGTCGATGCGGCTGACGGATCGAGCGATGCCCGGAAAGCCGATCTGGTCGAGGCAAGTGAGGTCATACTGGCTTGTGCGAAGGCCGGCGTCCAGGTGGTTTCAAAGGCCCAGTTGAGAGGCAGCGGCTTGCTTATCGCCGCCGACGTCAACGCGGTTCCGCCCGCAGGCATCGAAGGATTGGCCGTCAATGCCAATGGCGACCCGCTAGAAGCGTCAAAGGCCGTCGGGATTGGCCCGCTTGCCATCGGCAACGTCAAATATAAGGTCGAGTCCGGCCTTTTCAAAAGAATGATCGAATCCGAAAAAACGATCGCGCTCGATTTCCAGGAAGCGTTTTCCCTTGCACGCGAGATTGCCAAATAGCGCCAGATCTCTGCTGATCGCGGCGATTTCAGGCCGGGCATTGGCCATGGCTGCGCGGCGTGCGGGCTATCGTCCGTTGGTCGCTGATTTCTTCTGCGACACCGATACGGTTGCGCTGGCAGAACGAACGACCAAGCTGCCGGGCAACCTACAGGACGGCATCGACGGCGAGCGCATCATCGAGACGCTTCGGGACCTGGCCGGCGAAGACCAGCCGGTCGCCGTCGTCCTGGGCTCGGGTTTTGAGCGGATGACGGAGACTGTCGACGCCGTCGCTCGCCATTTTCCGCTTGCCGGCAATCGCGGCGCGGCGATCAGCAGGATCAAGGACCCGCAATTGCTGGCCGCGGATTGTGCCGAACTCGGCATCCCACATCCGGAATTCCGGTGGGATCGGCCGCCTGAGCCGGACAGCTGGGTGGCCAAGACCGTGGGCGGCGCCGGGGGTGGGCATATCAGACAGGCGGCCGGAGAAAGCCAGACCACCGGCCGCTATTTCCAACGTTTCGTCGCCGGACGCAGCGTCTCGGCCCTTTTCGTCGGCGACGGCCAGGCCGCGCGCATTGTCGGCTTCAGCCAACAATGGACCTCCCCCGTCTCCGCGGCACCCTATCGCTATGGCGGGGCCGTGCGGTTGAGACGCTTCGACCGCAGGCAGGCGGCGCTCATCGGCGGCTGGCTTTCAGCCCTGACGCGCCGCGCCGGCCTGATTGGATTGTGCAGCGCCGATCTCATTCGCGGATCGGACGGCTACAAGCTCATAGAGATCAATCCGCGGCCAGGCGCCACGCTGGACATTTTTGACGAGGACGAGGCGCCGCTGATCGAAGCACATCTGCGAGCTGCGGCCGGAGGAACCTACCGTTTGCCACGCTTCGTCGATTCGATGGCTTCAATGGTGACCTACGCCGCGACCCCAATCGCCCGGTTTCCGTCGATTGTGTGGCCCGAATGGACTGCGGACCACCAGTCACCCGGCACCCGTCTGATTGCCGGCGACCCCGTCTGTACCGTCTTCGCGCGCGGTCCGAACGCCGGTTTGACCAGGCGGCTCATCAAGGGGCAAGCCCGCCGGTTGCAACTGCAATGGGAAGGAGACCGGACATGAAGAACGGTTCGGCATTCCTGAACGACAATGCACAGCGCATCGCCGACGGCATGATCAGCGATGCCGAACGGCTGCGGATCGCCGCTTCCAAGGGAACCTTGGGCGAGCTCCTTATCGATGTCGGCGCCAAGGCGCCCGGCAGCGTCGAGGCCGGGCTGCGCATGGCAGAGGCGGCGATGGGTGGTCTCGGCAGCGTTTCGGTGTTCATGGACCGCACGGAGCGGAAATGGCCGTTCACGGTCGAGGTGCGCTCGTCGCAGCCCGTACTGGCCTGCCTAGGCAGTCAATATGCGGGCTGGAACCTGTCTGCCCAGGACTATTTCGCCATGGGATCGGGACCTGCGCGGGCACTCGCCCGCGTCGAACCACTGTTCGACGCGCTTTCCTATCGAGACACCGCATCGTCCGCCGTGCTTATCCTGGAGACTGCCAAACCGCCTCCCCCAGCAATCGTCGAGAAAGTGAGCAAGTCAACCGGATTGGCAACCGACAAGCTCACCTTCCTCTACGCGCCGACGCAAAGCCTTGCCGGCAGCCTGCAGATCGTTGCGCGCGCGCTCGAGGTTGCCCTGCACAAGGCCAACGATCTCAAATTTCCGCTGGAGAACGTTGTCGACGGCATCGGAGCGGCGCCAATCCCCGCCCCCCACCCGGATTTCCTGACCGCCATGGGCAGAACGAACGATGCCATCATCTATGGCGGCAGCGTCCAGCTCTTCGTAAAAGGGTCGGCAAAAGAGGCCAGCAACCTCGCGGAGAAACTTCCGAGCCGCGCCTCACGGGACTACGGTCAACCGTTTGCCGAGATATTCAAGCGGTTCAAGGGGGATTTCTATGCCATCGATCCGCTGTTGTTCAGCCCGGCCGAAGTGATCGTGACGGCGATCGAAACCGGCGATACGTTTCGCGCTGGCCGGCGTGATCCGAAGATGCTCGAACGGAGCCTCGGTTAGAGCATGGCGGCACAAAGGGAACCGTCCGTCATCCGCCATGTCCGAGGCGCCATATGATCCCTCGCATCCTGATCGTCAGTGACAGTTCGGACACCGGCTCCAGGGGCCTCGCGGCAAGGCTGAGTCGACGGGGCGCTATTGTTGCTACCGCGCCGCTGGCGGCAATCGCGTTCGACACCGGTAGCCCGAGCGGACTTTCGATCCCCGGTTTCGGCGGCGCGCTGCCCGACGCCGTGCTCGTCCGTTCGATCGCCGCCGGATCGTTCGAGGCGATCACCCGGCGCCTCGGGGTGCTGCACGCGCTGAGCCGGCTGTCGGTTCCCGTGTGGAATTCGGCGCAGGCGGTCGAACGCTGCGTCGACAAGTCGATGACGACGTTCCTCTTGAAAAATGCCGGCCTGCCAACGCCGCCGACGTTCGCCGTCGAAGGCCTTGCCGCCGCCAAGGAGATCGCGGCGCGGGAGCTTCCGGAGGGACCGCTGGTTCTGAAACCCTTGTTCGGGGCGCAAGGCCGCGGGATAAGGCTGATCCGTACGCTCTCCGACCTTCCCGCCGCAGACGAGGTGAACAGCGTCTACTATCTCCAGCATTATGTGTCGCGCGCCGGCCCGCCTTTCCGGGATTTTCGCGTTTTTATCTGCGCCGGCGAAACCGTCGCGATGATGAGCCGCAGCAGCGACGACTGGATCACGAACGTCAACCGGGGTGGCGTGCCGGAGCCGGTTTCGGGACATGGCGAGGCTGAGCTGGCAGCGCTGGCTGTCGCCGCGTCGGCCGCCGTCGGCGCGGATTTTGCTGGCGTGGACATTGTGCGAGCCGACGATGGCAGCTTGTTCGTGCTCGAGGTGAACAGCATGCCCGCCTGGTCAGGGCTGCAATCGGTGGTCGCTGTGAACATCGCCGAAGCGATCGCCGATGCCCTGCTGAAATTCCTGGCCGACCGCACCGAAGCCACCGCCGCGCCGCGCCCCTTCCGGTTCACCGCGCCGGCGAATTCGTAACGGAGCGGCGGAGGATGACGTTATCGCGTGAACGCCTCCGGGCTAGCTACAAGGATGCCTGCAGGATGGAGATCGAAGCTCTGAAGCCGGGCAATGTCCACCTGTTCGCCGACGGACACGGCATGTCCGCCGCTCAGTTCATGATAAGTGCCGAGGTTTCGTCCGAGCCGCTGACCGATCCTCGCCTCTCGGCCGGGCAGCGCATGCTGGAGGCGGTGCGTGCGACACGTCTGGCGGTAGCAACCAATACAAATCTCGGTATCATCCTCCTGGCGGGGCCTCTGATATGCGCCGCCGAAATGAGGAGTGGCAGCTTGCAGGATAATCTCGACTCGCTGCTGCGCGCGTTGAGCATGGACGATACCAGGGCAGTGTTCGAGGCGATCGCCATGGCAGCGCCAGGCGGCCTGGGAGATGCCGCCAATGATGTGCGGCAGGAGCCGAAGGTTCATCTCCTGGAAGCAATGCGGGAGGCTGCCGACCGCGATATGATCGCACGCCAGTATGACACCTGTTTCGGCGACGTGTTCGGGGTCGGGCTGGCGGCGCTGGTAGGGGCGCTAGCGCGCGGAGAAAGCGGCATGTGGCCGACCGTGTTCGCCTATATGGCGTTTGTGGCAGGCTTCCCCGACAGTCACGTGGTGCGCAATCACGGAATTGAAGTCGCAAATCAGGCGCGACAAGACGCTCTTGCCGTTCAGGCGGCGCTCCATGCCAACGGCGACGAGCCGTCACGCATTCGCCTGCTCATGGAGTTCGACCGCCGGCTGAAGGCGGACAAAGTCAACCCCGGCACCTCGGCCGATCTGACCGTGGCTACTCTTTTAGTCCACACCCTGGGCGCTCGCTTGCATAATCGCGGCGTTGGTGCTTGACTTCCAAAAGCGGGAGCTGTGCTTCCGCGGCTATCTAGCCAACCGGCCCGGGCAATCCGGGCGCTGCCAACAAGGATAGCTGTCCATCGAGCGCCTGCTCGGTTGCAGCGTCCGTGGACATCATAATTGTGTCTTGGAGGAAATTGGCATGGCAAAAATCTCGAAGGTAATGGTCGGTGAATCGCTGGTAGGGGACGGCAACGAAGTCGCGCATGTCGACCTGCTCATCGGCCCGCGAGGGAGTGCGGTCGAAACGGCATTTTGCAACGCGCTCACCAACAACAAGGACGGTTTTACCTCGCTGTTGGCGGTGATCGCGCCTAATCTTCAATGCAAGCCCAATACGGTGATGTTCAACAAGGTCACGATCAAGGGCGCCAAGCAGGCTGTCCAGATGTTCGGCCCGGCGCAGCACGCCGTTGCAAAGGCCGTGCAGGACAGCGTCGCGGACGGGACCATTCCGGCCAACGAAGCAGACGACGTGTTCATCTGCGTCGGCGTATTCATCCATTGGGACGCGGCCGACGACGCCAAGATCCAGAAATACAACTACGAGGCGACGAAGGAGGCCATCCAGCGCGCTATCGCAGGAACCCCGACTGCCGCCGAAGCCACCGCTCAGCGCGACAAGGTCAAGCATCCGTTCGCGGCCTAGACAAGAGACGGCCCCGCACAGGAAAAGCCATCTTCCGAAACGGATGGTCTGTTGCGCCGGCTGAAAAAGGTTCTGGGCTTTTGAAGCGACACTCCCGAAGGGCGCCCGCCTTTCGGGGGTGAGGAGCAACTATGATCAGGCGCCGAGCGACGCCAGGTGATCGGGTGTGAGCGTGGCGTTGTGCAGTGAGGTTGCGACCAGCGCTGCGGCGATGCCCATCGCCGACAATGCGTGGATATCATTGTCATCGCGGACGCCGCCGGCGGCGATGACCGCCCGATTTCCTGCTTTGGCCCTGACCTCCTCCAGCCGCCTGAAGTCCGGGCCGCCGGCCGCACCGACTTTGGCCAGCGTCATCACGATCACCTTTTGCGGCCAAAGCTCGGGCTCATCGAGAAGAGAACGCGGTCCGCAAAAATCATCACCGAAGAAATCAAGGGACAGGATGAGATCGGGATGATCGCGAAAATGCCGGAGCAGCATATCGTCCTGCTGCGATTCGGAACCCAGGACGGGGTACACGGAACGTTGAGCAAGCGCCGCCAAGAGCGTTTTCCCGTCTGCTGCGCCGGCATCGACCCAAAGCTCGGGCGGCTGCGTCATCGCCCTCAGCCGGGCAAGTGCGTCACTGTTTGGAGTACCGCCTTCGATGGCGTCCAGATCGGCGATGTAGAAGGTCGAAAAGGGATAAAGCGTGCGCAACCCTTCGGCGACGGCGAGGACATCGGAACTTCGGCTGAGCGGCGTAACGATCGGCCGGTAGCGATCGCGTTTTCCTTGCTGGGCGCGAACCACCTCGCCGCCTTTCAAGTCGAGAACCGGAATGATGCGCAACGCTTTTCTCGCCAACCAACTGCTGTCATGAAAGCTTGAAGTGTGGAAAAAAGAAAGAGCATCATTGCGGGCTTCGACATTGGCGGCGCGCATCTGAAGGTGACGCGCGCGCAAGGCGGCCGCATCGTCGGCGCGGTAACGCTCGCCACGCCGCTTTGGCAAGGGTTGCACAGCCTGACCTCGGCCCTCGACGAAACAGCCCCGCTCTATGCGGAAGCCGATCTCAACGCGTTCACCATGACGGGCGAACTGTCGGACATCTTTGCATCCCGCGATATCGGCGTGACGACTCTGCTGGGTCAGATTTCCAACCGTTTTCCCACAGGCGAAAAGCTGATCTATGCCGGATCATCCGGCTTTGTCGAGGTCGAGCAGGCAGCGCGGCTGAGCACCGATGTCGCCTCCGCCAACTGGCACGCGACAGCCTCTTTGGTGGCAAAACTGGCCGGCGATGCCCTGTTCGTCGATATGGGCTCCACCACCACCGACATTATCGCAATCAAGAATGGCGCCGTCGTCAATGAGGGCTACACCGATGCCGGACGGCTTCTGACTGGCGAACTGGTCTATACGGGATTTACCAGGACATTCCTGTTCGGCGTAGCCTCGTCTGCTCCTGTCCATCGAAGACTGACGCCATTGATGAACGAGTATTTCGCCTCGATCGCCGACGCGCACCGGATTCTGGGCGTGCTCGATGAGGAGGACGACATGCACCCTTCCGCCGACGGCAAGGAAAAGACCGTCCACGGCTCAATCGCGCGACTGGCGCGCATGGTGGGGCGCGACGCCGCAGAACTTTCGCCGCCGGAATGGGGTGAAGTCGCACGCTGGTTCAGCGAGCGGCAATTGCGGAAAATCCACGACGCAGCATCCCTGGTTGCCTGGGGTCTTGCTCAAGATGTTCCGATCGTCGGCGCCGGAACGGGCCGCTGGCAGATCAGGCGGCTGGCCGAGCGCATGGAACGTCGCTTTGTCGATTTCGCCGACATCGTCCCCGCCCATGACGCTGTTCGCGGCGAGGCCAGCCGCGCCGCACCAGCATCGGCGGTGGCGCTGCTGGCCGGATATCGATCACAAGCAGCGTAGCGGCGCTCGCGTCGTCACGCTCATGCGCCCTTGCTGCTGGACCCTTTGGCGGCCAAGTGATCGCTGACACGCTGCATCAGCCAACCCCAGGCTTCCCGTTCGTCGGCGCCGGCTGTCTTTTCGATAGAGATCGAAAGATACGCAATCTCGGCCTCGATCTTGTCGCGGGGTAGCATGCCAAGCCGGCTGACCAGGATGGCCAGTTCCAGAACAGCCGCCTTGGCACGGTTCAGGCCGGTGAAGGGCGCATGCATTTCTTCTCGAACCACGCGGCAGAAATGGCGAGGGCGCACACCATCATCGTCAACGCTCTCGACTTCGAGAACCGAATGCGCCAGCGCAGTCGCCAACCGGGGAACCAGAAAATCTTCAACGGGAACGGTTGGCCAATCCTTGCGCCCGGTCAGGCATCCAGCGAAGACGCGCACGTCGTCGGTGTAGTTGGCGATGGCGAACGGCACCGCCGCCAGATTGTCGAGCGTGACCGAGGGACGAAACGGTGCGATGACCCAGCCGTCTTTTTCGGAGATTATGCCGATCGGCGCGATATGGACCTTTCCTGTCTTGTCGACAGTGGTGATGATTGTCTCGCGAATGTAAGGCACCTAGCCCTCCCTCTTCGCGCGAAGCGTCTCGCCCGGTTCGGCAAGACGGGTACGGTCGGCTTCGAGAGCCGGTGCGGCGACGCCCCATGTGAGCGGCTCGTCCTGAACATAGCGCTTGCCGAGGCGCCACGCGATCTCGGCTTTCGTCAGTTCCGCGCCCAGATAAAAAGCATGCGCACCGTCGCTCTCCACGCCAAGCCCGGCGAAGAATTCGAAGGCATCCTTAGCAACCGCGTGCGTTTTTCCATTGAAAATATGGATGCCGTCCTCCGCTGCAGCAATACGGAAGTTGGCGTCGCGCACCTCGGCCGCCAACGCAGCGATATCATCGGTCGAGGCCGTGAAAGGCTTGCGATCGTGGATCTGTAGCAAGCCTGGGTGATAGCTGCGCGGCAGCGCACCGTCATTGCGGGCGGCAAACATGATGCGGCGGGCAATATCGTGCTCCTCGATCGTCCGCACCGTGTGTGGGCTGACATGCACGGCTAGCACGTTTCGAATCCCGAGTTCCGAGCAGAGCCCCGTCAGAACGGCCGTAACGCCGGAACTGTCGGCATCGGTAAGTTCAGTGAGATTGCCGGTGCCCATCAGCAATTCGGCCTCCGGCCAGCGGCGCCGCGCCTCGATGAAGCGGCCGATCGATTGGGAAAAGCCGAAGTGGATCGGATCCAACACGGGGTCCGCGATAAAGGGAATGCCAGCGCTTCGCGCCGCATCGATAGCGCGACCAAGCGAATCCAGATCGCCGGGGGCGGACGGGATCAACACCGCCGTAGCCCCATGGCCGAAGATTAATGGCAGCGTGTTCTCGTCGAGGCTGAGAAGATAGTCCGCGCCGGCGCGCGCACCGATCGACAGTTCGTCCGCGCTGGCCGAATCGACGCTGACCCGAAATCCCTGTGCCTTGAGCTCGCGCACGGCCTCCGACAGCAACGGAAATGGCGTTTCAGGCAGGCAGCCAAGATCGATGACATCGGCGCCGGCCGCAGCTAGCGTCCCCGCCCGCAGCATGAGCGCTCCGATCGACAGCATGGGCGCGTCGACGATCTCGGCGAAGATGCGCATATCGTGACGCGTAAGATCCGGCGGATCGCCGACACGGCCGAGAAAGGCCGGTAGGTCCGCGATCTCGTCAGGACCGCGCGCAAAGGTCACGCCGAAATGGTTCGACAATCGCTCGATATCGCCACGATAGCGCCCTGGCAGGACAAAGCGGTCAACGGCGTCGGGCGCGATGAGACGCCGCTTTATGATGTCTTCGGTCATCAGTGCGGCGACCTTGACACCGATGTCGACCACCTCCCACGAAAACTCCGTCTCGCCCAGACCGGATAGCAGCTTTTCCAGCCGTGCCCTGGCCAGATGTCCGGTGAGAAAGACCAGCCGCTCAGCCATGGCCGGACAGCTCGGCCCGGCGTTGCTGAACCGCCGCGTTGAGGTCCGTGAGCGACTCGACGACCCGGGTTCGTTCGAACCCCTTCAGCCGCTCGGTGTTTTCCAGGTCGATCCTGCGCGGATAGACTTTGACCAGGCCATGCGGTGCCATGGTTTCGAGTTCGGGCGCGGTGTCGCAGGCAAAGACGATAATCGGCACGCGGCACTTTCCGGCTTGCGCAAAGACGTTGGTGGCAAGCGTATCGGAAATACCCCAGACGCATTTGGCAACCGTGTTGGACGAGGCAGGCGCCACCACGACCGTGTGGTAGACGCCGTGGTAAAATTCGCCGACGGGAATGGCGCTCGCCGTCTTGTCGTGCAGCACGCGCGTCGTCTCCGGAAAATCGAGTTTGAGCTTGTACATACGCAGCACTTCATTGGCGGCTTTCGACACGAAGACATCGCAATGTTCGAGTTGGCGAACAAGTGCGAAGCTCTCCGCGAAAAAATGCCCGGAGCCCGTCAAAACCCACGCCCAACGCGGCACGTGCAGCTTCACCATCGGCTAGCCTGCCTTCTTTGCCGAGTGGGTCGAAGCCCCGATCCCGATGCCGGGCAGCTTGCCCGATGCGAGTAGCGCGCCCGCCTCGGCGGCATCCTTCGGACCGGCGAGACGGAAATCGATGCCGTCGGGCAGCATGGCGGCAAAGCCTGGGTCGACAACGCCCCTGGCCTTCAGGCTGTCAGGGGTATCGTTGTCGAAGAATGCATCGGTCTGCTTGATAAGCAACAGCGCGTTCGCGCCAAGCTTCCCTGCAAGCCAGGCGGCCAGGGAATCGGAGGTAATGTCCCAAGAGGCCGGAACGTCCGGTGCCGGCAGCGCAAGTGACGACGGCAGCCACACCGGAACCTTGCCCTCGTCCAATGCTCGGACAATCTCCTCCAGCGACCGTGCCGGCGTCAGTCTTTCGTCCCGATCGAGGATGACTTGACCGAACTGCTCCATGGCGAGGATCGCCATGGCATGTGCGGCGGTGTCTGAAAAATCCATGCGGGTCTGCGTCTCGCGCACCTGGTCGGCAAACAGGCCGCCGCCGGGCACGATGACGATCGGCAACCTGGAACCCGCCAGCGCCGCGATCCAGTTCGTCATTTCCGCACCATGGGCAGTGCTGCCGCCAAGCTTGACGACGGCCCGCCCGAGGACGTCGGAGCCTTGCTGGCGCGACCGGGAAACACTGCCTCGGTCTTTTCTGCCCGCAGAGCCGGAGGCGACACCGCGTCCTGCTGCTTGGCGCTTGCGTTCGATCTCGACGCCGACACCGCCAGGCCCGAGCTCGAGTTTTTCCACCCTTACCGTGACGCGCACGACGCGCTGGTTCTCCAGAACGTGCGCCGCCACTTGCTCGGCCAAAGCCTCGCTGAGCTGAATGTGTCCCCTCGCGACGATGGTGCGAATGCCATCCATGATGATGTCGTAGGAGAACACATGGCGCATGTCCTCGGGATGGTCGGTGACTTGCAGCACGTCGGCGATCACATCAAAGCGCACCTTTTGAGTATGACCATGCTCGAAGCTGTACGCACCGATCTGGACCGGCAGAACAAAATCCCGCACGAAAATCCTGTCCGTGCCCAGTGTCGGATCAGTGCCCGGCGAATAGCCTCTCGCTGCCAACAGGCGATAGTCGATGCTCGATTTACCGCCTGTCCCAGGCTCTGCCGGGACCAATTCGCGAATCTGCGAGACCGCCTCGGCGCTGATTGAACCCGCGCGGCCGGCATGGCCACACAGCGCTCCGCGAAAGCCGAGGAAATCGGGAGCGAAAGGCAATAGGCGTGGAATATCCGGGGCTTCGAGCGATCCGCTCAGGCCAACCATCAGACCGAGCGACTTCGCTCGATCGACGAATCCCGGAATGCGCTCCGGTGGCAAATGGTCCAGCAGCCGGCCGTTGCCCTTTTGCGCGGTATCGACCATCACGCCATGGAAGCGGTGCCTGCCGAACACCGGCAGGAGTTCGAAATCCGGCGCCAGATCGGCAAAGAGCACAGCGATCAGCTTCGTTCGCGCGGCGAGCGGTTCCAGCGCCTCCGCGCAGGCGGAGATGTCAGCCGATGGGAAAAACCCGATCTTGACATAATCCACGCCGGTCGCCGCGATCTCTTCAGCCTTGGCCCGGATCGTTTCGGGTTCCATCGGCAGGTCGCCGCAGACCGCGCTGACCGGAGCCCGACCCGCGATGAACGAAATCGTTCGGCGGATGGTTTCGGTGGATACCACGCCCAGCGCTCCCGCCTTCGGGTCCTTCAGATCGACGATGTCGACGCCGCCCGAAAGAACGGTCTCCGCCTCTTCGATACCGGTGACGCTGGCCAGCATTCTGGTCATTTGAACAGTTTCTCCAGTTTGGAGGCCAAGATTCTTTTTTGTTCTTGGTCCGCGCGATTCTCACGCACGTCGCAGATGACATAGCTGCGAACGACCTCGAAATCGAAGATGGCAATCTTTTCAGCCGCCATGGCATGTTTGTCAAAAAGACATCGAGCCTGGGCAGACGCGAAAAGTCGTCCGATAGGGTTTGATAAATTTCGCGGGTCGGCTAAGTTGACCATGGGCACCTTGACTTGGCGCTGGTCCCGACAATCGTCGGACCTCGGCGCAAGAATGGGTAATTACTATCGATGACGAGCGCGGTGCCGGGCACTCTCGCCGCCTTTTTGTGCTTTTTTTCCCTGACCGTCAACGCTCCGGGCGCGATAGCCCAGGAAGCGGCGGCGAAGCCGGAAAAAAAAATCACTGAAATCAAGATAGGTTATTTGCGCGCCTACGCGCCGCAACTGACGCTTTCCATGCTCGACCTGCCGCCGCGTGACGAAGGTGTCGCCGGCGCCAATGTGGCAATCGGTGATAACAACACGACCGGAAAGTTCACCGACCAGAAATTCAGCCTCGACGTGACCGAGATCAAACCCGAAGCCGACGCGGTCCAGGCATTCGAGGACCTGATCGCCAAGGGTGACCACTATGTCGTCGCGGACCTCTCGGCCAAACAATTGCTGTCGATCGCCGATATCGCCCGCGACAAGGGCGTGCTGATCTTCAACATCGGCGCCACCGACGACAGCCTGCGCGAGGAGGACTGCCGCATCAATGTTTTTCATATCGCGCCGACGCGCAGCATGCTTGCCGATGCGCTGGCGCAGTATCTCATGGTGAAGAAATGGCCGAATTGGGTGCTGCTCTACGGCTCGCACGAGCAGGACCATCTCTACGCCGACGCGTTGCGCCGCGCGGCAATGCGTTTCGGCGGCCAGATCGTCGCCGAGAAGGAATTCAAGGACACCGGCACGGCCAGGCGTACCGATACCGGCGCCACGCAGATACAGCAGCAGATTTCCGTATTCACGCAGGATCTGCCGGAGCACGACATTGTGCTTGTCGCCGACGAAAGCCAGGTTTTTGGCACCTACGTGCCCTACCGGACCTGGACGCCGCGGCTGGTCGCCGGCACGGCCGGGCTTGTTGCATCGTCGTGGCATCCCGCCAGCGAGCAATGGGGCGGCATCCAGATGCAGAGCCGCTTCCTGAAGACGGCGGGCCGGCGGATGCTTTCCAAGGACATGTCGGCGTGGACAGCAGTGCGTGCCGTCGGCGAAGCCACCACGCGCACCAAAGGCGACGATGCGAAAAAGATCAGCGACTACATGCGGTCGGGCGATTTCTCGGTTGCCGCCTTCAAAGGACAGAAGCTCACCTTCCGCAAATGGAACCTCCAGCTTCGCCAGCCGATCCTGCTTGGCGACACCAAGTCGGTCGTGTCGACATCGCCGCAGGAAGGCTATCTGCACCAATTCTCCGAACTCGATACGCTCGGTATCGATCAGCCGGAAACGAAATGCGTTCTCAAGTAGGGCCAAAGGGGAGGAATTTGCGTGCAGACACGAGCTTGTGCATTCGCCATTCTCGCGGCCGGCCTCACGGCCAGCCCGGCATCGGCCTATACGGCATACGTTTCCAACGAGAAAGACAACACGATGACGGTCGTCGACACGGCCACCATGCAGGTGGTGAAGACCGTCGAGGTCGGCCAGAGGCCACGCGGCATCACCATCTCGCATGACGGCAAATTCGTTTATCTATGCGCCAGCGACGACGACACGGTCGAAATCATCGACACCGCGACGCTGCAGATCGTAGGCACGCTGCCATCTGGCCCCGATCCCGAATTGTTCGTGCTCTCGCCTGACGGCAAAACACTCTATGTCGCCAACGAGGACGACAACCTCGTCACCGCCATCGACGTCGAGAGCAAGCAGGTCATGGCGGAGATTCCAGTCGGCGTGGAACCGGAAGGCATGGGTATCAGCCCTGATGGCAAGACCATGGTCAACACCTCGGAAACCACCAGCATGGCGCATTTCATCGACACTGGCACCCACGATGTAACCGATAACGTGCTGGTCGACACGCGCCCGCGCTTTGCCGAATTCAAGCCGGACGGCTCGCAGGTGTGGGTCAGCGCCGAGGTCGGCGGCACCGTCAGCGTCATCGATAACGCCAAACGCGAAGTGGTGAAGAAGATCCAGTTCGCGATTCAGGGACTGCGGGCTGAGACCATCCAGCCGGTAGGCATCGCCATCAGCGCCGACGGCAAGAAAGCCTATGTCGCGCTCGGCCCGGCGAACCATGTCGCCGTGGTCAATACCGACACCTACGAGGTCGAGAAATACATCCTCGTCGGCCAACGCGTCTGGCACCTGGCCTTCACACCCGACCAGAAAACGCTGATCACCACGAATGGCAACTCCAACGACATCACGTTCATCGATACGGCGACCGACGAGCCGGTCCAATCGCTCACCGTGGGCCAGCAGCCTTGGGGTGTGGCCATTTCGCCCAAATAGCAGACATTGATCTAGGGGAGGATCGTGACATGAAATTTCGCCATGGGTTTATCTTCGCCGCGCTCGCCGGATTCGTCCTTGCTCCGATCGGCGCAAGCGCGGATGACGCAATGCCAAAACCCTCGCGTGCCAGCAAGAACCTGCCGGAATTGATTATCGGCTCGGCCGATTCTACCTATGCCGTCAATCAGAAGGATTTCGAACTGATCGCCGGCCAAGGCTATCGCTGGAAGATCACCTCCAAGGGCGGTTTCGAATACAAGTTCGTGACGGACCTGTTCCGCAATGTGTGGATGGACCAGATCGTCATCGACGATCTGGAGGTGCATATGGACGGCGGACCGGCCTGGCTGGAATTCGACGACGCGGGAACGATCCAGGTGCAATTCCACACAGTTCGCCCGGGCGAATATACCTGGTCGGTTCCCGACCTCGCCGACAGGGGCCTGAAGGGCAAGATCACGATCAAGTGAGACCAAAGGCAATCAGACGCGCTAGATAGCAGTGCGTCCTGCCAACGCGTCCTGAAGGAGCGATCCGGGCATGCAGCATGTGAGGACAAGCGGACCGGGAGACGAGGCGGCGGCGCTCGATGTCAGTGCCGTCAGCCACTCCTATGGACCGAAGCGGGCACTCAACGAGGTTTCGTTCTCGATCTTGCCGGCGACGTTCACCGTCCTGCTCGGCCTCAACGGGGCCGGCAAGACAACGCTGTTCTCCCTGATCAGCCACCTCTATGACACGCGTCACGGGTCGATCCGCATCTTCGGTCACGACATCCGCAGCGCTTCGGGCGAAGCGCTCAGACGGGTCGGCATCGTGTTCCAGGCGCGCACGCTCGACCTCGATCTTAGCGTCTACCAGAATCTCTCCTACCATGCCTCGCTGCACGGCATTGGCGGACGCGAAGCCCGGCAGCGCATCGCCGCGCTGCTTGACACTGTCGACATGCAGGGCCGCCAGCATGACAAGGCGCGCAGCCTCTCCGGCGGTCAGATGCGGCGCATCGAGATCGCCCGGGCGCTGCTTCACCGACCTTCCCTGCTCCTGCTTGACGAAGCGACCGTCGGCCTCGACATCGAGTCGCGCGCTGGCATCCTCGCCACCATCCGCAAGCTCGTCGAAACCGATGGCATCGGCGTGCTTTGGGCCACGCATCTGATCGATGAAGTCGACGATACCGATCATGTCGTGGTGCTGCGGCGAGGCGACCTGGTCGCCAGGGGCAAGGTGTCGGATGTCGTCCAGGCAAATGGAGGAAATTCCATTCGGGATGCCTTTTCGAGGCTCAGCCGCGTCGACGCGGCAGGCATGGCGGAGACATCGTCATGAGCGCTCCTGCGATGCCCGGAAAAGTAGTCGGCGTCAAACCGGTAGGGTCTGAACCATTCGGCCTCCGTCACTATCTCATTTGCCTGAAAGGCATCGTCCTGCGCGAGTGCCTGCGCTTCCTGCACCAGCGCGAACGGTTCATTTCCTCACTGGTGCGGCCGCTCGTCTGGCTGTTCATCTTCGCCGCCGGCTTCCGCCAGGTGCTCGGCGTGTCGATCATACCTCCCTACAAGACCTATGTGCTCTACGAGGTCTACATCACTCCGGGTCTGTGCGGCATGATCCTGCTGTTTTCCGGCATGCAGTCTTCGCTGTCGATGGTCTACGACCGCGAGATGGGCAATATGCGCATCCTGCTGGTCAGTCCGTTTCCGCGCTGGTTCCTGCTGGTGTCGAAGATGTTGGCCGGCGTGGCCGTGTCGATCGTGCAAGTCTACGCATTCCTGATCGTCGCCTGGTTGTGGGGCGTCAGGGCGCCGCCGCTCGGCTATCTCTACGTGCTGCCGGCACTGTTTCTGTCGGGCATGATGCTTTGCGCGCTCGGCATGCTTTTGTCGTCCATGATCAAGCAGCTCGAAAACTTCGCCGGCATCATGAACTTCGTCATCTTTCCAGGCTATTTCGCGTCTCCGGCGCTGTATCCTTTGTGGCGTATCCAGGAGGCAAGCCCCCTGCTCTACAAGATCTGCCTCGCCAATCCGTTCACCTATGCCGTCGAACTGATCCGCTTCGCTTTCTACGGGCAGATCGACTGGCTGTCGCTGGGCGTCGTCGCCGGTTGCACGCTGTTGTTTCTGGGCGGCGCCATCATTGCATATGATCCTTCGCGCGGCCTGATGACCCGCAAACAGGACACGGGAGGAAACGGCTGATGGCGCGAATGAGACTTGTCCACACCCTGGTTCTGGTCGCCATGCTTGTCCCGATGGACGCCAGGGCGGCAAACACCGATCCCGACTGGCCCTGCATGCAGCGCAAGGTGCCGCAGCTCTCGCTCGGCCAGATCTGGAATGGGCCGGAGCTTCCCCGGGCGGCGAAGGATTGGTCGAAGGATTCGGGCGTCTCCGCGCTGGTCGAGGCGGTGGCGGCCCGACGGACGCCGATTGCCGAAGCCCAGAAGGAGATCAAGGACTACGCGGCTTCCCTGCCGGCGGAGCAGGTCGCACCAAAGATGGCGATGCTGGTGCAGGGAATGTTCGATCACATGGACGCGGAGCGTTCGCACGTGATTTCCGGCATTTCCCGCTATGCCCACAAACAGCTCGAAATGGCGGCTGAATTGCGCAAGGAAGCATCCGACGTCGACGCCCTGCGTGCCAAAGCCGATGCCGATCCGGACGAAGTCGAACGGCGTACCGACCAGTTGAATTTCGAGACGCGCATTTTCAACGAACGTGTCCAGTCGCTGACCTATGTCTGCGACGTGCCGACGATAATCGAGCAGCGGCTCTATCAATTGTCCAGGACCGTCTCGGAAACGCTCGGTCAGAAGAAATAGACCTTCACTCGACCTCACGCGACGGATTTAACGTCCCCTAGGTCATCGACACGTCTGGCGTCTCCCTCCGAGCGCCGTCCTGCGGCGCACCCGCTCAGGAATCGGGATAAAGCTTACCGAACAGGGGCAGATACATCGCGCCCTTGCGCATCAGGAAATCGTTGAACGTAGCCATGGCCGGCGAGATTGCGTGATCGGTTCGTATCACCGAGAACCATTGTCGGCGGATCGGCATGCCGACCACGTCGAGGATGACGAGCCGGCCAGCTTCCGTTTCCGCGGCGATGGTGTGGGCAGAAATGAAGGCGATGCCCAGACCAGCCATCACCGCCTGCTTGATCGTTTCGTTCGAGCCCATCTCGACACCGAGTTCGTCGATGCGGCCAGGCACGTCGCTCAGGAATATTTCCAGCGAGATGCGGGTTCCGGAGCCGGGCTCGCGAATAAGGAAATGCTCCTCGGCAATGCGCTCCTTGGAGATATCGCGCGCCGCCGCCAGCGGGTGTTCGGGCGGCGCGATGATGACCAGCGGGTGATCGCCGAAGACCGAGGCACGTACCGGTACCTCTTTCGCCGGGCGCCCCATCAGCGCGATGTCGATGTCGTGATTCTTGAGGTTGTCGATCGTCTGGGCACGATTGCCGATGGCAAGCCGCATGTCGATGTCGGGATGTTCCTTCATGAACGCAGCCATCAGCCGCGGCGCGAAATACTTGGCGGTGGAAACGACGCCGAGCCTCAGGCTGCCTGTACGAACGCCCTTGATGGCGTCGATCTTGTCTTCGAGCAGGCTGAGATGCTCCTCGATAGCCTGCGCCGCCTCAACGACCGCCAAACCTGCGGCAGTGGGACGCATGCCGTCCGACGTCCGGTCGAACAGAGCCAGTTGGAATTCTTCCTCCATTTGCCGCAACTGAATTGTCAGCGCAGAAGGAGACAGACCTAACGCCTTGGCCGCACTCACAATTTTTCCGTTCTTGATGATGGCCTGGATGGTCTTGAAATGTTTGAGCGTGAGGTTTCTCATGCCTCATACTAAATTATTTTTAGTGCTAACGTAAAGTTATTGAATTTTACTTACCGAGTGTCGTTTGTTTTCATTCCCCGATCCAGCCGATCCGAGGAGACGCGGCTGGATCGGGAGGTTACGATGCCAGCGGCAACGCTCGACGCTTTTCTGAACTCCTATCTCGGCCAGCCGGACGAACTCCGCTCCGCGGTCGTAACGACCGTCCGTCAGCTGACACAGGCCGCCAGCAAGGTCCGCAATACCATCAATCAAGGTGTGCTCGGCGCCGCCTTTGCCGGGACCCGTGGCGCCAACGCCGACGGCGATGTCCAGAAGGATCTCGACGTCTTCTCCGACGACATCTTCCTCGACGCCATGCGCCACGCTCCGGTCGCGCTCTACGCTTCCGAGGAGCTGGAGCAGCCGGTCCTGCTCGACAGGCAAGCACCACTCGCCATTGCCATCGACCCGCTCGACGGCTCTTCCAACATCGACACCAATGTGTCGATCGGAACGATCTTCTCGCTGTTGCCCATAAATGGCGCGCCGGATGCCGATCCGGCCGCCTCTTTCCTGCAGGCAGGCGCGAATCAGCTAGGCGCCGGTTTCTTCATCTATGGGCCGCAGCTGGCGCTCGTCCTGTCACTCGGCAGCGGTACGCATATCTTCGTCCTGTCGGCCAGGCTCGGCACCTTCGTCCAGGCCTACGAGAGCCGGATCATTCCGCAACGCACCCAGGAGTTCGCCATCAACGCCGCCAACTACCGGCACTGGGACGAGGCCGTGCGGCTCTATGTCGACGACTGCCTGGAGGGCACCGAAGGACCGCGAGAGAAGGATTTCAACATGCGCTGGATCGCCTCCCTGGTCGCCGACTGCTACCGCATATTGATGCGCGGCGGCGTGTTTCTCTACCCCGGAGACCGGCGCAAGGGCTACGGTCAGGGACGGCTGCGCCTGGTCTACGAGGCCAACCCGATTGCCTATCTCATAGAACAGGCTGCCGGTGCGGCCACGGATACGATCAACCGCATCCTGGACATCGAACCCGACAGCCTGCACCAGCGCGTGCCGGTGGTCTTCGGGTCGGCGCGGGAGGTCGCGCGCATCACCCGCTACCACACCGAGCCGAGCAACATCGGCGAGCGTGCGCCGCTGTTCAGCCGCCGTGGCCTGTTCAGAGCCTGAGCAGCACCATGTCAGCCAAGCACCCCATCATCACCATCACCGGCTCGTCGGGCGCCGGCACCACCTCGGTCAAGCGTATCTTCGAGCTGATCTTCCGGCGCGAGAACATCGAGGCCGCGTTCATCGAAGGCGACGCATTCCACCGCTACGACCGCGCCGCGATGAAGGCAAAGGTGGCCGAAGAGGAGAAGGCCGGCAATCCGAACTTCACCCACTTCAATGCCGCGGCCAACGAACTCGGGATTCTCGAAGAGGTGTTCGCGGAATATGGCCGCCGGGGATCCGGAAGAACCCGCACCTACATCCATGACGAGGAAGAGGAAAAGCAGTACGGCACGCCACCGGGAAGCTTTACCGAATGGCGCGAGTTCGCTCCCAGCGACCTGCTCTTCTACGAGGGGCTGCACGGCTGTGTCGTCACCGACACAATCAATTTGGCCAAACATGCGGATCTCAAGATCGGCGTGGTGCCGGTCATCAACCTCGAATGGATCCAGAAGATCCATCGCGACCGCTCGACACGCGGCTATTCCACCGAGGCGGTGATGGACGTGATCCTGCGCCGGATGCCCGACTATGTCCGCTACATTGTCCCGCAATTCTCGCAGACCGCCATCAATTTCCAGCGCGTGCCGATTGTCGATACGTCCAACCCCTTCATCGCGCGCTGGATTCCGACGCCCGACGAATCGATGCTGGTTATCCGCTTCGCCAATCCGCGCGGCATCGATTTTCCCTATCTGCTGTCGATGATCCACGACTCGTTCATGTCGCGGCCAAATTCCATCGTGGTGCCAGGCAACAAGCTCGACCTTGCCATGCAGCTGATCCTGACGCCGCTCATCCTGCAGTTGATCGAACGCAAGAGCCGTGTGTCGTGAGGAGGACGCCATGACCAGCCAAACAGCACTGAAGCCTGCCGCCGCCGTCGTCTCGGAGCTCGACATGTCGAACGCCATTCGCGTGCTGGCGATGGACAGCGTCCAAAAAGCGAATTCGGGACATCCCGGCATGCCGATGGGCATGGCCGATGTCGCAACGGTGCTGTTCAACCGCTTTATCAATATCGATCCATCCAGGCCGGACTGGCCGGACCGTGACCGTTTCGTTCTTTCAGCCGGCCATGGCTCGATGCTGCAATATGCGCTGCATTATCTGCTCGGCTATGAAGACATGCCGATCGAGGAGTTGCAGCGGTTTCGGCAGTTGGGCAGCCGCACGGCCGGACATCCGGAATATGGCCACGCACTTGGTGTCGAGACCACCACCGGCCCGCTCGGACAAGGCATTTCCACGGCTGTCGGCATGGCGCTGGCGGAGCGTATGCTTGCTGCCCGCTACGGTGCCGATCTGGTCAACCATCATACCTATGTGATTGCAGGCGACGGCTGCCTGCAGGAAGGCATCAGCCACGAGGCGATCGACCTTGCCGGCCACCTGAAGCTTTCCCGCCTGATCGTCTTCTGGGACGACAATGCGATCTCCATTGACGGGCCAACCTCCCTGTCCACGTCGATGGACCAGCCGGCGCGCTTCAAAGCCGCCGGCTGGGATGTCCAAACGGTCTCCGGCCACGACATGGAAGCTGTCGCCGCGGCTATCGAGGCGGCGCGGCGGTCGGATCGACCGTCGCTGATTGCCTGCCGCACAGTGATCGGCAAAGGCGCCCCCAACCTCGGCGGCTCGGAGAAGACGCATGGCGCGCCGCTGGGCGAGGCAGAGATCGCCGCGACCCGCGAGAACATCGGCTGGACCTTCGCGCCGTTCGAGGTGCCGGACGACGTGCTTTTCGCCTGGCGCGAAATTGCCGGCCGCGGCGAAGCGATGCGGGGCGCCTGGGAGCAGCGGCTTGCCGCCTCGCCGCAGCGAGAGGCCTTCGAGAACGCGGCCGCCGCCAGACTGCCCGACGCGGTCTTCGAAGCGCTCGATGCCTTTCGCCGCGAGCATGTCGAAAAGGCAACCAAGGTGGCAACGCGAAAAGCTTCCGAAATGGCGCTGGAGGTCATCAACGGCGCCACGGAGTTGACCGTCGGCGGCTCGGCCGATCTGACGCACTCGAATCTGACGATCACCAAGGGCATGAAACGCATTGCGCCGAGCGACTATGCCGGCCGCTACATCCACTACGGCATTCGTGAGCACGGCATGGCCGCCGCCATGAACGGCATCGCACTGCATGGAGGCTTCGTGCCCTATGGCGGTACGTTCCTGTGCTTCGCGGACTATGCGCGTGGCGCGATACGGCTCTCGTCACTCATGGGCCAGCGCGTCATCTACGTGATGACGCATGATTCCATCGGCCTTGGCGAGGACGGCCCGACGCATCAGCCGATCGAGCACCTGGCGATGCTGCGTGCGACGCCGAACCTCAATGTCTTCCGCCCAGCGGATATCATCGAAACGGCGGAGTGTTGGGAACTTGCGCTGAAGAGCAAGAATCGGCCGAGCGTGCTGGTGCTGTCGCGCCAGAACCTGCCGATACTGCGTGAGGCGCACAGCGATGCGAACCGCTCCAGCCAGGGCGCATACATCCTGCGCGAGCCAGCCAGGCACCGCGCCGTCACCCTGATCGCCACCGGCTCGGAGGTCGAGATCGCGGTTGCTGCCGCTGAAAGACTGGAGACCGAGCATGGCGTTGCCGCCGCTGTTGTCTCGATGCCGTGCTGGGAGCTTTTCGAGGAGCAGGAAAACGCCACCCGCAAGGCCGTTCTCGGCTCCGCGCCACGCGTCGCGGTCGAAGCGGCAGCCCGGCTGGGCTGGGACCGCTGGGTCGGCGAGACGGGCGCTGTCGTCGGCATGGCCGGCTTCGGCGCCAGCGCCCCTGCCCCCGATCTCTACCGGCATTTCAACATAACGTCCGAAGCGGTTGCCGCGGCGGCGCTGAAGCTCATCGTCTAGGAGGACCCACAATGGCCCGCATCACCCTTCGCCAGCTTCTCGACCATGCCGCCGAGCACGACTACGGCGTCCCTGCATTCAACATCAACAACATGGAACAGGGCCTCGCAATTATGGAGGCGGCCAAAGCCTGCGACGCGCCCGTCATCATCCAGGCCTCACGTGGCGCCCGGTCCTATGCCAACGACGTCATGCTGGCCAAGATGATGGAGGCATTGACTGAAATGCACCCCGCCATTCCGCTGTGCATCCATCAGGACCACGGCAACGACGAGGCCACCTGCCTTTCCGCGATCCGCCACGGCTTCACCTCGGTGATGATGGACGGATCCCTGATGGCAGATGCCAAGACGCCGGCAAGCTATGCCTACAACGTCGCCGTAACCGAACGCGTCACACGCATGGCGCATTGGGTCGGGGCTTCCGTCGAAGGCGAACTGGGCGTGCTCGGATCGCTGGAAACCGGCCAGGGCGAGGCCGAGGATGGCCACGGCGCCGAGGGCGCGCTCTCCCACGACCAACTCCTGACCGATCCCGATCAGGCGGTCGACTTTGTGGCCGCAACCCAGGTGGACGCGCTGGCGATCGCCTGCGGCACCTCGCACGGCGCCTACAAATTCACCCGCAAGCCGGACGGCGACATTCTGGCCATGCAGGTGATCGAGGCGATCCACGAGAAGCTGCCCAACACGCATCTGGTCATGCATGGCTCTTCCTCGGTGCCACAGGAACTGCAGGACATCATCAACAAATATGGCGGCGAGATGCCCCAGACCTTTGGCGTCCCCGTGGAGGAGATCGAGCGCGGCATCCGCTACGGCGTGCGTAAGGTCAACATCGACACCGATTGCCGCATGGCCATGGCCGGGCAGTTCCGCCGCGTCGCAACGGAGAATCCGCGCGAGTTCGATCCCCGAAAATTCCTGAAGCCCGCCATGGATGCCTTGCACGATCTTTGCCGAGACCGCTTCGAGCGTTTCGGCACGGCGGGTAACGCCTCGAAGATCAAGGTCATCGCCCTGGACGAGATGGCCAAACGCTATGCCGCGGGAAAACTCGCGCCCCATATCGCAACCGCGAAAGCCGCCTGAGCAACAAACAGGAGACCTGTCATGAACAAGATCGATATGCTGCCAGCGGGTACGCTCCAGGAAGGCAAGGAACGCTACAAGTCAGGGGTCATTCCCTACAAGAAGATGGGCTACTGGGAGCCGGACTACAGGCCCAAGGAGACCGATCTGATCGCCATGTTCCGGATCACGCCGCAACCCGGTGTCGACCACGAGGAGGCAGCGGCCGCCGTCGCCGGTGAATCGTCGACCGCAACTTGGACCGTGGTGTGGACCGACAGGCTGACGGCCTGCGAGCTCTACCGCGCCAAGGCGTTCAGATCCGAGCCGGTTCCAAACACCGGTCCCGGCACCAAGACCGAGCAACAGTACTTCGCCTACATCGCCTACGACCTCGACCTGTTCGAGCCGGGCTCGATCGCCAACCTGACCGCGTCGATCATCGGCAACGTGTTCGGCTTCAAGGCGGTAAAGGCGCTGCGGCTGGAAGACATGCGCATCCCGGTCGCCTATCTCAAAACCTTCCAGGGACCCGCAACCGGCATCGTGGTGGAGCGTGAGCGGCTCGACAAGTTTGGCCGTCCGCTGCTCGGCGCGACGACGAAGCCGAAGCTCGGTCTGTCAGGCCGCAACTATGGCCGCGTCGTTTACGAGGCGCTGAAGGGTGGCCTCGACTTCGTCAAGGACGACGAGAACATCAACTCGCAGCCCTTCATGCACTGGCGCGACCGCTTCCTCTACTGCATGGAGGCGGTGAACAAGGCTTCAGCTGCCACCGGCGAGGTCAAGGGCCATTATCTCAACGTCACCGCCGGCACGATGGAGGAGATGTACGAGCGCGCCGAATTCGCCAAACAGCTTGGCTCCTGCATCATCATGATCGACCTCGTCATCGGCTACACGGCGATCCAGTCGATGGCCAAGTGGGCACGCCGCAACGACATGATCCTGCACCTGCACCGCGCCGGTAATTCGACCTATTCGCGCCAGAAGAACCACGGCATGAATTTTCGCGTCATCTGCAAATGGATGCGCATGGCCGGCGTCGACCATATCCATGCCGGCACTGTGGTCGGCAAGCTGGAAGGCGACCCGCTCATGATCAAGGGGTTTTATGACACGCTGCGCGAGGAGCGCACGCCGCAGAACCTCGAAACCGGGCTGTTCTTCGATCAGGACTGGGCCTCGCTCAATAAGGTGATGCCCGTCGCCTCGGGCGGTATCCATGCCGGCCAGATGCACCAGTTGATCCATTATCTCGGCGAGGACGTCATCCTGCAGTTCGGCGGCGGCACGATCGGCCATCCCGACGGCATCCAGGCAGGCGCGACGGCCAATCGCGTTGCATTGGAAGCGATGATCCTGGCCCGCAACGAGGGACGCGACTATTTGCGCGAAGGAACCAAAATCCTCGAACAGGCGGCCAAATGGTGCACCCCGCTGAAGGCTGCCCTGGAGACCTGGAAGGATGTCACCTTCAACTATGAATCGACCGACACGGCCGACTTCGTGCCAACCGCAACGCCCAGCTTCTAGAAGAAAGGAACCGTCGCCATGATGACCAACCCGGGAAACAAGGTCACGCAGGGACAATTCTCGTTCCTGCCCGACCTGACTGATGAGCAGATTTCGGCGCAGATCAAATACGCGCTGAAGAACCACTGGGCCGTCAGCGTCGAGTACACCGACGATCCGCATCCGCGAAACACCTATTGGGAAATGTACGGCAACCCGATGTTCGACTTGAGAGACCCGGCGGGCATCCTGCTTGAAGTCAACGCTTGCCGGAAAGCCTGTCCGAACATGTATGTCCGGGTAACCGCCTTCGATTCGACCAAGGGATGGGAAGCGCCGCGCATGTCGTTCATCGTCAACCGGCCGCCCAGCGAACCCGGGTTCCGGCTGCTGCGCCAGGAGCGTGACGGCCGCAGCCAGGGTTATTCGATCGTGCCTTATGCGACCGACAGGCCCGAGGGCGAGCGGAGCTAGCTGAGCCATGCTGGACACGATAGCGAAGGGCGCTGGCGCGCAGGACGAGTCGGTTGATCTGCAGGCCGAGTTCGAAGCGTCCAACATCGACGAGGTGATGGACAAGCTCGACCGCGAACTCGTTGGCCTGAAGCCGATCAAGAACCGCATCCGCGAGATTGCCGCTCTTCTCCTGGTCGACCGGCTTCGCCGCAAGTTCGGTCTGACCTCTGGCGCACCGACGCTGCATATGAACTTTACGGGAAATCCCGGCACGGGCAAGACCACCGTGGCGCTGAGGATGGCCGAAATCCTGCATCGTCTCGGCTATGTCCGCGAAGGCCACATGGTCGCGGTGACGCGCGACGATCTCGTCGGCCAGTATGTGGGCCACACCGCACCCAAGACGCGCGACGTGATCAAGCGTGCCATGGGCGGCGTGCTTTTCATCGACGAGGCCTATTACCTCTACAAGCCCGAGAACGAACGCGACTACGGCCAGGAATCGATCGAGATCCTGCTGCAATGCATGGAAAACAACCGCGACGACCTGGTCGTGATCCTTGCCGGCTACAAGAACAAGATGGATCGTTTCTTCGACAGCAATCCCGGCATGCGTTCGCGCATCGCCCACCACCTCGATTTTCCCGACTACGGTGTCAGCGAGCTGAAATCGATCGCCGAAATCATGCTGGCGGAGCAGAATTACCGCCTCAGCGAGGCGGCCGCCCAGGCCCTCGAAGAGTATCTTCCGATCCGCATGAGGCTGCCGCATTTCTCCAACGCGCGCTCGGTGCGCAATGGGCTGGACCGGGCGCGGCTTCGCCAGGCCAATCGGCTTTTCGCATCGCGAAGCCGTGCCCTGACCAAGGCAGACCTTATCACCATCGAGGAATCCGATATCCGCGGAAGCCGCGTATTCGCGGAAGGGAAGCTCGAAGGCGAACCGGAGACGAAGGCGCACTGACAGGACGAAGCCGGCTGGCGGGCGACCCGAGATGGAAGACAGAAATTGGAGACGACGACCATGGTCACCAGGACAATCATTGCGCCCTCCGTGCTTTCCGCGGATTTCTCGCGGCTCGGCGACGAGGTCGAAGCTGTCGTTCAGGCGGGCGCCGACTGGATCCATCTCGACGTGATGGACGGGCATTTCGTACCCAACATCACCTTCGGTCCGCCGGTCATCAAGGCGATCCGTGGCCGAACAGACAAGGTCTTCGACTGCCATCTGATGATCGCGCCGGCCGACCCCTATCTGGCCGCCTTCGCCGATGCCGGTTGCGACATCATCACGGTGCATGCCGAGACTGGACCGCATCTCGACCGCTCATTGCAGGCGATCAGGAATCTTGGCAAGAAGGCCGGGGTGTCGCTCAATCCGTCGACGCCGGAGAGTGTCATTGAGTATGTGCTCGACCGGCTCGATCTGGTGCTGCTGATGACGGTCAATCCAGGCTTCGGCGGCCAGGCTTTCATTTCAGCGGTCGTCGAGAAAGTCAGACGGATCAAGGCTTTGGTTGGCCATCGCCCGATTGACATCGAGATCGACGGCGGAGTCACGGCCGAAACCGCCCCGCTGGTCACCGCGGCTGGCGCCAACGTACTGGTCGCCGGTTCGGCTGTATTCAAGGGAGGCACCGAGGCAGCCTATCGTGCCAATATCGGCGCCATCAGACAGGCGGCCGATGGCGCGATCCGGAAAGCCGCGTAAACCGTTGTCGGGGAGACGAACATGGCTGCGGTCCCACCTGTATGCGATTTCGGCTGGCCCGCCATCGATGCCGTTTTGCCCGGCGTCGACGGCACGTCGCATTCCATCTTCGGTCACGCCGGCCCGAATGGTCTGGTCGTGGCCTTCATCTGCAATCACTGCCCTTATGTGAAGGCCGTGATCTCTCGCATCGTGCGCGACGCCAATGATCTCAAGGCCGAAGGTATCGGCTTCGTCGCGATCAACTCCAACGATGCAGATGCCTACCCGGACGATTCCTTCGACCAAATGAAGCGCTTCGCCATGACGAACGGCTTCAGCTTTCCTTACCTGCACGACGAGGCACAGAGTGTAGCGCGCGACTACTCAGCGGTGTGCACTCCCGATTTCTTCGGGTTCAACAGCGAATTGAGACTGCAATATCGCGGCCGGCTGGACGCGTCGCGACGCGAATCCGGACCGCTCGGGCTGCGACGCGATCTGTTCGAGGCGATGAAGCAGGTTGCCCGAACCGGCGATGGCCCGTTCGACCAGATCGCCTCGATCGGCTGCTCGATCAAGTGGAAGGATGCTGCATGAATGTCGGCGCAGGTCGGTCGCTTCGACCGCCGAAGGCGATCCTGTTCGACCTCGACGGCACGTTGGTCGATTCGGCGCCTGATATAACGGCCGCCGTCAACGAGTTGCTGGCCAGCCGCGATCTGCCGCCGTTGCGCCTGGACCAGGTCAAGGCCATGATCGGTGGTGGCGTCAGGAAATTGATCGAGCGGGCCTTCGCGGCATCGGGGACGCCGCTCCTCGGCAACGCGCTCGATGAAGCCAACCGCGTCATGGCGCCGATCTACAGCCGACATCTGACCGGCCTGACAAGACTGATGCCTGGCGTCAGGGAGGTTCTCACACACTTCTACGCGAAGGGAGTGGCCATGGGCGTGGCGACCAACAAACCGCAGTTGGCGACTCGCGAGATCCTGCTGCATTTCGGACTGACGGAATATTTCGGTGCGATCATTGGCGGAGACGCAGTGACATGCCTGAAACCCGCGCCCGATGCTCTGCTGCTGGCGCTCGCCCAGCTTGGAGTCGACCCGTGTGACGCGCTGCTGGTCGGAGACAGTGGCGCCGACGCAGGCGCCGCACGCGCCGCCGGCATGCCCGTCATTCTGCTGCGCGGCGGGTACGCCCATTTTCCGGTTGAAGAGCTTGGCGCCGACCAGGTTTGCGACAGCCTTTTCGACCTGCCTGCGGCGATGCAGGTGCTGCAAGCCGGTGCTTGATCGGGGCGAACGCCGGCCGGACGCAAGTTCGAACGGCCGGCGCCGCCGCTATTTCGAGAATTGCTTCAAATAGGCGATGACGTTGGCGATGTCTTGGTCCTGCTTGAGGCCGACGAACGCCATCTTCGTTCCTTTGACCATGGCCTTGGGATCGCGAAGGTAAGTCGTCAGCGTGGGTTCGTCCCATTTGACGCCGGACTTGCCTGCCGCGACCATCGCTTGGGAGTAACTGAATCCCGGGTGTGTGCCAGCCGTCCGGCCGATGACGCCGTTCAACGACGGGCCGACCTTGTTCTTGTCCTGGTCGGCAACATGGCAGACCTTGCATTTGGCGAAGACCTTCTCACCCGCCGCGGCATCCTGTGCCTGGGATTGGCTTGTGATAAAGGACACAGCAAACACGACTGCGAAAAATGCGATTGCGCGCATGGCATTTCCTCATGGATCGTCTGGGTGCCCTGGACGATTTTGCACATGCCGATCTTTCATCCGTTGGCATGCACCTTACGCGGTGGAGTGGAGTATCCGCTTCCCCTTTGTGAAGCGGCGCCGCGTGAATCGGAAAGCTAGTTGGCGTGCGGTGAAAGTCAATCGTATAAAGGTACAGAGGCTTGGGTCCCCAGGGTACCGGTATTCGTCTTTGTTGACGGCCATCGGGCGAATGCGTAGCTTCAACACATTCCGGTTTCTCCACTGGCACCTCGGGAATCCGGCAACTGGCGATTCTGTCCAGGCTCCTCACTGGGCCGGACCAGTCGAGACAGGCGTCCCGGAGCGCAAGAGGTGCTAAATGGATATGGTCGATCTCATATTGACGGTGTGCCTCAGCACCAATCCGGGCAATTGCCGAGACGAACACCTCTATTTCGAGAGCCGCGGCTCTCTGCTCCAATGCATGTTCCTTGCGCCCAGCGAGATCGCGAAATGGTCTCAGGAACACCCGACCCTCAAGGTCATGCGCTGGAAATGCGCATTTCCGAGCAAGGAACGAGCGATCTGATTGACGTCCTGGAGCCCAGGGAGAAGGTGTCATGATGATTTCACGGCGCAACACGCTGCGTCTAGCAGTTCTCGGCACAGTCGCTGTTCTTGCCGCCAGGCCTGTCTTTGCAGCAGCCAGGATTCGCATCGGCGTCCTGAAATTTGGAACCGTGAGTTGGGAACTCGACACGCTGAGGCAACACAAATTCGATGTGGCGAACGGGATCGATCTGGAGATCATCGATTTCGCCGGGGAGGACGCGACCAACGTCGCGCTGTTGGCCGGTGCGATCGACATGATCGTCTCCGACTGGCTGTGGGTCTCGCGCCAACGGTCGGAAGGCGGCGACCTCACATTGGCCCCCTATTCGACCGCTGTGGGGGCGATCATGGTGAAGGAGGGGTCGCCGATCCGGATGGTCGCCGACCTCAAGCACAGGAAGATCGGTGTCGCCGGTGGTCCGCTCGACAAGAGCTGGCTCCTGATACAGGCCCTGACCAGACGCGACTACGGGATCGACCTGTTGGCAAGCAGCGACATCATCTTTGGGGCGCCACCGCTGATTTCGGAAAAGGCCATGCAGGGCGAACTCGATGCGGTGCTGAATTTCTGGCATTTCTGCGCCCGACTCGAGGCCAACGGCTTTCGTCGATTGATCGGCGTGAACGATGCGGCGCGGGCGCTCGGCGCCTTGGGACCTGTGTCGGCACTCGGTTACGTCTTCCATGACCAATGGGCGAACGAGAACCCCGATGCCGCCGGGGGCTTCGTCAGGGCCTCCGCGCAAGCCAAGGACTTGCTGGCGAGATCCGACGAGGAGTGGCTACGCCTGGCGCCGATCATTCGCGCGGAAGGCAAGGAACTGGAAAAACTGCGCGACCGCTACCGCCAGGGCATCCCCAGGCGGGCGGTCGCCGAGGAAGCGGCCGACGCCAGCAGGCTCTATCATGTGCTGGCGGCGATCGGTGGCGCGAAGCTGGTCGGCAGCGCGCCCGAGATGGCGCCCGGCACATTCTGGCAGGACCGCGCAAAATGACCGCACCGGAAACCAGCAACGGCACGCGAGGTGCCCCGACGAGCATGTCCGGGCGAGCCAGGGTGGCGACAACGCTGATGCCCGCTCTGACCGTGGCGGTTTCCTTGCTCGGGCTTTGCCTGCTGTGGAGCCTTGCGGCGAGTGTCTGGCGGAGCCGTGCCCTCCCGGGGCCGGGACAGGTCTGGCAGGTGCTCCTCAGGGAGGCTGCGAGCGGCGACCTCTTCTATCATCTCGGCGCGACCCTCGGCCGGGTCGCCGCGGCATATATCGTCGCGATGATCATCGGATCGGTCATCGGCGTTTTGCTCGGGAGCTATCGTCGCGCCGACCGCTTTTTCAATCCATGGGTAATTCTGTTCCTCAACATCCCGGCGCTGGTGGTCATCGTCCTCGGCTACATCTGGTTCGGTCTCAACGAGGCGGCGGCGATCGGCGCGGTTGCCGTGAACAAAATCCCGAATGTCGTGGTGACGATGCGCGAGGGCGCCAGGGCGCTTGATCCGAGCTATGCCGAAATGGCCACCGTCTATCGCTTCGGCCCTCTCGATCGCATCCGCCACATCCTGCTGCCGCAATTGCAACCCTATCTTGCCGCTGCGTCACGATCCGGCATCGCCCTCATCTGGAAGATCGTCCTGGTCGTCGAACTGCTCGGCCGCTCCACCGGCGTCGGCTTCCAGATCCATCTCTATTTCCAGCTCTTCGACGTCGCCGCCATTCTTGCCTACACGCTGGCTTTCGTGGCGGTGATGCTCGTCATCGAACTTCTTCTGGTGCAACCCGTTGAACGACATGCAACCCGTTGGCGCCGTCGTCCCGCTTAGGGTCGATATCGCTGAAAAGACTTTCAGGTCCGCGCAAGGCGTCTCGATCACGGCGCTTCAGGACCTTTCTTTCGAGGTCCGGCAAGGCGAATTCGCCTGCTTGCTGGGGCCGTCGGGCTGCGGCAAAACCACGACGCTGCGTATCCTGCTTGGGTTGGACAAGGATTTTTCCGGGTCCTTCCAGTTGCCGCAAGGAGGCTCCAACCGCATCGCGGCCGTGTTCCAGGAGCCGATCTTGCTGCCGTGGCGGACGGTGGAGCAGAATGTCAGGCTGGCGTTGCCGAAAAGCTTGAGAACGAAGAACCTCGACGATCTGTTTGAAACTCTCGGCCTCGCCGGCATGCGCTCGCTCTATCCTGCGGAACTGTCACTCGGCCTTGCGCGCAGGGCAGCGCTTGCCAGGGCCTTCGCTACCGAGCCGGCGATGCTTGTCCTGGACGAACCCTTTGTCTCGCTCGACCACCGGACCGCCGAGCGGCTTCGTCACCTGCTTCTGTCGGTGTGGTCGGCACGGCCTACGACCGCCTTGATGATAACGCACGATCTACGCGAGGCGCTGATGCTGTCGGATCGCATCATCGTGCTCGCGCCGCGACCAGCACATGTGCTCGGCGTGTTCGATGTGCGGCTGCCTCGCCAACACCGCAATTCACAGGTGATGAGCGACCTTCTGCGGTCGTTCCGTCAAAGATTTCCGGGCGTCACCTGACCGCCCTGATGGCGAAATGCATACCGGAGGACCCGATGTCGATTGATCGGCTACGACGCAGGGTTATGAGTGGCTTTGCCTGCACCGCCGCCAGCGCCGCCTTGCTGCCATGCTGCCTCGGACGAGCCGCCCTGGCCGCGGCCGGCAGCCTGCGGTTTTCGGTCCGCCAAATCGCCGACGGCGTCTTCGCCTTTCAGGGCGTGGATGAATTGATGACCGCAACCAACGACGGTGCGATCTGCAATCTGGGCGTCGTCGTCGGCACCGATGCGGTTGCCGTCATCGACAGTGGCGGCAGCCTGATCGAGGCGCACGCCTTCCTCGCCGCGATCAGAAAGATAACCGCAAAACCGGTTCGCTTCCTGATCAACACCCACATGCATCCCGACCACATTTTCGGCAATGCGGCATTCCGGGAGATCGGCGCGACCATCGTTGGCCATCGCAATCTGCCGCGTGCCCTCGAGGCGCGGGGCGCGTTCTATCTGCACAATTATCGCGAACAGGTCGGCGAAGCGCTCATGAAGGGAATCGAGATCGTTTCGCCGGCGATGCTGGTCGACGATCGCCTGGAACTCGACCTCGGCGGGCCCATGCTCGAACTGCGGGCATGGAAGGCTGCGCACACCGACAACGACCTGACCGTCTTCGACCCCGAGACCAGTACGCTCTTTGCCGGCGATCTCGTGTTCATGGGTTCCTTGCCGACGCTCGACGGATCGCTGCTTGGCTGGCTCCGCCAGATGGATGCGCTCGCGGCGATCGGCGCCGCGCGCGTCGTTGCGGGTCATGGCCCGGTACCGGCCGACTGGCCGCAGGCGCTGGCAGGAGAACGACGCTATTTCGAGATTCTGGCGCGCGATATCCGCAAGGCGATCGCCGACGGGACGCCGCTCCGAGAGGCCGTCAAAACCGCCGCCGGAAGCGAACGGGGCAAATGGCACCTGTTCGACGACTACAATGAGCGCAACGCAACGGCTGCTTTTGCTGAACTCGAATGGGAATAAACCACACCGACATGCCCCAGAGATCATGGAATTGGGGCGATTTGCCAACGCGTCATCAAAGGCATATTCTAGAAGCCAGCCTGGGCACCACCTCTGTTGCATTGGTGGAGGCATCGAAATGCAAAATCACGCTTACGCGAGCAGGCAGTTCGCCTTGTCGCTTGCATCGTTCCTGTCCACAATCATCTTGACCATCGGTACGCTGTTCGGCGTCTCCTCAGCCGCGAACGCACAGCAAACAACGGCTTCTTCGGAGAAGATCTGGGAAGACTTGAAAGGCGACGTGTTCGGCGACCGGGCTATTCTGATCGATACCGGAGTCGTCAGGATCGAAGCGCCAAAGCGGGCGCAAGATGCCGCCATCGTACCTGTCGACATCTATGTCGACCCAGCCAGGGCACCGGACGGCATCAAATCCGTGACCTTGATCATCGACGCCAATCCTGCGCCGGTGGCGGCAACGTTCCAGATCGGCAAGGACGCCGGCGTGACACATCTGTCGACACGCGTGCGCGTCAACGACTATTCCTATTTGCGTGCCATAGCGGAGACTCAAGGCGGCCAACTCCACATGGCTCAGACCTTCGTCAAGGCGTCAGGCGGCTGCTCCGCCCCTGCGGTCAAGAACCAGGACGAGGCCATGGCGACGATGGGGCAGATGAAGTTACGCCAGTTCCCACCCCAGGAGACGATGAGCAAGGCAGAGGAGTTGCAGTTGATGATCCGCCACCCGAACAATTCGGGCCTGCAGCGGGATCCACTGACACAGTATTTCATTCCCGCGCATTTTGTTCAGAAGCTGTCGATCTCGCAAGCCGGCCGGCCGATCCTCTCGATGGAAGGTGGAATATCGATTTCGGAAGACCCCAATTTCCGATTCGATTTCACGGCGCACGGCAATGGTGAAATCCAGGTCGAAGCGATCGATACGGATGGCAAGGTATTCCGCAATCAGTGGCCGCTGGAGAAAACGGGGCTCTGAAGTCTCGAAATATGATATGCCGCACTGCCACCGCGATGGCCACGCTTGATCTTTAGAAGCAACGCACGTCGGCTTCCGACTGCGCACGCTTCAGCTCGGTACGGGCTGCCTTCGCCGGTGCGCTTTCGCGAAACAGCCCTGCGTTTTCCCCCGTTGTCAAAGACATGCTCTTGAAGGTCTCAGCCGTCTCATAGTGGTCGTAGGGAAGGATCGAGGCAATGACGTCGATCGAGCAGGAACAGCTTTCCAGAGCCTGACGCGTCTGGCCGTTCGTTCGCATGCAGCCGAGCACGTAGTCGACAACCGTTACTGTGGGATAGTCTCCCGCAGCGCCCGCCGGGTTTGCGACGGCCAATGTCGCGGTGAAGAGCAGCGGCAAGGTCGAAAATCCAACATATCTGATCATGAGGAACCTCCGGTTGGTCCGGGTTCGACGCGCCCGGACGGGATCGGCGTGCCAGTTGGCAACGCGCCGTAAAGCCAGTCAAGCACCCATGGGTTCCGTATACGACCAAAGGAGGAAAGGGCTGTCCACGAGCGATAGCTGTGCATGACGACTTGATGACCGGCTCCGCGCCCAGGCTCCCACGACCGCTTCGTATCTCGCTCAATACCGGGGAACGACGAGACTTTTTACATGCCATCCACGATGGGCATCGATAAACATTAGCAAATAACCTCAGTGTATATTAGAATCAAAATATCGAAAGCAAGACTATTTTAATACCGTCCTCGGCCTCCACGGGAGCGTAAAACACTTCGTATTAGGCTTGTAGTTCTGCCAATTTCTGTATATTGCAGTGCATCATTTAGAGTATTGCGGTGCAACAATGCGCTAGGCCTTTTTTTCTTGCCTAGCCTTTTGGGATGACATAGCCTTTCCCTGTTTCCGGCTTCAAGGGCGTCACCGTCATTAGGGAGCGGCGACAGTCTTTCGTAGGCCAAAGTGAGGTGGGCAGTAACGGTGCCCTCTGCACATCTGGCTTAGGTCGTGACACGCTGCCGGAAATATTTCCCCCCCGTGAATCGCTTGGGCGAGCCCTTGTGGGCCTAACAGTCGATTCATCACTGTGAACCCCGGGAGGAATTCGGATGCGTGTACTTACGAAAGCTACGTATATTCTAACCACTGCGGCGTTTCTGTCGCTCGGCGCGGCCTATACGGCGTCGGCTAACGAGGATCTTGCAAAGCTCGCTTCGGATGCGAAGAACTGGGCGATGCAGACGGGTGACTACGCCAACACCCGCTATTCCAAACTCAACCAGATTACTGCGGATAATGTGAAAAACCTGCAGGTCAAATGGACCTTTTCCACCGGCGTGCTGCGCGGGCATGAGGGTGGACCGCTGATCATCGGCGATGTGATGTATGTCCATACGCCCTTCCCGAACAATGTCTTTGCGCTCGACCTCAAGAATGACGGGAAGATCCTCTGGAAATACGAGCCCAAGCAGGATCCGAATGTCATTCCGATCATGTGTTGCGACACGGTCAACCGCGGTGTTGCCTATGGTGACGGCAAGATCATTCTCAATCAGGCCGACACCACGGTCGTCGCCCTCGATGCAAAGACCGGCAAGGTCGTCTGGTCGGTCAAGAATGGCGACATGACCGACGGCGGCAAAGGCGAATCCGGCACGGCCGCCCCCGTCGTGGTCAAGGATAAGGTACTCATCGGCGTGTCGGGCGCCGAATTCGGCGTTCGCGGCTGGCTGGCCGCCTACAATCTGAAAGACGGCAAACTTGCCTGGAAAGCCTATTCGGAAGGTCCAGACGCCGACACCCTGATCGATCCCGAGAAAACCACGCAGCTGGGCAAGCCGGTAGGCAAGGATTCCGGCACCAACACCTGGGAAGGCGAGCAATGGAAGACGGGCGGTGGCACGACATGGGGATGGTATTCCTATGATCCCAAGCTGAACCTGGTCTACTACGGCACCGGCAATCCCTCGACGTGGAACCCGGTCCAACGGCCTGGCGACAACCGCTGGTCAATGACGATCATGGCCCGCGATGCCGATACCGGTGTTGCCAAATGGCTCTACCAGATGACCCCGCATGACGAATGGGACTATGATGGCATCAACGAGATGATCCTCGTCGATGGCATGGAGGTCAATGGCGCCAAACACGACGTGCTGGTGCATTTCGATCGTAATGGTTTCGCCTACACCATGGATCGCGCCACCGGCGAGCTTCTCGTCGCCAAGAAATACGATCCAGCGGTGAACTGGGCGACGGAAGTCGTCATGGACCCAAAGAGCGAACAGTATGGTCGCCCGCAGGTCGTGGCGAAATATTCGACCCAGCAGAACGGCGAAGACACCAACTCGACGGGTATTTGCCCGGCGGCACTTGGAACGAAGGATCAGCAACCGGCTGCCTATTCGCCGAAAACCGGCCTGTTCTATGTCCCGACCAACCATGTCTGCATGGACTATGAGCCTTACAAGGTAAGCTACACCGCCGGTCAGCCTTATGTTGGCGCGACAGTGTCGATGTACCCGGCACCTGGCGGCGACGGCAGCATGGGCAACTTCATTGCCTGGGATGCGGCCAAGGGCGAGATCGTCTGGTCGAAGCCTGAGAAGTTCTCCGTGTGGTCAGGCGCGTTGGCGACAGATGGCGACGTCGTCTTCTATGGTACGCTCGAAGGCTACATCAAGGCGGTCGATAAGGACGGCAAGGAACTTTACAAGTTCAAGACCCCGTCCGGCATCATCGGCAACATCACCACGTACGAACATGACGGCAAGCAGTACATCGCCGTTCTGTCCGGCGTCGGCGGGTGGGCAGGCATCGGTCTGGCAGGCGGTCTGCTTTCGCCTGACAACGCCGCTGCCTGGCATGGCGCCGTCGATCAGGGCCGTGCGCAAGGCGATCAGTCCGCGGTCGTTGGTACCGCTGGCCTGGGTGCCGTCGGCGGCTATGCGGCACTTGCCGACTATACGACGCTGGGCGGTCAGCTCACCGTCTTCGGTCTCCCGGACTGACGGGCGGGGAACCTTAAGCACGCCTCAGGTCTTGTTGGACCGGAGGCATGAAAACGAGAGCCCGGATCATCCGAAACCATGGCCGGGCTCTCGATGCGGTTGCACCCCCAACACACCGATCAATGCCGGCCACGACAGCAAAACCGTGTCCACGGCAAATGAAGGAAGCGTCTGAATGTCCGTTCGCATTGTAATTTCGGCTTTCGTCCTGGCTCTGCTGCCTCTGGCAAGCTCAGGCGTGGCGTGGGCCGAGGACAGCATGGAAAAAGCCAAGGCGGTGAAGCAAGAAGGCGGCAAGTATTTGGATGCGGATGGAAATCCGACCTACAAGATCGAGAACGGAACCGTCGACTGGTACACGTTCAGCGGCTACCGCCGGTATCACTCCGATTGCCATGTCTGTCACGGACAGGATGCGACAGGTTCGAGCTATGCGCCGGCCCTGGTCAACAGCTTGAAAACCATGGACTACGCCACGTTCCTCTCGATCGTCGCCGAGGGCCGCAAGAATGTCGGCGGCGGCAAGGAAAACGTCATGCCTGCCTTTGGCGACAACAAGAACGTCTATTGCTACCTGGACGATCTCTATGTCTACCTGCGCGCGCGCGCCGATGGTGCGGCGCCACGCGGCAGGCCGCCCAAGCACGAAGACAAGCCGCAGGCGGCGAAGGATGCCGAAGCATCCTGCATGGGCGGATGACATGAACGGCTGCGGGGCATCGAAACTGCGCGTCGTTCTGCCGATCCTCGGCGCGCTGGCCTTGTTGCCATCGAACGCGCAGGCGCAAGGCGCCGGCCTCGGCGCGGCGGGAGAACTGGTCGATCCCGACATTCTGCGCGTCTGCGCCGATCCTTCGAATATGCCCTTCACCGACAAGAGCGGCGAAGGCTTCGAAAACAAACTTGCCGAACTGGTAGCCGCGAAAACCGGACGGAAGTCCGTCGCCTACACCTGGTTTCCACTTGTCACCGGCTTCGTTCGCAACACGCTCGGGGCCAACCAATGCGACATCATCATGGGCTATGCCCAAGGCGATGAACTGGTGCAGAACACCAACGCTTACTATCGCTCCGCCTATGTGCTGGTCTACCCGAAAGGCAACGATATGGAAGGCGTCGAAACGATCGAGGATCCCAAACTCACGGGCAAGACGATCGGGGTTGTCGAGCGCACGCCGCCAACCGCCAATATGGCCGCCAACAAGCTTCTGCGGACCGCCAAGATCTATCCGCTTGCAGTGGATACGCGTGTCACCCCCTCCATGGGAGAGGTCATGATCAAGGACATGCTGGCCCACAAGATCGACGCGGCGGTCCTGTGGGGACCGATGGCAGGCTACTATGCCAAGCAACTTGGAGCCGATGTGGCGGTTGTTCCGCTGCTAAAGGAAAAAACCGGCTCGCGCATGTCTTACCGCATCACCATGGGCGTACGTCCGTCCGACCAGGAATGGAAGCGGACGCTCAACCGGGTGATCAGGGAAAACCAGGCGGAGATCAACAGGCTCCTGCTGAGTTACAATGTGCCGCTGATCGATGAACACGACAATCCGATCACCCAATGAAGGGAAAGGAGGCTGTTTTTTTGCTGGTCGCTGCGAGCCTTATGGGTCTGGCCGAACCGACGCGCGCTGGCGAGATTGCCGAACCCAGCGGGTACCGGATGGATGACTATCGGGCGCCGGTGCCGCCGACGCTGCGAGGCGCCAGGGTGGTGACGACGGCGGAAGCTGAAGCGCTGTGGCGAGCGAAGAAAGCAGTCTTCTTCGACGTGATGCCGAACACGCCCAAGCCGACCAATTTGCCGGCAGGAACGATATGGAGAGACAAGGTTAGAAAGGACATTCCAGGCAGTACATGGCTGGCCAACGTGGGATACGGCGCTATTTCGCAGGAGACCACCAGCTATTTTCGCCAAGGCCTCGAAGCCAAGGCCGGCACGGACAAATCGCGAGCGATTCTGTTCTATTGCATGACGAATTGCTGGATGTCCTGGAATGCCGCCAAACGGGCGATCGAGTGGGGCTACAGTTCGGTAATCTGGTATCCACTCGGTGCTGATGGATGGGAAGGTGCAAATCTTCCGCTGGAGGTGAAAAAACCGTATGAAACGAACAATTGAAGGAATGTTATGCAATTATTCCCGGTAATTTTGCTTTTCGATTTTTCAAAACCTACTTTTTCGTTTGTCCATTTTGAGACGTGATGGACGAGCCATTGCTTTGGTGCCCTGCAATGGTTGGCTAACAACAGGGATCGGTCCCTTCGGACTGGTATAAGAGGAGAAATGTCATGAAGAAGAACTGGAAAAAACCGACCATGTGCCAGGTTGCCGCGGGCATGGAAATTTCCCGGTATCTGCCTGCCGAAATTACTCCCAAGAGGTAGGCCGCAGAGGTGCGTGTCCCTGGCAACAGGGGCACGCATCCCCGCATGGGTTTTGGCGAAAGGTTTTGACGCGTGTAGGGCGCGCGCGGCACTTTTCAGGGCTGCAAATTGCCTGCTGGTCAGAGAAGCCGCGGGGCGGGCATTTTCATGCATTTGAGGATCATCGGATCGGCGGCAGGCGGCGGCTTTCCGCAATGGAATTGCAATTATCGTCTCAGTCGCGCGGCCCGCTCCGGGATGGCTGGCGTGCATTCACGAACCCAATCAAGTGTCATCGCCTCGGCGGATGGGGTCGGATGGGTTCTTTTCAATGCCTCTCCCGACATTCGCCAGCAGATCGCGGCAACCCCTGAGTTGCAACCTGCGGGCGACGCGCCGCTGCGCTCGACCCCTATCCGCGCGGTGGTGCTGACCAATGCCGATGTCGATCATATCGCCGGACTGCTCAGCCTGCGCGAGCGGCAGCCTTTCGCCATCTACGCAACGGCGCAGGTTCTGGCGACGCTGGAGGCGAATTCGATTTTCAACGTTCTCGATCCGGCGGTCGTGCCGCGGCGCATCCTGCCGACAGCGAAAGAATTGGTCATCTGCGATGCCGAAGGCAGCGAGACCGGCGTGATGATCGAGAGCTTTCCGGTGCCCGGAAAGATAGCACTCTATCTTGAGGACAAAGACCATCCAGATGCCAATTTCAGCTTCGACGCCGGTGACACGATTGGAGTCCGAATTGCGAGTATCGGCAGCCGCGATTCTGTCTTCTACATTCCAGGCTGCGCGCGCATCGATGCGAGGCTGCGCGCCCGTCTTTGCGATGCAGCCTGTCTTCTGTTCGATGGCACGGTCTACACCGACGACGAGATGATCGTCGCCGGCGTCGGTCAGAAAACCGGCGCGCGCATGGGACATCTGGCGATTTCGGGAGACGCGGGTTCGATCGCCGGCCTGGCCGATGTGAGGCTGGGCCGCCGCGTCTTCGTCCATATCAACAACACCAATCCGATCCTTGACGAGAATTCGGCCGAACACGCGGCAGTCAAGGCGGCAGGATGGGAGGTCGCAGGCGACGGCATGGAGATGGAATTTTGAACGATTTCCGCGATGCGGCCAAAGGCGGCCTGTCCACGAGCGATCTCGAAGCCGTGCTGAGGCAGGTCGGCGCCGAACGCTACCACAATCATCATCCCTTCCATCACAGGATGACCAGCGGCGCGCTGTCGAAGGCCGAGATGAAGGCCTGGGCGCTGAACCGTTATTGCTACCAGGCTGTCATCCCGCGCAAGGATGCCATGATCCTCGCACATGCCGAGGATCCGGCGTTTCGCGCCGCCTGGCGCAAACGTATCGAAGACCATGACGGGGAGGACGGCTGGAGCGGCGGTATCGCGCGCTGGCTGCATCTGGCAACCTCGCTCGGCCTGGACGCCGAGGCCGTGAAGAGCGAAAGGCTGGCACTGCCGGCGACACGGTTCGCCGTGGGGGCCTACCTCTCCTTTTGCACCAACCGGACGCTGTTCGAGGCGGTCGCGTCGTCGCTGACCGAGATGTTCTCACCGCTTATCATCGGCGAGCGCGTGCCGGCGATGCTGGCCAAATACGATTATATCACCGAGGATACGCTGGCCTATTTCAAGCAACGACCCGAACAAGCCTCGCGCGACGCCGACTTCGCCCTCACCTACGTGCTCAGCCATGCCGATACGGCGGAACGCCAGCAGCAGGCAATAGATGCGCTGGTGTTCAAATGCGATATACTCTGGGCCATGCTTGATGCGCTTCAACACGCCTATGGCGAACCGGGAAATATACCGCCCGGCGCCTTCCGCCCCGAGGCAGCCCCATGATGACGCTGCGCGAAAGAGCCTTGGTGTCCCTGCGATCGGTACCCTTCCTGCCGAAGCATGTGCGCATACAGTACGATTCCGTGCGGCAGGCATTCGCCGTGCTTTCACCGGAGAGAATATTCTGGCCGAACGATATCAGCCTCGACATATTGCGGCGCTGCGACGGACGGTCCACGGTCGGCGAAATCATCGCCGGCCTTGCCACGGATTATGAGGCCGAGGAGGAGGCCGTGGCGGCCGACGTCATCGCCTTCCTACAAGAGTGGTCGGACAAGCTGCTGGTGAAGCTATGAGCACGCCCCTCCTCCCTCCTATCGGCATGCTGGCGGAACTGACACATCGCTGCCCGTTGCAATGCCCTTATTGTTCCAATCCGCTCGAATTGCAGAAGGCCAATCGCGAACTCGACACACAGACCTGGCTCAGCCTGTTCTCGGAGGCCGCCGATCTCGGTGTTCTGCAGGTGCATCTATCCGGCGGTGAGCCGACGCTGCGCCGCGACCTGGAGCAATTGATCGCCGGACTTTCAGCGCGCGGCGTCTACACCAATCTGATTACCGCTGGCGTCGGCATCGCCGAGGGTCGCATCGAAGCATTTGCCGAAGCCGGGCTCGACCATCTGCAATTGAGCTTTCAGGGCGCGCGGCCGGCGACCACCGAACGCATCGGCAACCACAAAGGCAGCCACGACAAGAAGCTGGAGACGGCACGCCGCGCGCGAGCTGCCGGCTTGCCTCTCACCATCAACGCGCCGATCCATCGCCATAACATCGAGGAGGTGCCGGATTTCATCGATCTTGCGCTTTCGCTGGACGCGGAGAGGCTCGAGATCGCCAACGTCCAGTACGCTGGCTGGGCTTTGATAAATCGCGATCAGCTGATGCCCGAGCGTGCAGCAGTCGACCGGCAGGCGGAGATCGTCGCGGAAGCACGCGAGCGGCTGGCCGGCATTATCAACATCGATTTCGTGACACCGGACTATTTCGCAATCTACCCCAAACCGTGCATGGGTGGCTGGGCGCGTGACGCGTTCATGGTGGCGCCTGACGGCACAGTGTTGCCGTGCCATGCCGCGCAGACGATCCCGTCGCTCAGCTTCGAGCGTTTCAAACCACACACCCTATCCTCGATCTGGGCCGATTCGCCGGCGTTCAATGCCTTCCGCGGCACGGACTGGATGCAGGAACCCTGTCGCAGCTGTGAACGGCGCGAGATCGACTGGGGCGGTTGCCGCTGTCAGGCGATGGCAATCGCCGGCGATGCCGCCGCAACGGATCCGGCTTGCGCGAAGTCGCCGATCCACGCGCGCATGGCGATGCTGATCGACGAAGCCAAGCGCACCGCGACAGTTTCTTCGGAGGACGAACCATTCACCTACCGGCGTATCGGCGTCGTGACCGAGCCCGCCTGACAGGTTCTTTCATTCCGCCGTATTGTCGCGCTCGCGCACTGCGTCGGCGAAAGCCAGGGCATCGCGATTGATCCCGACATTGTGCACACGAAAAATCGAAGCACCCTTCAACCGCAGGATGACGCTGGTTGCCGCTGTGCCAACGTCCCGCCCTTGGTCGCTTTCGCCGACCAGGTGATGGGCAAGGCGCTTGCGCGAGGTGCCGACGAGCCATGGAAAACCAAGAGCGCGCAATTCGCCGAAGCGAGCCATGAGTTCAAGGTTCTCCTCTCCGCTCTTGGCGAAAGCGAAGCCTGGGTCCAGCACGATGCGGTCGTTCGGGATGCCGGCGTTGCGCGCGATCTCCAGCGATCTGTTCAGGAACAGGAACTGGTCGGCGATTACATCCGCCAATTTTTCCCGGTCGCGCCCGGTGTGCATGATGACAAGGCCAGCGCCGGTTTCCGCCGCGACGTGCGCGATGTCGGGTTCGCGCTGCAGGCCATGTACGTCGTTGACGATATGTGCGCCCGCCGCGACCGCGAGACGCGCCGTCTCGGCCCGATAGGTATCAACCGAGACGATGCTGTTGCCGTCGGACGACAGCGCCTCGATGATCGGGAGGATACGCGATTGTTCCTCAAGCGCCGAAACGCTGCCGGCGCCGGGCCTGGTCGACTCGCCCCCGACGTCAATGATCGCCGCGCCCTCGCCGATCATACGCCGGGCCTGTTCGAGTGCCCGCTCCGGCCGATCGAATTCTCCCCCGTCGGAAAAACTGTCCGGCGTAACGTTCAAGATCCCCATCAACAACGATCTCGCACCAAGATCGAGATAGCGTCCATGAGCAAGTTGCCAACGGTTCATCCGGCGAGCGCGGCAAGCATCGACGCCATGCCTCCATGGTGATCGCGCGGACATAGTCTGCCGGGTGCATTCTCGCGAGGGATGCTGACCTCCGTGCCACGCAATACCGCGGTTGGTGTCGTGGTCATCGTCATTGCGGAATTCGTGTCTTATTCGATCTTTCGGCTTGCCTAGGCTTATCATAACCCCGCAATGCGAAAAGCCAATGTTCGGGCACCGCAGGTGTGCGAAAACGTTCCGAGGGAGGAACCCGCGGGATGGCAATTTCGATTTTCGGCTGGTGTCGTCAGTTCGGGCCAGAGACCACGGAGCCGTCGCCTGGTAGGCGTCTGCCTTCGTGGGTATGGACGGCTTCACTCATGCGCAATATGTATGAGGATGAGGCCTGCCGTGGCGCTCACATTGTCGTCGCGTCGCTAAGGCAGGTAATGTACGTTCAACGAGGCTGCGCAGGCGGGTAATGCCACCCGCATAAGTGTCGATATCGGGGGATCTGGTCCATGACCGACAACAAGCCAGACGTTACCAAGGATTGGCAGGCGACGCAGGGCCAGAAGTCCTCCGCCACACGTCTTCGCCTTTTCGCCGCACTCTCGTGGATTGTCGCCATTGGCGGCGAGATCTACGGGATTATGCTACTTCGCCAGAACAAGTTCGACCAGGCACACCTGCCGCTGATCATCGGCCTTCTGGTCGGCATCGCGATTTTCGCAATCGCCGGCAACTTGCTGTGGAAGGCGGCCAACAGGCACGATCCGGCCCGCGCATCCGACACGGCCAGGTTCTTCTTCCAAAACCAGCTCGGCGCAATCATCACGCTGATTGCCTTCCTCCCGCTGGTTTTCCTGATCCTCACCGACAAAAACATGGATCCACGGACAAAGAAGGTTGCCGGCGGCGTCGGTGCTGCGCTGGCCGTGCTCGCGACGGTCATGGGGATCAGTTTCAAACCCCCGTCGGTCGAACAATACACCCAGGACATGAACGCATGCGCAGCCCAGATCAAGTCGGGGCAGCCCACCACCGCCTGTTCGCCCGACGTCGCCGCTCAGGCGCAGGCGATCGCGGCGGACACCGCCGCGGTGGCGGCGGCGACGAAGGACGCGAGCCACCCCGCAGGGCAGGACGTCGTCTACTGGATCGCGCCCGAAAACGGAGCCGCGAAATCCACCGAGCCGCATGTTTTCCACCTCTGCGCAGGCGTGAGTCCGCTGAAGGACAAGACCGTGAACAGTGGCTCCGTGACGGAAGCCTACGCACAGAACGCCGTCCGCATCACGAAGCAGATCGATATGGAGCAGAAGCAGTGCGGGTTCACCGCCAGCACCAACTGATCTTGCACTCGATCGATCGCGTCCAGCCGTTGGTCTTGTCCACGGAAATGGCGGGATCGTTCCGCTGGCCATTATTGTCCAACTGCTAGCTTATCCGTGGCGGGCGATGACCGGGCGTCCTGCGCACGGCGAATTCCGGCCTGCGATGGCTCAAGCCGGGAAGTCCGGCATCGCGTTGCTCGCCAACAGTGACGGCCCGATGTCTCGGTCGAGCGTAAAGCGCTCGCAACGCTCGCCGTCGGACTCATCGATGAAGCTCTCGACATGTTTGAATCCGAGCTTCGCAAATATCCGCACCGAGGCAAAATTGCGCGCCGCCGCTTCGGCCGTCACCCGTTCAAGCGCCAGAGTTTCGAAAGCGTAGCGGAGAACTTCGTGCGCCGCCTCGCTGCCCAGTCCGTGCCCCCAATGCGCACGCGCGAGCACAAATCCCAATGCAGCTGCCTTGGCGTCGGTTGCGTCGAAGGAAAGGGTTATTGTCCCGATCGCTTCCGAAACTCCTACTTCATCTATGGACCACTGGATCGCTGTACCGTCAGCGAACCGCTGACGCGAACGGGCGAACCATCGCTCGCCCGCGCTTATGTCGTCGGGAACAGGATCGCCGGCAAGAGAGGCGGATTCGACATCCGTCGCGCGCGCAAACCATGCCGGGATATCCCGTTTTCTCGGCGCTCGAAGCACGAGCCTTGGTGTCGTGAGCTTGGGAAATCGGATAGTTTCCATCGAAGCATTTTCACCTGAGGCGGTGCCAATGATAGCCGGAAAGCGGCGATCATGAACCAGCCGGCACCCCCCCCAGAAAGCCTTCGGCAAGGCAGGCCGTCAACCCGCCAAGCGTCAGTCGCGCGATATGGACAGCCCCGCGAGAAGCGGAGCGTACGCGGCGAGCCTGCGGGATACGAATTCCGTGAAGAGCCGCACGCGCTTCGTCTTGCGTGTCTCCCCCTGCGTGAGAAGCCAGAGCGTTCCGTACATGTGCAGTTCGGTGCCCGGCACCCTCACCAGCAGGGGGTCGGCATCTCCGACGAAGCACGGCAGTGTCGTGATCCCGAGCCCTTGCCGTACAGCAACGATCTGCGCCTCGGCGTCCGTGGTCCTGAATGGAACCCCGGTGGTGCGAACCTCGCCCTCGCGGGCCCAGTCCGGAATTCCATGAATACTTATGACGATCCACCGGATGGGATCAGGCGCGCCCGCATGCCAGGCGGCCAGTCGATCGCGGGACATATAGACGCCGCCGAACAACTCCGGCCCCTTCAGGCCGTGAAGATTGAGCGGCAGGGTTTTGCGGTCATAGACGACGCGGATCGCCACGTCGGCCTCTCGGTTGGTCAGGTTTGCCAGCTCCCCGGACGATAAGACGTCCATCTCGATGTCCGGATGCAGACGCGCGAACTCGGCGAAATCCGGCATGAGCAGGTGTGTCGCGAGGGTCGGAGCCAATGTCACCCGCAGAAGCCCGCGCACGCTCTGGTCGCGCCCGAAGACACGTGTCTCCAACTGGTGCGACGACGCTTCCATCTGGTTCGCGAGCTCGAGCACCTCCTCGCCCGCAGCCGTGAGGCGGTAGCCCGAAGGCAGCTTTTCGAACATCTGCGCCCCGAGGCGTTCCTCGAGCTGTGCAACGCGTCGCAGCACGGTCGAGTGGTTCACACCGAGGCGCTCGCCGGCAGCCCGCACCGAGCCTCCGCGCGCCACGGCCAGAAAATAGCGAACATCATCCCAGTCGATCATGGCGCGATCCCGCACCGCGCGGTGCGCTTTCCAAAGCCCGTATCCAACGCAGTCGTACAGCAGTGTGGGCGGTTATCATAGCTTATGTCGACGAGCGCGGCCCAGTTCCGAACGACGGACACCGATTCGTCGCGACTGGCGGCAGTCCTCCGACCGGATCGATTTTGCACCACCGATGTGCGCACTTCCGCACTCAACGCCTGACCCCTGCAGACTTATTTCCAGGCTCTCGGGGTTCTTCCCGAACGATCAAAGGCAGAGCCTGGAAGGAAAAGTCATGGGAAAGTTAAACGGTAAGGTTGCAGTCATCACGGGCGGCGCTACCGGCATTGGCCGCGCTGCAGCAAAGCGCTTCATCGAGGAGGGGGCTTTCGTCTTCATCTTCGGCCGCCGGCAGGAAACGCTCGACGCGGCTCTGGCCGAGCTCGGGCCCAATGCCCGCGCGGTGACGGGCTCGGTCTCGGATGAGGCCGACCTCGACCGACTCTACGCGACGGTGAAGGCCGAGCGCGGAACCCTCGACATCGTCTTCGCCAATGCCGGGGCGGGAAGCCAGCTTGCGCTCGGCAAGATCACCGCCGAGCACATTGACGAAACCTTCGACACCAATGTGAAGGGTACGATCTTCACTGTCCAGAAGGCGCTGCCGCTGATGGGCCAGGGCGGTTCCATAATCCTGACCGGATCGAGCGCCGGCACTACCGGCGCCGCGGCAATGAGCGCCTACAGCGCTAGCAAGGCCGCAGTGCGCAACCTCGCGCGGACTTGGGCGGAGGACCTGAAGGGCACCGGCATCCGCGTCAACGTGCTATCGCCCGGGGCGACCGCGACCGAACTCGCGAAGGAAGCGCTGGGCGAGGAGGGCCAGAAGGTCTTCGCCGCGATGACGCCGCTCCAGCGAATGGCCGATCCGGCGGAGATCGGGGCCGTCGCCGCCTTTCTCGCATCGTCGGACAGCAGCTTCATGACCGCCAGCGAGGTCGCCGTCGACGGCGGCCTTGCGCAACTCTGAGGCGCCACGCCCGGCCGGTCACTCCATTCAATTGACCAGCGCCGTTGAGGGCCGGGAATCGACATCAACACGGATCGGAGAAGCATTATGAGCTACGCAATTGTAGGATTCGGTAAAATAGGCCAGGCCCTCGCCCACGCCTTCGCCCGTAAGAACATCAAGGTGGCCGTGGCGAGCCGCCGGCCGCCCGAGGCATTGGCGCCGCAGGCTCGGGCGATTGGACCCACGGTCATCGCCAAGTCGCTGCGGGATGCGCTCGAGGCCGACACAATCATCTTGGCGGTCCCGTTCTGGGAGCATCGCGAGGTCGCGAAGGCCCTGCCGAACTGGGAAGGCAAGACGGTCATCGACGCGATGAACACTTTTGGAGTTCTCCCCGAAGAACTGGACGATCTTCCGTCCTCAGCCTTCGTCGCGAAGGCGTTCACCGGCGCCAAGCTCGTCAAAGGGTTCAATCACCTTGCTGCGGCCACGCTGGCTGCCGATCCGATCGTCGAGGGCGGCTACCGGGTCGTCTTCCTGTCTGGTGACGACGAGGACGCGACCGCCCCCGTGGCGGCCCTGGCCAAACAACTCGGGTTTGCCCCCGTCAAGCTGGGAAAGCTCGACGAGGGTGGCGCGCTGGTGCAGGCACGCGGCCGCATTTGGGGCCACCTCATCTTCCAGGATTTGTTCAAGAAGGAGCAGTAATCGATCTACGACCGCGTGATCGACGCCGAGAACTGGTCGCGCGCTAACCTCTTCGAGCAGCGCGCGATCAAATATTTGAAGACCACAAGGTCGCGAAGCTGGGGGGCCTAGCAGGCTGCTGTTGAAGAAGTCTGCCGTATAGCCTTGAGGATGGCCTCGTCGCCGTTGTGGTAGGTGAATGTGATTTCGATCGAGCCGTCGTCGAGCAGTTCGGCGTGGCCGTCGCCTGTGACTTCGTCCATCTCGTCACATCCGGCCCATGTGAAGTGAACCATCGACGGGCTGTAGATGAGGTCGAGGCCGGCTTGCAGGACGCCAAAGGCGATCTCGCCATTGTTGTCGCCGCCAATGGTGATCATGGCGGGGCCGCCGAGGTCTAGGTAACTGCGATCCCACAGATCGGCTTCGACGATGCGCCAGCGGCCGATCAACTGGCAGCCTGCGGCCACAGTCATATCGGCACCGCCACAAGCTTGGGCAGCCGCACTAGGTTGTAGGCGGCAGCCGCGAAGGTGAAGGCGCACCCAACGCGGTCGCGACCGCGCAACTTGGTCTTCGGCTGCCCGGCGACCGTCTTGATCCAACCGAAAGCTTCCTCGATCCGCTTGCGGATACACTGGCTGACGGAATAGCCGCCGTGCCGGGTCGTGCGGCGATCGATCGCCGAACTTCGCCCGTTCGTGTTCTGCGCCACGTGCGGTGTCACCCGCATCGAGCGCAACTGGTTGACGAAGTCCTCGGCGTCATAGGCCTTGTCGGCGCCGAGCGTGACCGCGGCCGGCCGGTCGGCACGAGGCTCGATGATGTGCAGCGCAGCCACCCGCTCGGCATGTCCGTCGGCCAGCGTCAGGCAGGCATCGACCAGCAGACCATGGCGGTTCTCCATCAGCTCATGCCCCATGAAGCACAGCTTGGTCTCTTTGCCTTTGCCCTTGCGGTATAGCCTGGCGTCCCGATCGGCAGTCGAGACATGCGTGTCGTTCGATCGCTTCCGGCTATGGAAGTCTGCTTCGGTGTTGCGCCCATCGCCTTGCGCCGGTGGCTCGTCCGAACCGTCCTTCACTTTGACGCTCTTCATCGAGGCCCAAGCCTCAATCAGCGTGCCGTCGACCGAGAAGTGGTCCGTCGACAGAAGTTTCTTCACCTTGGGCTGTGCCAAGACCGCCGCCAGGAACTTCGCCGCGACGTCGCCTTCCAGCAGCCGGTCACGATTCTTCGAGAACACTGAAGGGTTCCATGCCGCATCGTCGACGCCGATGCCGACGAACCAGCGGAATAAGAGATCGTATTCCAGCCGCTCCATCAAAAGCCGCTCCGAGCGGATCGAATAGAATGCCTGCAACAGCATCGCTCTGAGCAGCTTCTCGGGCGGGATCGATGGCCACCCGATCGACGAATACAGCGCCGCGAACTCCCCCTCCAGCGCCGACAGCGCCTCGTTCACGATCGCACGAATGGCCCGCAGCGGATGATCTCGTCGCACCCGCGCCTCATGGTCCACGTAGCTGAACAACTCGCCAGTTCGATCGTCGCCGCCGCGCACCCTTCACCTCCGAATCCCTTCGAAGCCAATGAATCACGCTCATGGCTCGGCGGCGAGTGACTTTTTCAACGGCCTGCTAGCGGCGTATAGGCGCCGTTCGAAGAGCGGGGGCGGTCAAGCGTGCGCCATGCGGCGGCCGCAATTGGTCGTAGAGCTTTGGGCTGCGGACTAACCGATTGCGCCGGCAGCGATGCCATGCGGCGGCGCGAAAAGGCACCTGGTTGCTGGGCGACGTCCCAAAGGGCGGAAGTATCGCGGTCAGTCTAATGATCCCTGACCAGCTGCATGAGGGCTGATGTCGGTGATTCAGCCGATATCGACGTTCATGGCGAAGTCCCAGGTGCCGGCGCCATTTTTGGCGAGGCCAATCATCATCAAACCGAGCGCCTCCAGCGTCTGGGCCATGTGCAAGCCGCCCACGTCGAGCGGACGCAGCCCGAGACTTTCGAGGAACGTCGAGACGCGCGCTTTCGCCTCCGCATCGTCGGCTGCGATGAACGCGTCGAGGCGTCCACCCTTCGCAAGCACGTGACCAAAGATCGTGTTGAACGCCTTCACAACATGCGCGCCGGCGGGGAGGCCCTTTGCGCTCTCCTGCGCGCCAGAACTGCCGTGGGGCGTGACGAGGCCCGAGAGGTCGGGGGCAACCGGGTTGGCGATGTCGACGATCACCTTGCCATCGAGCGCTTTCCCAAAGTCGGCCACAGCCGCCGCTGCACCGCTGTACGGCACGGCGAGGATGACGATATCGCCCGCGGGGGCGGCTCCGTATATCCCAGTGGTCGCTCCGGCTCCAAGTTGGTCGGCGAGCGCCCGCGCCTTGGCGGGGTCGCGGCCGACCACCTCGACAGTGTGTCCGGCCTTGGCGGTACGGCCCGCGATCGCGGCAGCCATGGTTCCAGAGCCAATGATGCTGATAATGCTCATGTGCTGTCTCCTATTGAGTGGGGGTATTGCTGGTAGTTTCTAAAAGGGGGATCCCGTTTGTTGGTTTGACGAATTACGGGGTCGCGATATGGCCCGCCGGGAAGTAATGGCCGTTGTCGAGGTCCTCGATCAGGCCCGGCTGAACTGGATGCCAGCCGAGAGTCCGGCGGGTGATGGCGTTGGACGCCGGAAGGTCCAGCGTGACCAAATTCGCGAGAAAGCCGAAGAAGCCCGGCAACATCAGTACGTCCGCAGGGATGGGCACGGCGGGCACGCCCATACGGGTGCCAATGGCCTCAGCGATCTCGCGGAACCGGATGCCGTCGCCCTCAATCCCGTGCCAAGTTTTGCCAGCCGGCCCCTTCTCCAGCGCCAGGCGGAACAGGGAGGCCAGGTCGCGGGCATGCACGGCTGGCCAGAGGTTCGCGCCGTCACCGGGGTAACCGATAACGCCCTTCTCCTTCGCGAGACCGATCAGCAGCTGGAGGAAGCCGGCATCGGTCGTGCTGTGCGCGATGGGAGGAATTCGGACGACCGAAGACCGCACGCCCCGCTCCGCGAGGCCGATCACGGCGAGCTCCACGGCGTTACGAACCCGCAGGGTGCCCTTGTATGCTTCGCCGCCGGGAAGAGCCGGATCTTCCTCGGTGGCTGGCCGGCCCAGGCCTTCCCACCCCGGCGAGCCGATGCTCCCCGAGACGACGAGCGGCTTTCCGGTCCCCGCCAGCGCCTCGCCGTAGGCGAGCATGATCTGGAGCTCCGCGGCGGCCACGGCGTCGATCCCGCCAGAGGGCAGCAGGTCTTGCCGGTGTGCGACGTGGATGACGCCGTCGGACTCCGCCGCCGCGGCCTTGAGCTTGTCGAGGTCGGTGATATCTCCGCGACGTACCTTGGCGCCGAGCGCCGACACCGCAGTCGCGGACGTGTCCGACCGGGCCAGGCCAATGACCTCATGGCCGGACGCGATGAGCTCGGGAATGATGTGCGAACCGATATGGCCGGTCCCGCCAGTAACTAAAACGCGCATACTGCTGCTCCTTGGGTAATGTGATGCGAGGCGTGGTGCCGCGGGCTCAGCCGAGGAGGCTGACGCGGATTGAGAAGTTGGTGTGTTTGATGGAGCGGGTCATGAGGCCCAGCCACAGCATGCAGGCGTGCTCCAGCGTCCGCGCCATAATCAGCCGCCCGGCATCCATCGGGCGCAGTCCGAGGCTGTCGATGAACGCCGAGACGCGCGCCTTAGCCTGAGCATCGTCCCCGGCGATGAACACGTCCAATGGATGGCCCCCGATCGGGCCGGCAGCCAGGACATGGGCGTTCTGGGTGTTGAACGCCTTGACGATAGTGGCATTTGCAGGAGCAACCTTGGCGATCTCCTGCGCGCCGAAACTGTCTTCAGGAGTCAGGAAACCCGTGAAGTCGGAGTTGATGGGGTTGGTGATGTCGACGAGGAGCTTGCCTGCCAGTGCTTTGCCGTACTGCTTCACCACGTCGAGAACGGCCGAATAAGGAACCGCCAGGATGACGATGTCCCCGACCGGGGCGGCGCCAAATGTTCCGGTCGTCGCGCCGGCTCCAACCTGCTCGGCCAGCGCCCGCGCCTTGGCGGCGTCGCGGCTCATCACCTGGACGGCGTGTCCGGCCTTGGCGGCGGCAAGGCCGCCGATCGCTGCGGCCATACCGCCTGACCCGATGATGCTGATAGTGCTCATGTTCGTGTTCCCATGACTTCGCTTTTCGGGTTGCCGGAAAGCGCCTTCGGCTCCATATACTTATGGATCAGTGATCCGTATATCTGGATCACTGATCCGATTGTCAAGGTGAACTATGCGAGCCGACGCCAAAAAAAATTACAGCCACATCCTTGCGGTCGCGCGCGAGGTCGTCACCCAGCACGGCGCCGACGCATCGATGCGCGATATCGCCCGTCGAGCCGAGGTCGGGCTAGCCACACTGCTTCGTCATTTCCCGACGCGAGAAGCCCTGTTCGAGGCGCTACTGTGTACGAATCTGGACGCACTGACGCAGAAGGCAGATGAACTCGAAACGTCGAACTCACCTGACCAGGCACTCATCTCCTGGTTCCAGGAATGGTTGGTGTTCGCCCAAAGCTACAGGGGCGTCGTCGCCATGATGGCCGCCGCCCACACGAACCCGGACTCCGCTCTTTATGCTTCATGCGCTGCGGTGCACTCGGCGAGCGCGCGACTGCTGGTCCGCGCACAGGCCGAAGGCGCGGCGCGGCCCGACATGAATGGGGATGACCTGTTCGCCCTGATGACGGCGCTCGGCTGGGTGGTCGACCAACCCTCATTTGCGCTGCGGGCCGATCATCTCTTTCGCATCATTACGGGCGCCATCCTGGCGAACCCGTCGAGCAAGGACGTCAAAAAGGCGACGCGGTGAATTCGATAGCATCGGATAGTCGATCGTCGCCCGGAAGCAGGCGAAAAACCGGCTGAGCGCCATCCGTCCATAAATGGGTCCACCTTGTTCCAGCCGTAGCAGCTGACGCAGACTGGTCCCCGCGCACAGAGGCCGTCAGCGATGGTGAAGTCCGTCGCGTCGGTAGCGTGGCCCTCGCGCCGGTTGCGCGCAACATTCGCGAATTGAACGGCGCTGCTTCAAGCGGACGCAGCTCGGCTTTCGACCGGATTATGGCAAGCGTCGCCGTCAACCCGCCAAGCGTCGGTCGCGCGATATGGACAGTCCCGCGAGAAGCGGAGCGTACGCCGCGAGCCTGCGGGATACGAATTCCGTGAAGAGCCGCACGCGCTTCGTCTTGCGTGTCTCCTCCTGCGTGAGAAGCCAGAGCGTTCCGTACATGTGCAGGTCGGTGTCCGGCACCCTCACCAGCAGGGGGTCGGCATCTCCGACGAAGCACGGCAGTGTCGTGATCCCGAGCCCTTGCCGTACAGCAACGATCTGCGCCTCGGCGTCCGTGGTCCTGAATGGAACCCCCGTGGTGCGAACCTCGCCCTCGCCGGCCCAGTCCGGAATTCCATGAATGCTTATGACGATCCACCGGATGGGATCAGGCGCGCCCGCATGCCATGCGGCCAGTCAGAATATGATTGTCCGCGGTAACCGGAGAAGGGAATCTGTGCTCTCAAACCAGCATCGACTGTTGGGCGAAGATGCCTGCCATGGCGCCTTGCCATGATGCCGTGGTGACCGAGGGCATTCCGGGGGTGGCGAGGTCGCCGGCGGCGTAGATGCCGGGCATGCTGGTTTCGCGGCGCTCGTCGACCTTGAGGGCGATGCCGCCGGGCGTATCGACCGTAGCGAGGCCCAGTGATTCATGCAGGCTTGCGGAGGGCTTGTTACGCGGATGGGCGAACAGGATGTCGACCGCGACATTGCGGCCGGTATCGAGATTGACGGTGGCGATATGGCCCCCGGGATGGGCGATCCCGGTGATCCGGCCATCGACGACAGGTATGTTGCGGCGCGCCAGATCAGCCCGGACATCGGGGGGAATGTCGTGACCATCGGCAAAGAGCGTCAACGTGTCGGTCCAATCGTGGAACAGCCTGACATGATTGGGCGACTGCGGGCCGGACCAGACGAGGCCCCAATGCCGGCCGGCGACTTCAAAGCCGTCACAATAGGGGCAGGGCACGATGGACGTGCCCCAGCCTTCGGCAAAGCCCGGAACATCAGGCATCTGGTCGGCGATGCCATAGCTCAGGATCAGGCGGCGCGCCGCAAGGCTTTCGCCATCGCCAGTGAGGACGGAGAAATCGTCGATGGCACCGGAGACGCTGTCGGCCCGGGCATTGACCAGCCTGATCGTGGGATAACGCGCCAGTTGCTGCCGCGCCTCGGCCAGGATGTCCAGCGGTGGCTTGTGATCGTGGCCGAGCAGGCCATGCGAATGGCCGGCGAAGCGGTTGCGCGGCAGGCCGGTATCGAGAACGGTGACCTTGCGGCGGGCACGGCCGAGCTGCAGGGCGCCGGCGAGACCGGCAAAGCTGCCGCCGATGATGATGACGTCATCCATGATGATGGGCTCCGTGTTGCGGATGGAGGGGTTGGGGCTGGGCCTGGCGCGAAATATCGTCCAGCGATACGCGCTCGAGACGGGCAGCGAGCAGGGCTTCGGCATCGACGAGAAAGTCGCCCATCACTGTTTTGGCCGGCCGGACAATGCCGCATCGATATCGCCGGGCGGCCCGAGGAAACTTGATTTGGAGGACACCTACCCATCGGCTTGCACATTTCAGATACTACATGGTATCGTAATGCAATAATTAGGATACTGTCAAGTACTGGAATTCTCGTGACCGAAGACAGCCAGGGCCGGCGCGGCCGGCCCGCCAACGAGGCGCTTGGCCAAACGATAGTCGACGCCGCGTGCGAACTCTTTGTGGAATTGGGTTTTCAAGCGACGACGTTGGACAAGGTCGCCCGGCGGGCCAAGATATCCAAGCTCAGCATCTATCGGCACTTCGAGAACAAGGAGGCGCTGTTCAGCGCGGCCATCGCGGCCCGCTGCCATCAGTTTGCACCACGGGCCCTTTTTGAAGGCGTCGACGGTTCGGCCGAAGATCAGCTCATGGCGGCGGGATCATCCCTGCTTCGCACGCTGTTGAGTTCGGACGTCCGCAATGTCGAAGCCATGATCATGGCCGACAAGACGAATCAAAAGTCGTTAAGCAGGCTCCATTACGAAGCCGGCCCCGCCCATGTCATCGCCGAAATCGAGGCCCTGTTGCGTCAGTTGCACGCGAAAGCGGTTCTGAACGTGCCCGATCCTCTCCGGTCCGCCCGCTTGTTTGCCGCGCTTTTCAAAGGATCCGATCTCCTGATCATCGCGCGCTTCGATCAGGCGAGAGCAGAGGACGACAACGAAATCGAATCCTATTGCCGGTCGGCCGTCGCCATGTTCATCGCCGCGCACGGTGGCAACGACCCCGCGGGCGAATAGCCTAGAGGAGGCCGCGAAGGAGTACTTGCTGGTGCCGAAGTAGGACCAGAACTCCCGCCTTCGGCGCGCCCCATCACTCCCACTCGATTGTCCCCGGCGGCTTCGAGGTCACATCATAGACCACGCGGTTGATGCCTTTTACTTCGTTGATGATGCGCGTGGCGGCCGCACCCAGGAAGGCCATGTCGTAGTGGTAGAAATCGGCGGTCATGCCGTCGACCGAGGTGACGGCGCGCAGCGCGCAGACGAATTCATAGGTGCGGCCGTCGCCCATGACGCCGACCGTCTGCACCGGCAAGAGCACCGCGAAGGCCTGCCAGATGGCGTCGTACAGCCCCGCCTTGCGGATCTCGTCGAGATAGATGGCGTCAGCCTCGCGCAGGATCTCCAGCTTTTCGCGCGTGATGCCGCCGGGGCAGCGTATGGCAAGACCCGGTCCCGGGAACGGGTGGCGGCCGATGAAACTTTCGGGCAGGCCGAGTTCCTTGCCCAGCGCGCGGACCTCGTCCTTGAACAGTTCGCGCAGCGGCTCGACCAGCTTCATGTTCATGCGCTCGGGCAGGCCGCCGACATTGTGGTGCGACTTGATCGTCACCGACGGGCCGCCGGTGAAGGAGACGCTTTCGATGACGTCGGGATAGAGCGTGCCTTGTGCCAGGAAATCGGCGCCGCCGAGTTTCTTGGCCTCCTCTTCGAACACCTCGATGAACAGCCGGCCAATGGTCTTGCGTTTCTTCTCGGGGTCCGCCTCACCTTCGAGCGCACCGATGAAACGATCCGACGCATTCACCAGAATGAGCGGCAAATTGTAGTGTTCGCGGAACATCGCAACGACGCCGGCGGCCTCGTCCTTGCGCATCAGACCATGGTCGACGAGGATGCAAGTGAGTTGATCGCCGACCGCCTCATGGATGAGCAGCGCGGCGACCGAGGAGTCGACGCCGCCCGAAAGCGCGCAGATGACCTTGCCCTTGCCGACCTGCTTGCGGATCGCCTCGACCGCGTGCTCGCGGTAGGCGCGCATCGTCCAGTCGCCCTCGATGCCGGCGATGTTGTGGACGAAATTCCTGAGCAGCCGGGCGCCGTCGGGCGTATGCACCACTTCCGGATGGAACATGATGCCATACATCCTGCGCTCGACATTGCCGAAGATGGCGAAGGGCGAGCCTTCCGACTTGCCGAACACCTCGAACCCCTTGGGCAAGGAGATGACGCGGTCGCCATGGCTCATCCACACCTGGTGGCGCTGGCCGATCGCCCACAGGCCTTCGAACAGCGGACTTTCCTTCTCGATCTCGACGAAAGCGCGGCCGAATTCGCGATGGTTGGAGCTTTCGGCGACGCCGCCCATCTGTACGCACATGGCCATCTGGCCATAGCAGATGCCGAGCACCGGCACGCCGGCGTCGAAGACGATCTGCGGCGCCCGCGGGCTGCCGATATCCGTGGTCGAGGCCGGACCGCCGGACAGGATCACGGCTTTTGGATTGATGCGCTTGAATGCCGCCTCGGCCGACTGGAACGGCACGATCTCGGAAAACACGCCGGCTTCGCGGATGCGGCGGGCGATGAGCTGGGTGAACTGGCTGCCGAAATCGACAATCAGGACGGTGTCGGGTTGATTGGCTGTTTTCATGGCGAGCGTTTAGAGAAAGAAACGAGTCGGCGCAATGGGTTGCGAAGCCTGACTTTCAGACCGGTCCTGCCACGTCACCAGGAGAACCCTTCCGAAGCAAGCCCGATCCGATCGCCTGTTCGAGGCGCATGACGGCATCCGCCAGCTTTTCGTCGATGACGTGCAGATATTCGGTCCAGTCGCCGACATGCCTGAGATCAGCCGCACCGTCGGAAATGCCGCGCAGCCCAATCAGGGGCACGTCGAACAGCTGGCAGGCGCGCAGGCAGGCGAAGGTCTCCATGTCGACCATGTCGGCGGCAATTGCATCAAAGGCCGCGCCGGTGATGATCGCACCGCCGGTCGACAGCGTCGCCTCCTTGACGTCAGGGATGCGCAACGGCAGCGGCACCGTAACCGGCAGGTCGAGGAACGGCGTCGCGCCTTTCTCGAAGCCAAGCGGCGAAGCGTCGATGTCACGATAGCTGACCGAGATGGCCTGGTAGATCTCCGTCTGCTCCAAGGTCCGGCTGCCGGCAGAGCCGAGCGATACGACGAGGTCCGGCAGCGCCTCTTGCGACTTCAGCCAGGACAATTCGGCGCCAAGCCGGACGGCTGCCTCGACCGGGCCGACACCGGTCATCAGCGGGGTGAACAGCCGCTGCAAATGCGGCCCGTATTCGGCCTGCGCCGCCATGACGAAGAGGACATCCTTGCCGGACAGTCGCGACACTTTGTCGGTCATGATGATCTACTCCTCCCTGCCCTGCCCGACCGCCGATGCTTGCGATAAAGGGGGTGATGTGCCCTCACCCGCGCCCGGCCCTCCGCTATGGCTCCGGGCGTTCGTCGCTCGAAAAGCCCATTTAGGGGCTTTTCGCCCGCTACGCGGGCCGCTCCTCACCCGGCAATCCCATCACGGCCGACCATGGTCATCATGGTGCCGGTCATGGTGGCGATCAACTTGGCCTCGCCGTCGGCGGCGAAGGCATAGGCCTGGCCGTCGGCGACGATGATGGTGCGGCCGGGCTTGGTCACCGAACCGCGGAACAGGAAGCGCTCGCCCCTGCCCGGCGCCAGCAGATTGACCTTGAACTCGATGGTCAGCACGCCGGAATTCTCCGGCATCAGCGAAAAGGCCGCATAGCCGCAGGCCGAGTCCAGCGCGGTCGAGATGACGCCCGCATGCAGGAAACCGTGCTGCTGGGTAAGTGCGGCCGAATAGGGCATCTCGATTTCGATGATGCCGGGCGTCACCAGCGTCAATTCGGCGCCGATGGTCGCCATCGCCTGCTGGCGCGCGAAGGACGCCCTGACGCGGTCTTCATAATCCGGGGCGGGTACGATCTTTGCTGCCATGGCCGTCGCTGCTTTCACCTTTGCCGAAAAGCTTATTGCAGAGGCGTGACCGGCAAGCAATCATCCGATGCTGCACTGCAGCAATTTGACCTCGAGGGCGCGCAGGACGGCTTCGCTTTCCGCTTCATTCAGGCTGCCCTGCGCAGCGCGCAGACGTAGAAACCGTCGGTGCCGCTCAGCGCCGGCGACAGGCAGATACCGCCCAAAGCGCCAAGCCGCATCGCCGTTTCATGGCCGGGAAAACGGCTGTCCCAGAGCCGGCGATGATCGACCGGGGCAAAACCGCCATTACGCTGGCAAAACGCGGCGACCTGTTCGCCATTCTCCTCGTCGAACACCGAACAGGTGACGTAGACCAGCAGGCCACCCGGCTTGACGAAGCTGCTGGCGGTATCGAGGATCGCCATCTGCTCGCCCTTGCGGGCGTCGAGCTGCCTTTGCGTCAGCCGCCATTTGGCGTCCGGGCGCCGTCGCCAGGTGCCGCTGCCGGTGCAAGGCGCGTCGACCAGGACAAGGTCCATATGGCCGGTGAGCGGCGACAGCTCCGCCGGCCTTGTGACGATCTGCACGTTGCGGTTTTCCGAGCGGCGGATGCGGTCGAAGATGGGCGCCAGCCGCGCCTTTTCGGCATCATGGGCGAAGACCTGGCCTGTATTGGCCATCGCCGCTGACAGGGCCAGTGTCTTGCCGCCGGCACCAGCGCAGTAATCGAGCACCTGCATTCCAGGCTCGGCGCCGGCAAGGGCGGCGGCGATCTGCGATCCCTCGTCCTGGACCTCGAACCAGCCTTTCTGGAAAGCCGGCTCGGCCTGCACGTTGGGATGCCTGCCGTCGCCGTCGATCGGCGGAATGCGAATGCCTTGTGGGGCGATGTGAGCTGCCTTGGCGCCGGTTTCGGCAAGTTCCGCCAGCACTTTGGCCCGATCGGCCTGCAAGGTGTTGACGCGGATGTCGAGTGGCGGGCGGGTGGCGAGCGCTGCGCCCTCCTCGACCCAAGTCTCGCCAAACGCGCGTTGCAAAAGCGGCTCGCACCAATCCGGTATGTCGGCGCGCACCGCGGGCGGCGCGTCGGCAAGCCGCCGCTCGTCGGTTGCCTGGAGCTCCGTGGCCGTCAGCAGCGGCGGCGCGAACCTGTCGCCGTCGAGCGCTTCGTTGAGCGAGCGCGCGGTCTGGCCCCATTCGAGCAGCAGGGCGCCGAAGCCGATGGCGCGCGGCGTGTCCCCGCCCAGCAGCCAGCCTGCCGAGCGCTTGCGGCGCAGCGCATCGTAGACGATGTTGCCGATCGCCGCGCGGTCGCCGCCGCCGGCAAAGCGGTGCGACAGGCCCCAATCCTTCAGCGCATCGGCCACCGGCCGGTGACGCCGGCCAATGTCTTCCAACACTTCGATGGCCGCAGCCAGCCGTCCGCCTAGTCGCATTCTTCAGTCCACCAAATCGAACGCATCATCTCGGCCTGCTCTTAGAGCCTTTCACGGTGAGATTGAACCCCGCTCCGTTTTGCGACGACAGGCAGCCTGTTGGCGATCGGCGAAAACTGCCCGAGCAATGAATCTGCCGGTGCGGTCAACAGCAAACCGTCAATAGATGCAAGATCTCTAATGTTCGTAACTGGCGGCTGCAAGCACCGCAGGGGTGCGACAGCTCAGCTTTCCAAGTTTTTCGGTTGGGAATACTCTTGCCGCCATGATTCGCGGCGCGAAAAGCGTGGACCGACGGATCGTCACGAGGAGAGGGCAATGAAGACTTATCTGGCGGAAGTTCTAGGCACATTTCTGTTGGTGTTCATCGGTACGGCGTCAGTGGTGACGGGCGGCTTCGGCGGCGCGCTGCCGCTCGGGCAGGAAGGCATAGGACTGGCCTTCGGCATCGGCCTTATCGCGGCCGCTTACGCGATCGGCCCCATTTCGGGCGCGCATCTCAACCCGGCTGTGACACTCGGCGTGTTCCTTGCCGGCCGGTTGCCAGCCAAGGACGTCATCCCCTACTGGATCGCACAGATCATCGGCGCCATCCTGGCCTCGCTGGCGCTGTGGATCATCGTCTCCGGCCAGGCCGGCGGACACACTGGCGGCTTCGGCGCCAATGGCTGGGACGAGACGAAATGGGGCGTCTCTTCGGCGTTCCTGTGGGAGCTGATCGGCACCTTCACCTTCGTCACGGTGATCCTCGGCGTCACCGCGGAAAGGCATGCCACGGCCTTCGCCGGACTGGTCATCGGCCTGACACTGGCGGGCATCCACTTCGCCATGATCCCGGTGACGGGAACCTCGGTCAATCCGGCCCGTTCTATAGGCCCGGCGCTGTTCTCGGGCGGCGCCGCGATCAGCCAGCTCTGGCTGTTCATCGTCGCGCCGCTGATCGGCGGCGCCATTGCCGGCGTCATCGCCAAGGCGCGCGTCTTCGAAAAGGACTGATTTCGAAAGCCTGGACAGGGAAAAGGCGCGGGGCCGAGCCTCGCGCCTTTTTTATTGGGTGGAAAATCCGCCTGGATCAGGCGGCGATATCGAAGCGGTCGGCGTTCATCACCTTGGTCCACGCCGCGACGAAATCCCTGGCGAATTTCTGCCCGGCATCCGCTGACCCGTACACCTCCGACAGCGCACGCAGTTGCGCGTGCGAGCCGAAGATCAGGTCGGCGCGGGTGCCGGTCCACCTGACCGCCTTGGTCTTGCGGTCGCGCGCTTCGTAGATCTCATCCGAACCCGCGACCGGATCCCAGACCGTGCTCATGCTGAGCAGGTTGACGAAGAAGTCGTTCGTCAGCGTGCCCGGCCTGTCGGTGAACACGCCGTGCCTGGACTTGCCGGTGTTGGCGCCGAGCACTCGCAGGCCGCCGACGAGCACCGTCATCTCCGGCGCGGTCAGCGTCAGCAACTGCGCGCGATCGACCAGCATCGCTTCGACCGACATTGGCTGCGGCCCCCGGACATAGTTGCGGAAGCCGTCGACTTTCGGCTCGAGCGCGGCAAAGGAGGCGACATCGGTCTGCTCCTGCGAGGCATCCATGCGGCCAGGCGTGAACGGCACCTTCACCTCGTTGCCGCCGTCCTTCGCCGCCTTCTCGATCGCGGCGACGCCGCCGAGCACGATCAGATCGGCCAGCGAGATCTTTTTTCCGCCGGTCTGTGCCACGTTGAACGCCTTCTGGATGGATTCGAGCGTGGCCAGCACCTTGGCCAATTCAGCAGGCTGGTTGACGTCCCAGTCCTTCTGCGGCGCCAACCGGATGCGCGCGCCATTGGCGCCGCCGCGTTTGTCGGAACCCCTGAACGTCGAGGCCGAAGCCCAGGCGGTCGAGACCAGTTCGGAAACGGACAGGCCCGAGGCCAGGATCTTGGCCTTCAGCGATGCGATATCCTGTTCGCTGACCAGTTCATGGTCGAGGGCCGGGATCGGATCTTGCCAGATCAGCTCTTCCTTCGGCACCAACGGGCCAAGGTAGCGCACGACCGGGCCCATATCGCGATGGGTGAGCTTGAACCAGGCGCGGGCGAAGGCGTCGGCGAACTGATCCGGATTCTGGTGGAACCGCCGCGAGATCTTCTCGTAAGCCGGGTCGACCCGCAGCGCGAGATCGGTGGTCAGCATGGCCGGCGCGCGGCGCTTGGAGGGATCATGCGCGTCCGGCACCGTGCCGGCACCGGCGCCGCCCTTGGGCGTCCACTGATGGGCGCCGGCCGGGCTCTTGGTCAGTTCCCATTCGTAGTTGAACAGGTTGTCGAAGAAGTTGTTGCTCCATTTGGTCGGCGTCGTGGTCCAGGTGACCTCGAGGCCCGACGTGATGGCATCGCCGGCAATGCCCGACGCGTGCTTGCTCGACCAGCCGAGCCCCTGCGCCTCGATGCCGGCGCCTTCCGGCTCGGCGCCGACCAGCGAGGCATCGCCTGCGCCGTGGGTTTTGCCGAAGGTGTGGCCGCCGGCGATCAGCGCCACAGTCTCCTCGTCGTTCATCGCCATGCGGGCGAAGGTTTCCCTGATGTCGCGTGCCGAGGCCAGCGGATCAGGCTTGCCGTTCGGGCCCTCCGGATTGACATAGATCAGGCCCATCTGCACGGCGCCGAGATGGCCGCGAAGTTCGCGGTCGCCGGAGTAGCGCTCGTCGCCCAGCCATTTGGTTTCCGATCCCCAATCGACGTCCTGCTCGGGTTCCCAGACGTCGGCGCGGCCGCCGGCGAAGCCGAAGGTCTTGAAGCCCATCGATTCCAGGGCGACGTTGCCGGTGAGGATCAACAGGTCGGCCCAGGAGATCTTGCGGCCATATTTCTGCTTGACCGGCCACAGCAGGCGGCGCGCCTTGTCGAGGTTGGCATTGTCAGGCCAGCTGTTGAGCGGCGCGAAACGCTGCTGGCCGGCGCCGGCGCCGCCGCGGCCGTCACCGATGCGGTAGGTGCCGGCGCTGTGCCAGGCCATGCGAATGAACAGCGGCCCGTAATGGCCGAAGTCGGCCGGCCACCAATCCTGCGAATCCGTCATGACATGGTGCAGGTCCTTGATCACAGCGTCGAGATCGAGGCTCGCGAATTCCTTGGCATAGTCGAAGTCCTCGCCCATCGGGTCGGAGAGGCTCGACTGCTGGTGGAGAACGCCGAGGTCCAGCTGGTTGGGCCACCAGTCACGGTTGGTCCTGGCACCGGGTCCATGCGCGACAGGGCATTTGCCCGCGCTGTTGTCGTCGGTTTTCGCGTCCATCTTGCACTCCAATTTTTGCCGAGGGTTCCGGGGCAGCCAGCGGCCGCCATCCTGGAATGATTCCAGACTAGGCCAGGCTGCCGATAAAAACAAATTGCCTTTCCTGTTCATTTCAATAGGATTTCCTTATGATAGGCCTGACCGTCCGGCAGATGCATTATTTCGACGCTCTTGCGCAGACGCTGCATTTCGGGCGTGCGGCAAAACTCGCAGGCGTCAGCCAGCCGGCGCTGTCCTCGCAGATCGCGGAAATGGAGCAGCGGCTGAATTGCCGGCTGTTCGAGCGCGGCGGCAAATCGGTGCGCATGACCGACGAGGCGGCAGCCCTTTTGCCGCGCATCGAAGGCATCCTTTCAGACATACGCGAGGTCGAGACGATGGCCCGGCGCGGCCGCCCGGCCATGGGAGGACGCTTCCGGCTGGGCATCATCCCGACCGTCGCGCCCTATCTCCTGCCGCGCGCCTTGCCCGAACTGAAGACGCGTTTCCCGGACTTGCTGCTCGAACTGCGCGAGGCGGTGACCGCCTCGCTCGTCGAGGACATCGCGTCGCAAAAACTCGACGCTTTCATCGCCGCGCTTCCGCTCGACCATCCCGGCCTGGTAACGGAGGCTTTATTCCCGGACCGGTTTTTCCTGGCCGTGCCGTCAGGCGATCCGGCTTTCGCCTCGCCACCGGTGCCGCCTGAAAGCCCGGCGCTGGAAAGGCTGATGCTGCTGGAGGAAGGCCATTGCCTGCGCGAACAGGCGCTGGCTGTCTGCGGCAATGTGCGGCCGGTGGCGATGGCAAGCTACGGCGCCACCAGCCTGACCACGCTTTTGCAGATGGTGGCGCACGGGCTCGGCGTGACGCTGATCCCCGAAATGGCCGCGGGACCTGCCGGCACTATCCCCGACCTCAAGATCGTGCCGTTCCAGGAACCCATGCCGCAGCGCACGATCTGCTTTGCCTGGCGGCGCAACAGCACCTTGCACAATGAGTGCATGGAGCTGGCAAGGATCATTCGGGGGCTGGGGTCGGCGGTGCAGGCGGCGTGAAGGACGACGAGCCCAAGCTTGCTATCGGCCAAGGCAAACCTCGAATGTGCGCTTGTTGGACGGCTCGAGCGGATATAGCTCGCCTTCATCCCAAGCAAGTGGATCAAGTGCCACGCTACGCATTGGGCAGAATTACGGACCGAACTCATCGTTGGGTCCGCAATGTGTATCGCAAATGCGACAAGCGACCCGGTCTGTGCGGCAAGCCGGCGGGTGTTGCGGCTTCAGGCGGCGGTGCTGGCGCGGCTTGGCTCAAGAATAGACTTGACCTTGTCGGCGACCGCGCGCCCGAGATCGGCGTTATTGCTAGCGGTGAAATGGATGCCGTCGACACCGTCCGTGGTGACGAAATCGCCGGCATTCAGGAAGTCGATCTTCATGAAATCCGCCATCGCCTTGTACTGCCTCGCCAGATCCCTGGATTTTTCGTGGCCGCCGCCGAACATGCCCTCGAACCAGGGATCTGGCATCGGGGTCAGCGGCGGCGGCGCGATGACCAGCGCCTTCGGAGCTGGATAAGGCGTGCCGATACCGCCGGCGCTCGTCAGGATCTGCCCCACCAGTTTCGCCATTCCGTTGGCGATCTCGTAGGGTGTCCGGCGAAAATAGGACTTCGTGTCATTGGTGCCGAGCATGACGATGACCAGATCCAGCGGCAGATGGCTGGCGATGGCCGAGGGCAGATAGTTGGCGCCATTGAGGCGCGGATCGTTGGGGTCGTCGAGACAGGTCGTGCGCGCACTCAAACCTTCTTCGATGATGTGGTAGCCTGCTCCCAGCGCCGCCGCCATCACACCCGTCCAGCGTTGATCATAGGGGTAGCGGTAGGTCGGCGACCCTTCCTTGACCGGCACCCAGCCCCAGGTCAGTGAGTCGCCGTAGCACATGATGTTTTTTGGCGGTGACATCCATGTTTCTCCATCTGTTTGCAGTTGTCTGAAGGTGCAGATTTATCGATCCAGGCGAACGCCGGTGCCGGCTTGCCTTTGGCTGTTTCGATTTATGGGGTTCGCACGCGCACTCCATAGAAGATCGCCGCGCCGAGGATGATGGCGCCCTGGGCGATGAGCTTGCCGGGTTCGTCGATGCCGAGCACCGTCATCACGACGAACAAAAGCGCGAAGCACAGCGAGCCGAAGAAAGGCCCCCAGACGCCGCCGTCGCCGCGACCGAAGGCGACGCCGCCAAGGATCGTCGCCGCGACTGCAAGGATCGGCAGGTCGAGACCGACGCGCACGCTGCCGACGGCGATCGAACCGGTCTGTACCAGGGCCGCGATCGCCGCGATCAGGCCGGCGAGCGTATGCGCCAGGATGACCGTGCGCTGGACGGGCACGCCGGAAAAATGGGCGGCTTCGGCATTCTCGCCAACCGAGGCCACGTAGCGGCCAAATACGGTCTGCGACAGAAGCAGCCACACTACGGCGGTCAGCATGATCCAGAACAGCACCGGCGTCGGAACCGACAGGAACTTCGTGTTGTAGAGGTCGTTGAACAGTTTCGGCACATCGCCGGGTGGATTGCCGCTCGACAGGAACTGCACCAGTCCGACCAGGATGATGCTTACTGCCAGCGTGACGATGACGGCCGACACCCGCCGGATGCCGATCATGAAGCCGTTGAACAAGCCGATGACGAGGCCCGTGGCGAGCGCCAGTACGATGAAGAAGGGCAGCGACGCACCCGGGAAACTGCCCGACGAGATGAAATAGTTGATCAGCAGGATAATGCCGCCGCCGGAGAGGTCGATCGACTTCACGCGCATGACGACGAGCTGCCCCAGCACGAGAATGCCGAGCGGAACGATCTGCCTGATGAAGATGCCCATGATGTTGAGGTTGAGCATGTTCGGCCGTGCGATCCACAGCGTGGCCAGAAGCACGAGGAAGACAAAGTAGGACGGCGGTATGCGAAGCAGACGCCGGGCGATCGGGTTTGCGAGAACGGCAGTCATCGCTCAGAGCCCCATCTTCTTGCGGGATTGCAGCCCGACCACCGCCAAGAGGATGCCGCCCTTGATCGCCGTCTGAACAAAGGGCGAGACGTTGGCGAGATTCATGCCATTGGCCAGCAGTGCGATCACAAGCGCGCCGATCACCGTGCCGTGCAGGCTGCCGATTCCGCCTGAAAGCTGGGTGCCTCCAAGTGCGACGGCGGTGACCGTGTCGAGTTCGAAAAGCAACCCGACATTTGGATCACCCGACACGATGCGCCCGGCCAGGAAGACACCGGCAACGGCCGCGAAACAGGAGCAGACCACATAGGCGAGGATGATGTTGCGGCGATCGGAGACGCCGAAATTGCGGGCAGCGCTTTCGGCCCCCGACGCGATGCCGCCGCCGATCGCAAACAGATGCAGGCCGTATCGCGATCCGTAGAGCAGCTTCCAGGCCAACAGCATCACGACGATTCCCCAAAAGACCGGATAAGGAATACCGAGGAAACTGCCTGAGACGGCAGCAATGACGATCTCCGGAACGGTGCCGCCGGAGACGGGACGCAAGATGCGCGTGATGCCAAGGACAATGTACTGCGTTGATAGCGTGGCGATGATTGGATGGACGTTGAAACGGGTGATCGCCACGCCGTTGATCAGCCCGATGAATGCGGCCAGCACGAAGACCGCCGGGATCAGCACGATCGCCGGCTGGTCGAGCGCCAGCACCGCCGTCGTGAAACTGATGACAGAGCCGACCGACAGATCGAGCCCGCCGACGAGCACGACGACGAGTTGTCCGACCGCCGCGATGACCAGCGGCATCGCCTGCGCAACCAGGTTGAACAGGTTTTCGGCCGTTGCGAACTGCGTCGCCTGAACAGACAGCCACAGCGAAATGAGTAAGGCAACCAACAATGGCAGACCCCATTGGCCCTGCCGTGTGTTCCGGCCACCCAGGATATTGGACAGGCTACGATACATGGCAGGCCCCTAGTGCCGGCGCGCCGGGCCGCCCGTCAGGGCCGCGTCGAGGATCTTGTGCTCCGTCGCCTGTGCTGCCGGCATTTCGGCCACGATTGTGTCGTGGTGGACGACATAGATGCGGTCACACAGCCCGATCAGCTCGATCGTTTCGCGCGACAGCACCAGCACCGCGCCACCCTCGCGGGTGAAGTCGCGCAGCAGATGGTAGATCTCGGACTTGGCGCCGATGTCGACGCCGCGGGTCGGCTCCTCCACCAGGAGAAGATCGAGATCCGCGGCGAGGTAGCGGCCGAGCAGCACTTTTTGCTGATTGCCGCCCGACAGCGAACCGACCGGAGCGGAGGGCCCTGTTGCCTTAATGTTCATGACCTCCATCATGCGGGCGATAACGCTTCGGTAGGGCCGCGCCGGCGCAAGTTCGCGGCGCCTCGAATGCAATCCGATGGCGATGTTGTGGGCGATCGGCAAAGCGAGAAAGAGCCCCTCCTCCTTGCGGTCCTCGGGGACGAAACCGACCTTCAGCTGCTGCAAATGGCGAACGCCTGATGATGTCGAGAGCGGCATGTCGAGCGTTTTGCCGTTGATGGAAATCGTCCCGGCAAAAGGATGGTAGCGGCCGATGAGGGAGCGCAGGAAGCGCTGCTGGCCCTGTCCCTCAAGCCCGGCGAGGGCGACGATCTCGCCCTTGTGCAACGTCAGCGACAGAGGCTGCGATGTCTCGGTGATCCTGAGATTCTCGACGCGCAGGATTTCGCCGCCCTTCTCGCCCGCGCGATCTGGGAACAGGTCCTGGAGTTCGCGCCCGACCATCATGGCGATGAGTTCGTCGGTGGTGATCTCGGACACCGTCCTGGTGCCGACCAGTGCGCCGTCCTTCAGCACCGTTACGGTGTCGCACAGATCGAAGATTTCTTCCATGCGATGCGAGATGTAGACGATTGCCTTTCCCTTATCGCGCAGGCGGCGGATGTTGCGATTGAGCATATCGACATCGGCCGCGTTGAGAGCCGCCGTCGGCTCGTCGAGAATAAGCACGCCGGTGTCAGCCTGGATGCAATGCGCGATCTCGACGAATTGCCGCTCGGCAATGGTCAGGTTGGAAACGAGGTGCGAGGGGTCTAGCGTGAGGCCGAGTTCGCCGAGTGCCTCGGCGGTTCGGCTGTTCATCGCGGAATAGTCGATCGAGCCGAACCGGTTCGTCGGCTCCCGGCCGAGAAACATGTTCTCGGCGATCGACAGATTGGGCAGCAGCGAGTGTTCCTGGAAAACGGTCGAGATGCCGGCATCGAGCGCGGCGCGCGGTGACTTCAGATCGAGCTTTTCCCCATTCATGAAGATCTCGCCGGAATCGGGCTGATACACGCCCGCCAGGATCTTCATCAAGGTCGATTTGCCGGCGCCGTTCTCGCCCATCAGGGCGTGAACGCTGCCGGCCTTCAGCTCAAGGGAAACGGAGTGAAGCGCCTTGCTCCCTCCGAATGCCTTCGAAATGTGCGACATCTCGATAAGATTGGCCACGAAATCCTCGCTTCACCATATGAAGGGCCTGCGGGGAATCCTTGTCCACTCCCCGCCGGCCACGCCTGTCACTTCTTGCCGTAATATTCCTTGAGCTTGTCTTCGGGGAGTTCGCTCGGCCACCAGACATTGGCCGTCAGGTCGTCGCGATAGTACTTCGCGGCCTTGTCCTTGTCCCAGCCGTCGGGGTTGTAGACATAGCGCTTGTAGAGCTGCTTGCCCTCGAGCAGGGCCACAGCGGCGCGCACGCCGGCAGCACCCTGGGCCGGGCTGTATTCCGGAGAGATCGACTTGAATCCATCCGTGATCCACTGGCCGAAATAGCCATTGTTGCCCTCGCCCGAAATCGGCGGGATCGGCGTGCCGAACTGCTTGAAGACATCGACGCAGGCGCGCGTCATGTCGGCGCCGGACGACCAGATGCCGTCGACCTGCGGATTGTTCAGATAGAGGGTCTCGCACAGCTTCTTGGCTTTGTCGTACTGCCAGTCGCCATGCTCCTCGGCGATGATCTGCACATGCGTGCCCTTGAGCGATTCCAGTAGCCCGTTGTAGCGGTTGGTGTCTTCCGGGTGGCCGGCAAGGCCGCGCAGGACCCAGATCTTGCCGTTGTCGCCAACGGTTTTCACCAGCCAGTCACCCATCACCTTGCCGAAGTGCTCGGCTCCACCCTGGATTTCGGTGGTGTAGGCATCGGAATCGATGCGGCCGGTGTGAAGGATGACGGGGATGCCGGCGGCGACCGCCTTGGCGATGCTGGCGTTGGCCGACGTGCTGGTCACCGGCTGAACGATGATCGCGTCGACATGCTGGGCGATCAGATCCTCGATATCGGCTACCTGCTTCTTCTGGTCGAAGCCGGCATCGAGCAGGATGAACTTCGAGATTCGCTTGTCCTTCGCCGCGGCATTTTCCGCCTCATGTGCGACCTGCACGGTCCAGGTGTTGGCGTTGACGCCGAAGTCGCTCATTCCAATGACCCAGGGGGGGTCCTTCTTGAATGCGCCGGCCGCGGTCATGCGCGTGTCGTCGGCGCGCGGCGTGACGCCATCCATCAGCTTGACATCTTCCGCATGCGCCAGCGACGTCACGGCAAGCGCTGATACAACGAGCATTCCCAGCCCGACGGTTTTCAGCAATCCTAACATTGAACTCCTCCTTGTGGTTGCTCCGGCCGTACGGACGCGCACGGGCCGCGAGACGCTCTCCCGATGCATGCTTGTCGTCGCGAACCGACCACGCAATTCTTCCGCCCCCGAACACATGTGTATCGAGGCCCAATTTCGGCTGGACGATGATGACGGTCGAGAACTCCTCCGGGCACTTTAGAAGCACAGTGGATTTGGCCTGTCAATAGTTAGTCATGTTGAATGACTATTCCTTTGCTTGCCTTTCACCACTCCGCTATTCATCATAAAGAGCGCTCGCCGAACCGGCGCGCGGTCGGTCCGGCGGGAAAAAACATGCGATCAGTCTTGTGCTACGGCGACTCCAACACACACGGCCAGATCCCCGGCAAGGGGCCGCTCGAGCGCTATGGTCCGGCTGAGCGCTGGCCGGGCATACTGCGCGCTCAGCTAGGCCCCGACTGGTATGTCATCGAGGAAGGATTGAGCGGCCGAACCACCGTCCACGACGATCCGATCGAGGGGGCACACAAGAACGGCAGAACCTATCTTCGCCCCTGTCTGCAGAGCCATGCGACGCTCGACCTCGTCATCATCATGCTCGGCACCAATGACCTCAAGATTCGCTTCAACAAACCGCCGTCGGAAGTGGCTATGGGCATCGGCTGCCTTGTCTACGACATTAAGGAACTGGCGCCCGGTCCGGGCGGCACCACACCCGAAATCATGATCGTCGCGCCGCCGCCGATGCAGGACGACGTCAAGGAGTGGAAGTCCATCTTCGCCGGCGCACCTGAGAAATCGCGCCTGCTGGCGCTTGAGTTCGAGGTGCTGGCGGATTCGCTCGAACTGCACTTTTTCGATGCCGGCTCGGTGGTGTCCTGCAGCGAAGCGGACGGATTTCACATCGATGCCGAAGCGCACAGACTACTTGGCACCGCAATCGCCCGCGCGGTCGATGCGATCGGCTGGAGCCGCTCGACATGAGCAACCAGCCCGCCGCCAGGCAATGCCCTCTTACCGACGGGGCGGCCCTTGCCTGACATGAGATTCGCACCACCCAATCCCTTGCGCATCGCCGATCGTGCGAGCGGGCTGAACGCGTTGAGCGTGCGCAGCTACAACGAGCGTCTGGTGCTCTCGCTGCTGCTTCAGAACGAGGGCATATCGCGGATGGAAATCGGCGAGAAGACCGGTCTGTCGGCGCAGACGGCCTCGGTCATCGTCCGCTCCCTCGAACGGGAAGGCCTGGTCTCGCAGGGCGAGGCGCAGCGCGGCCGTGTCGGGCCCCCCACCATCCCGCTTTCGCTCAACCCGGAAGGCGCCTACGCGGTCGGCGTCGGCTTCAGCCGGCGCAGGATCGACATCGCGCTCATCGACTTCATCGGCACCGTGCGCTTCCATACGCAGTTAACTGCGGACGAAGCCAATCCCTTTCCACAAAGCAGCGATTTGCTGGGGGCGATCAGGCAAGCCATGACGAGCCTGCCCGTCGAGGCGCGCAGCCGGGTCGCGGGTATCGGGCTGGCCGTTCCCGATGAGGTCGACGCCATGGCTGCAACCCGCAACGGATCGAGCACGTCTCTGAAGGCTTTGCAAAGCGAGATCGAAGAGCAGATCAAGCTGCCGGTCTTCGTGCAGAACGACATCACCGCGGCGGCAGGCGGCGAGAGCATGTTCGGCGTCGCAAAGCCGCTGAACGACTATTTGTTCTTCTATCTCGGAGCTAGGCTGCAGAGCAGGCTCATCCTCAACCACCAGATCTATAAGGGAAACTCCAGCGCCAGCTTCGATCATGGCCTCATGCGCCTGGAAAGCGAACTGACCATGCGCGGACGCTCGTCCGAAATCATCTGGAGCAGCAGCCCTGAGTGGCCTGATCTTGGAGAGGCCTACACCGAATGGCTGGGGGAATGCTCAAACCGCCTGAAAGCATCGATCTCGGCGCTGACCCAGTTTGTCGAGTTCAGGACGGTCCTCCTGTCCAGCTATGCGCCGCAGAAAATCGCCAAGACCTTATGCGCCGATATCGGCCAGGAATTTGCCGCTGTCCAAGCATTGCCAGCGCGGGTGACCATCAGCCCGAAAGCCGTCGGCGCGGCCAGCCTGCCGTTCAGCTCGCGGTTCATGATCCAATGATCGGAACACTAACAACAGAAGGGGTGCAGAGCCCATCTGAGACGGGATGCACCCCCGTTTGAATGTCGGTTAACTCCGGTGGAAGAAGCTGTCCCTCACGCCGTCTTCTGTGGCCTCGCGCATCAGGAACGGGATGCCGCAGACCGTCATCGGCAATTCCGCGCGGAAGCGGATGTGCGTGGGACCTTGTAATGCGCGATCTGGCCTACGGTAACGACTCGTCAGCCTGTCGGAGCACCGCGACGCCGGCGTAGTGGCTTCCCAGTTGCCAGAAGGGCAGCGGGAACCGCCCGCGCTCCTCTTCAACGATGCGGAAGCCCGCCGCTCGGATCAAGTGCAGCGGTTGGCGGTTGAGATGACAGCCGCCGGCGAGCCGTCCCCACGGCTTGTTCAGCCGCTCCTGCCATCTGCGGCCATGCGGCCCCTCGGCCTGGCCGTGCTCGATGAAGATCAACCGGCCCATAGGTTTCAGGATGCGGCGGATCTCGGTCAGCGCCGCGTCAGGGTCGGGAATGGTGCAGAAGGCATAGGTGACGACGACCGTGTCGGCGAGGCCATCGATCAAGGGCAGCCTTTCGCCGCTGGCACGGATGCAGTCGACGTCGAACGGCAGCGAACGGATCTTCGGTTCGGCCAGGCCGAGCATAGTGCCGTCGGGATCGATGCCGACCAGCCGCTCCACCCTGGCGGCGTCGTAATAGGGAAGGTTCAAGCCAGACCCGAAGCCGACTTCGACGACAATGCCCTGCGCCCGCGGGATCATGCGCCTTCGCATGCGCGCGAACACGTTTGCCGAACAGCCGGCGTGGACGAAATAGGGAGCAATGCAGCGTGCATACCACGAGAGACAGGATTGGCACATGTCTCAGCTTCCTTGCCCTGCGCTCGTGAAGTCGACAGGGGCGCTGCCCCCGGCAACTCGCTCGGACATGCAATGGTGGGATAGAGTATTGACCGGTGACATTTCTCGCTCCAAGGAGTCTCCTGATCGGGCCCGATCGGCCCGACGTCGTGGGGATGGATAGAAGGCCGGCGTCCCCTGAACGTCCTCTCAATATCCCGGGGCGGCCGCGTACAGGTCGATGGAGCGATTGGAGTTCCGACTTCTGGGTTTTCCGGAGTTCCGTCTGAACGGGCAGCGGGTGGAGCTCGCCTTGCGCAAGGCGGCCGCGCTTCTCATCTATATCGCCGAGGCCGGTGGTCCCGTGGGCCGCGAGGTCGCCGCCACGCTTCTGTGGCCCGAAACCGACGAAGAGGCCGCACGAGCGCGCCTCCGGCGCACATTGCATAAAATCCGCATCGCGTTCGGCACGGAGGTCATCGCCGCCACGGGGGCATCCCTCAGCCTGCACCCGGCGCTTGCCGTCGAGCTCGACTCCAAGGTTTTCGAGCATGCCTGCAATGTCGGCCCTCTCGACGAGGCGTCCGACATATATAAGGACGACTATCTCGGCGGGTTCTCACTCCCGGACTGTCCGGAATTCGACGAATGGGTCTTTTTCAGGCGCGAGGCCTTGCGTAGCCGGTTGGTGCAGGCGCTGGAGCGTACCATCGAAGCGAAGATCGCCGGGGGCGAGCCACGCAGCGCGGTCGTGCATGCAACGCGCCTGGCGGCACTCGACCCCTTGAGCGAAAGCGCGCACCGTCACCTGATCCGCGCGCACCTGGCGGCCGGGAACAGGGCGGCAGCCGAGCGCCAGGCCGAAAGCTGCGTACGGCTGTTACGAGACGAACTCGGCGTAGCGCCGGACCCGGCCACGCTTGCCCTGGTGCGGGAGCCAACTCAAGATGTCACTTTGGACGTGCCCAGGACGCGCTACGTCGAAGTGGACGGCATCCATCTCGCCTATCAGACCGTCGGTAGCGGACCGACCGACATCGTGCTTGTTCCCGGCTTCATTTCGCATGTCGAGCGTATCTGGGAAGACAGTCGCTGCCGCGCCTGGATATCAGCGGTTTCGCGCCTGGGCCGCCTGATCCTGTTCGACCGGCGCGGCATGGGACTTTCCGACCGCGTCGGCGTGCGCCCCACCGTCGAAACGACTGCGCAGGACATCTTGGCGGTCATGGATGCGGCCGGCAGCCGCCGGGCCTTGCTCATCGGCGCCTCGGAGGGCGGGCCGGGTTGTGTCCGTTTTGCTATCGATCATCCCGATCGGCTTATCGGCCTTGTCCTGTGGGGTTCGCTCGCGAAAGGCAGCCGCGCGTCGGACTACCCCTTCGCCTTGACCGCCGCGCAATACGATCTGTGGAAGCAGCGGCTGATCGCCGGCTGGGGCGGCCCGGCGGAAATCGAGACGTTCGCCCCGAGCCTCTCCGGAGACCGCCAGGCTCAGACCTGGTGGGCGGGATTGCTCAGGGCAGCCTCCAGCCCCGGCGCGGTCGCAGGCCTGCTCGAAGCGCTGCGTGATACCGATGTCCGTTCCCTGCTCGCAAAGGTCTCGGCCCCCACGATGGTTCTGCACCGCTCCGGCGACCGCGCCGTGCGCGTCGAGGCGGGGCGGCTCCTGGCGGCCGGAATCCCGGGCGCGCGGTTCATCGAGCTGGCCGGTGACGACCACTGGTTTTGGGTCGGCGACCAACAGCCGCTGCTCGAAAGCATCGGCGCGCTTGCACGAAGCAGCTGACGCGCGATGCGGCGTCAGCCGCCGTCAGTTCCGCTGTGGAAATGGCCGTGGGACTGGCCGCGAATAGCGAGGCCGGCGCGGATGCCATTTTGGCCATGCTCCGGGACGACGCCGGGCGGCGTCGAACATGACGTCCGGTGGAAGGCCGGTTTCCGGCCTATTTCGGTGCAGCGGCAGCGGTTCCGCCCGGCGGTATGATCCGCATCATGGGTGTCGACACCATGTCGCCAGGCTTGAACGGGCCCGGGACCTTGTTGCTTACCGGCTTCACGCTTTGCAGGAACGCCGCGATCGCCATGGCATCGTCCGCTGTGAGATGGGCAAAAGCAGGCCAGGGCATAATCGGCGCCAAGGTGCGGCCGTCCGGCCGCTGGCCGGTCTGGATCGCAGCGACGATCTGCTCCGGGGTCCAGCTGCCGATGCCGGTCTCCTTGTCGGGCGTGATGTTTCGACCGGGAAAGACACCGACGCCAGGTATCTCAAAGCCCACATCCGAGCCGCCGAGAAAGCGCGACATATCGGGTTTGCCGAAGAAGTAGCCGGGCGTGTGGCAGTCGTTGCAGCCGGCGATCGTAACCAGGTACTCGCCACGCGCAACCTGCGCGTCGTCGGCCATGGCGGCGTATGATGGAAGGGCGACGACCGAGGCTGTGAGCAATGCGAGACGAATTGACGCTGGAAACATGATTTCCTCCCTTGGTTTGTTCTTGGCTTCTCCTACGGCCTTGTCGTGCTCCCGTCGGGGGCTGCCGTTACGCAGCTCCCCCAGCCGATTGCGGCGCACCTGATCCGCTCCACGTTGCGCCTTACGGTTTGCGGCCGATCACGGCGCCGTTCGCGGCGGGAGCATCGAACCAGACCGTCTCGACGTGCCTGAATCCGGCTTCCTCGAGCCACTCCGAATACTCGGCCGGGGTGTAGTTTCGTCCTTCCGTCTCGATCAGCATGTTGAGGCTCATCAGCGCGGCCGGCGCCGGTCCGGTCTTTTCATCATTGACGAGAAGCTCGCTTATGACGACCGCGCCGCCGCTTGGCAAAGCCTCGAAGGACCGGCGCAGCAGGGCGCGGTTCTTCGCCTCGTCCCAATCGTGCATGATCATCGACAGGAGATGCACGTCGTGATCCCCGGGAAGCTGTTCAAAGAAATTGCCGCCCGCGGTCTCGATGCGGTCGGTCAAGCCGGCCTCGGCGATCTTGCCCGCGGCGATCGCGGCGACATGCGGCAGGTCAAACACGGTCGCACGCAACGCCTCATACTGTTTGCAAAGCTCGATGTCGTACGCGCCAGATCCGCCGCCGATGTCCAGGAGGCGGCGGAACTGACCGAGATCCACGGCTTCGCCGAGCTTGCGCGCGGTCATCGTGGAAAGCGAATGCATTGCCTCCCAGAAAAGCGCCAGCATCGTAGGATCCGCGCCCTCGAACATCGAGGATTGCACTGCCGGATCCCATGTGGTTGGCCGGTTCGTGCGCAGCGCCTCTGCAAGCCTTCCCCAGCCCGCGTAGAGCCGCTTGTCGGCCATCTGCACGAAGCCGCCGAAGTAATACGGCTTACCCTTCACGAGATAGGTTTCGCTCAAGGGCGTGTTGCGATAGCGGCCGCCGGCTTTCTCCAGGAGCCCAAGTGCAGCGCAGCCGGTCAACAGCATCTCTGCCGGGCGTTGATGCAGGCCGAGCGCTTCCGCCAGCTCCGCAACCGTGATGCCGGCGCCGCTCGCGAGGCGGCTGAAGAGGTCCAACTCATGCGCGGCGGCCAGAGTCTTGAAGGCCCAGAAACCGGTCGAAAGCGCCATTAGCGGGACAGCGGGAGGAAGCTCTTGCGTGGTGACGATCGATCGGTCGGCCGCGCGCAGCCCTGTCTCGCCCGGGATCGAACCGGGCTGGTGGGCAAGCGTTGTCATGCGCGTAGCAGCGCGCTGATGGTTGGGCATGGCACTCTCCCAAATGTTGACGGGTGGTTCGAAGCTTTTGAGCCGCGCGGTGACGGCGCGGGTTTCGAAAATGGCGCCGATCGAAGGGGCCACCAGCATGCGACGGCCGCCTTGTGCTCGCAAGGCTGCGCCGATGGCGCGCAATAGGGTCAGCCGTGGCGGCCGGTGTCGGGTCGGCTCCGTGGTCCGACAGACCGATGGCATGGACCCGATGTCCGCGCTCTTCGGGCGCCGTCACCCTTCCCCAGCACCAGCCGCCGTGCCATCCGCCATGAACGGGCAGGAACCGCATCACGCGTTACCTCATCGACATCAAGTTCGTGACTAAACCTGGCTTGACTTCAACCACTGGCGCGGGGGCCTCGCCATGACCGATGTCCCTCAACAGTTCGGCGGGCAAATCCGCGATTGCCCGACGTCCTGAGACGCATAATTGCCAGGTCTTGAGGGCCGCGACTGTGGTTTTCAGCACAGACCAAGGTAGTCGCACCCTCGACGGGTTATGGATTCGAGTTTCCGCTCGAGGCATTTCAGCCTCCCATTGCCGGCCATCCGCTTCTTCCCTTGCCGCCGAAGCAATGGTAAGGAGGCTAGAGGACCGATAGAAGTGCCAATTCAGGGATTCTTGGCCAGTCCAATTCCGGTTGGCATAGTGACACTTGCAAGGTCCTGCCGCTAAGGCGGCGCAGGACGCTGGAGGACTGGCCGCAGGCCGAATTCCGGTGCCTGCGTCAGACCAATTCCGTTGCTGAACAATGACGGCCTTTCACATAAGCCTGGTCGGGCGCAAGAATCTCAGCGGCGAGATTTATCGTCAGATACGGCGCGCCGTTCTGGATCGACGGCTGCGGCCCGGCGATCCTCTGCCGCCCGGCCGCGAACTGGCGCGGACGCTTGCCGTGTCGCGTGCCACCGTGACAGTGGCGTATGAACGGCTCGCCGCCGAAGGGTTCGTGACATCCAGGCAGGGGTCCGGGACGTTCATCGGCGAATTGGTGATGCCGGCCGGGCGAGAAAAGACCGGACGCCGATCTACCGGCGTGCTCCAGCCACGCCAGATCTGGGAGGCGATAGCCCCACCACCCGCATTCGAGCCGGTTCGTTTCGACTTTCACGCCGGGTTTTGCGATGCTTCGCTGTTTCCGCACGGGGCATGGCGGCGGTCGGTGGTTTGGGCGCTGCGTTCGGGCGAAGCGACCGCCGGCACTTACGAGCATCCCGCCGGACATCACGATCTCAGGGTCGCAATCGCCAGGCACATAGGCATCTCCCGAGGGATCGGGGCGGCTGCGGACGACATCATTGTCACAAACGGCACCCAGCAGGCACTGGATGTCCTGGCACGCGTCCTGCTGGCACCGGGCGATGCAATTGCCATCGAGGATCCGGGCTACGGCCCTCCGAGGCATTTGTTCAAGGCCTTGGGTATTCGTGTGGTCGGTGTACCGGTGGATCGCCAGGGGCTGGTCGTTGATGCGCTACCGCGCGGAATCCGAGCCGTGTATGTCACGCCGTCTCATCAATTTCCGCTTTCGGTAACGATGACGCTGCCGCGCCGACAGGCGCTGCTGGCCTGGGCCGAGCGAAATAACGCGGCCATCATCGAAGACGACTACGACAGCGAGTTCCGTTTCGGGGGCCGTCCCCTCGAGCCGTTGCAGACGCTCGACGCAAAAGGCCGGGTCATCTACGTCGGCTCCTTCTCGAAGACAATGCTGCCGACGCTTCGGCTGGGCTTCATATTGACGCCGCCATCGCTGCGAGCGGCCGTGCACAAAGCGAAATTCGTCAGCGACTGGCATTCGTCGACCCCGGCGCAAGCAGCGCTCGCGCGTTTCATCGATGAGGGCGCTTTTGCGCGTCACATCCGTCGGGTGAACGCAATCTATCGGGAACGGCACCAGATCATCGCGAACGCCATCGCCAATGATTTTGCCGAGCATCTCGAGCTCATCCCATCGACAACGGGGCTCCATCTCACCGCCCTTGCCCGGAAAATGTCGGCGGACCGGATCGCCGAGGTCGCCCGCCGCGCAGCCGATCGCGGCGTCGCCGTCCAGATTCTGTCACGGTTCGCCGTGAACGCCATCCCGCGGGCCGGGATCATGCTGGGGTATGGCGCCATTCCGACGCCCCGCATCGAAGAAGGGGTGCATTTGCTGCGCGCCTGTTTCGACGGTGAATCGCCCTGACCTTCAATTTGTCTACGCCACGCGTGGCTGGGCTGGCCTGGGTTTGACCACGGTGGCGAGGACGATACCGGCGACGATGAAGGCCGCGCCGACCAGATCGTAATCGTGCAAGCCCTCGCCGAGCAGCAGATAGGCAAGCATGGCGACGAACACCGTCTGCAGGTAGAGCAGCATGCTCGCTCGGCTCGCGCCGAGCGTTTCCACGCTTTTGTTGTAGAGATAGTACATCAAGGCGCCGCCCGGACCGGCCAGATAGGCGAGCGCGAGTATGCTATGGACGTCCATGGCGGAGCGTTCGTCGTTGAACAATTCCCAGACATGGAACGGCAAGGCGACCAGCGCACCGGCGCCGAGCAGCAGCACGACCATCGGCAGGAGTTCGATGCCGAATTTGGCACGCCGCAAAAGTACGGTGTACAGGCCCCAGCAGAACGCACTGCCGACGATCCAGAGCTCGCCGGCGTTGAACTTGAGTTGCAGCAGCGCCGTCAGGTTCCCGTGGGCAACGATGAAGATCTTTCCGGCGAGCGCAACCAGCGCGCCAAGCGACTTCCACAGCCCGAGCGGCTCGCCAAGCACGAAACGGGCGAGCACCATCGTCATCACAGGCGACAGCGCCATGATGATGCCGGCGGTGGTGGCGTCGGTGTCGTTGAGGCCATGATAGATCATGCCCTGGCACAGGGTGAGGCCGATCGCCCCGACGGCGACGACCTCCACGGCGCGCGTTCGCAACAGCCCGATCATCGCGTCGTGATGACGGTGCACGATCGGCAGCAGGATGGCGCAAGCAAGCGTCAGCCGCCAGAAGCACAGGCCCCAGGGCGGCATTTCAGGCGCCACCCATTTGGCCGCGATATAGACACCGGCCGAAAGCAGCCAGCACAGGACGGCGGCGGGATAGCTGGCCAAGGAGGATATGGGCCCGAGCTCGGGTTGCGCAGCGTGATGCGCTATCGGCATTGCCTGCATGTCATGCCCTCCCCTTCGATGACGTCGGCCCGATGGGACAATATAGCCTGCGCGGTTGGGTCGTGCATCCGTTTTGAAAGGCGAAAGGCATCTGCGCTCGATCGCGGCGTCTGATACAGGCCTCTGTTCCGATCGTGGGGCGCTCGGTGGCTCGCTCCCGATCCAGACGCGGTCGAAGCCAGGTTGGAAATGTGAGCGACAGATAGAACCAGTGCACAATTGCGATAAGATGCTTCACTATCTCCGGTTCTCGAGGTCCAATGTCTGAAGCGGACTGGCTCAGCCATCTCTTGCAAATCATCACCGTCACCGGCCAGCTCGAGGTCCGCTGCGCCTACGGTGCGCCGTGGCGCGTTGCCTGGAGCAAGGCTGCCGCCAACGAAATTCCCTACCACGTCATAGTCAAGGGCCGGGCCATTTTGGAGGATCCGGAGACGAGAGCAGCAAGGGAGCTGGTGAGCGGAGATATTGTGCTGCTGCCTCACGGCGCGGCGCATGTACTGCACGACGGCAGCGGGCAAACACCAATCCCTACCCAGCAACGCCGGGGGGCTGCCGGATGGATGCTGAGCGAGAACGATGGCCGGGGCGAGCAACTGGATCTGCTGTGCGGGCGATTTTTTATCGCGCCGCCCCATGATCGGCTGGTCCGCAACTACCTGCCTGCGGATCTGGTGGCGCGGTCCATGGACGGCGATGAAGAAAACGGCATCGGCTCCGCCTCCAGCCAACTGGCCGGTCTGGTGAGGCTGATGCGACTGGAGTCCGTCGGTGACAGAGCCGGAGGACGCGCCATTCTCAACGCGCTTTCTTCGGCCCTGTTCACACTGGTGCTGCGCGCGGCGAGCCAATCCGGGAAAGCCCCCGAAGGCTTGTTGGCCCTGGCCGGCAATCCACGACTTGCTCCAGCCATTTCCGCGATGTTCGCCGATGCGGCACGGCCCTGGAAACTGCCCGATCTGGCCGATTTGTGCGGGATGTCGCGCGCTACATTCATGCGCCAGTTTCAGGACAAGCTGGGTTGCTCTGCCCTCGATTTGTTGACCGATCTGCGCATGAGCCTGGCCGCCAACGAATTGAAGAAGCCGGGGATCAGCACCGAGGCCGTGGCCGAGACCGTCGGGTATCAATCCGTTTCGGCATTCCGGCGTGTCTTTGCCGAAAGGATGGGAATGACGCCGGGGGAGTGGCGGCGGCTGGCGCACAAGGGCGAATAAGACCGCGGCCTGGAATCGGGAAGGCACAGTTTGATCCTTTCACGCATTAGATTGAGCCAATTCAGTCTCGAAATAATCACTCCTCCTCGTAAATTAGGCTCCGCAATCACTTGATAAGGGAGCCATCCAATGAACTGCCTCGCCACCACCGGACCCGCAACCCGCGTAGCCGCCGAAAGCCTCGGGGAGACCGGGAAGAGCGAAAACGCATTCGCGACGAATGCCGTCATCGAAACGATCCTGAGCCGCAGTGCCGCCAAGTACTACGACCCTGCTGCCACCCTGAGCGACGACCAGATCCGCGACCTGGTGCGTATCGGCACGTCCGCGCCAACCTCCTTCCACCTGCAGAACTGGCGCTTCATTGCCGTACGCTCGGCAGAAGCCAAGGCGCGGCTGCGTCCGATCGCCTGGAACCAGCCCGCGATCACCGACGCGGCCGTGGCTTTCATCATCATCGGCAGGCTGGCCGATGCCAGCACGGTCCCCGACCGTCTGGCGCCCGTGGTGGAAGCCGGTATCATGCCGGCGCAGTTGGTGCCGGAATGGGAGATCCCCGCTCGCGGTCTGTATGACGATCAGCCGCAGCGCCAGCGCGACGAAGCCGTGCGCTCGGCGACCTTCGGCACCGCGGCGATCATCTACGCGGCCCGTTCGCTGGGCCTGGGTTCGACGCCGATGATCGGTTTCGACGCCGAGGCGGTGCACCGCGAGTTCGGCCTGGCCGAAGACGAAGTGCCGGTCATGCTGCTGACCGTAGGGCTGGAGCGAGCCGGCAACTGGCCGCAGAAGCCGCGCATGCCGGTGGCCGATGTGCTGGACTTTGCATAATCGCCAGCCAAGTCAAGATCTTACGGAGGCTACAACGGCAAGAACTGCGTGAGAGATCGAAAAGTCCTTCCACGCCGGTAAATTACCCCGAACCAACAAATGTCTGAGGAGACAATTCCCATGAAAGCGATCGTAGTGACGGACCAGGCCGCAGGAACGGCCGGGATGAAGCTGGTGGAGCGGCCCGAGCCACAGGCGGCGATAAACGATGTCGTCGTACAGGTTCATGCGGCGGGATTCGTCAACACCGAACTGGAGTGGCCCTCGACTTGGGCCGATCGAGCCTTCCGCGACCGGACGCCGTCGATCCTCGGCCATGAGCTGGCCGGTGTGGTCACTGCGCTCGGCTACGGCACCACGGGGCTTTCAATCGGTCAGCGGGTGTTCGGCATCGCGGACTGGCATCGCGACGGCACCCTTGCCGAGTATATAGCCATCGAGGCTCGCAACCTCGCGCCATTGCCGGGCGACGTCGAGTTCACGGTGGGCGCGAGCCTGCCGATCTCGGGCCTGACCGCGTGGCAGGGACTGTTTCAGCATGGCCGCCTTCAGGCGGGGCAGAGCGTCCTTGCGCATGGTGCGGCCGGCGCCGTCGGGTCGATGGTGACGCAGCTCGCACGAGAGGCCGGCGCCTACGTCATCGGTACCGGACGCTCTGCCGACCGTCAGAAGGCGCTCGATTTCGGCGCGAATGAATTCGTCGACCTCGAGAACGACGCCCTGGAAGACGTGCGCGGCATCGATCTGGTGTTCGATGTCATTGGCGGTGACATCCAGAAACGGTCCGCGGCGCTGATCCGAGCCGGAGGTACGCTGGTGACCGTCGTCGGACCGACCGACGCGCGGCCCGTGGATGGCCTGGCGGTCGACTTCGTCGTCGAGTCCGATCGTGCCCAGCTAAGCGAGATCGTCCAGCGGGTGCGGGACGGACGGCTGCGGACGAACATCGGCAAAGTCGCGACCATCGACGAGGCGATCGCCGCCTTCAACTCGACCGAGCGACGCGCGGGGAAAACGGTCATCCGCGTTCGCCCGTGAGGATTTGGGGGAGAGAGGACGGTTCCTCTCTCCCCGATTTCGTCTAGACGGGCGGCCCCGGATAGGTTGCGAGCGGCGAGACCTGATGTCTGGTTCGCCGGCTTAGGTGTCGCATTCTGTTGGGCCGCCGACCGCCGACTGGCAGACACACTCGGAATGGTGATTTCGAGGCCGGACGAAGATGTTCGTCTCGCTATTCCAGATACGGCGTCAGCACATCTTCGATCCATTTCATGAATGCGCGGACTCGGCGCGACAGATTGCTGCGATGCGCGACGACGAAGGACACGGGGATCGCCCGGCGACGCAAATTGGGCATGATCTCCACCAGCGCTCCACTCTTCAAATATTGGCCAATCCCCAGGAGTGGCGCCTGAATCAGGCCAAGGCCGGCAACGGCAGCAGCATCGTAGGTCTGCGCGCTGTTGACGTGTAGCGCGCCTGGCAAGTGAAGCGTCGCGTAGCTGTCGCCGTCCGGATATTCCCATCCATGGGGCCTCGCGCCGAGCATCGTCGAAAAATGAACTGTCCGATGTTCCTGGCGCCGGAGATCGTCCAGCGATCGAGGGATGCCATAGCGCGCCAAATAGGCGGGACTGGCGGCGTTGACCACGCGCAACAGGCCCAACGGGCGGGCAATCAGCGTCTCGTCCCCGATGGGACCAAGCCGCAACACGCAGTCAAACCCCTCTTGAACCAGATCGACTTGCCGATCGGTACTCGACACCTCCAGCTCCAACTCGGGGTGAGCCGCCATGAAATCCGGCAAGGCCGGGACGATCGTCGTGCGCGCCACTTCGGTCGGAAGATCGACCCGTAAACGCCCGCGAAGCGCGACGCGATCGCCTGCGAACATCGAGTGCAGATCATCGACTTCAGCAAGCAGATCGCGGGCACGGGCATGAAATGCGCGCCCGTCCTCCGTCAACCGCACGCTGCGCGTCGTCCGGTGCAGGAGCCTGACACCGACATCTTCTTCCAGTTTCCGGACCGCCGTCGAGGCCCTCCCCTTCTGGATACCCAGGCTATCGGCCGCGCGGGTGAAGCTCCCCATTTCCGCTACCGTTATGAAAATGAGGACGGGTTCGAGATTCTGCATTTCGTGCCTCGTATTGTTTTATAAAAATAGAACAGTTGGTTCATTTCCTCGGTGTTTATCACACTCAGGAGGCACAGTAAGTTTCGGATATGGGATCTCCCCATCGGAGAACGACAAGTGTCCGAAACCATGAACCCACGTGAGACAGCCGAAACCATGACCTTGCATCGCGCCCTGTGGGCCGGCCGGATCATGAGCGCGTTTGTCGTCATCGTCCTGGTGGCAGACGGCGCCATTCAGCTTTTCGCGCCGGCACAGATCGCGAGCACGTTGCAGGAAACCGGGTTCGCGATGGACCTGACCCGTGTCGTGGGTCCAATCATCCTCGCCTGCGCCATCCTTTACGCCATTCCGGCCACCGCCGTACTCGGCGCGATCCTGGTGACGGGCTTTTTGGGCGGTGCCATCTGCGCCCATGTCCGCATCGGTGAGTTGGGGTCGCCGCCGGAGATCATTTCGCTGCTTCTGGGAGCGCTGACATGGGGCGGCCTCTATCTGCGCGATCCCCGAGTCCGGGCCATTCTACCGCTCATCCATTGAACCAACCGGGGTAGCGCCCCGTCCCTCGACATCAGGAGAAAACACATGTTTCTAGTAACGGGAATCACGGGAAAAGTTGGCGGCGCGACGGCAAGGCATTTGCTGGCGCAAGGCAAGAAGGTGCGCGCGCTGGTCCGCGACCGCGAGAAGGCGGTTAACTGGGCGAACCAGGGCGTGGAGCTGGTTGACGGCGATTGGAATGATCCGGCAGCCATCGAGCGAGCGCTCAAAGGCGTCGAAGGCGCGTTCGTCATGTTGCCCCCTGTCTGGGCGCCGTCGCCCGATTACAAGGAAGCAAAGGGCGTGATTGCAAACTATGTCGAGGCGCTCACCAAGGCAGCGCCGCCGCGAGTGGTTGCGCTTTCGTCGATGGGTGCGAACCGAACCAGCGGGCACGGGGTGATCGCAGCCCTGTCGCTTCTGGAGCAAGGGTTTCGCGACCTGAAATCGCCAGTCGCATTTGTGCGCGCCGGCGGTTTCTTCGAAAACTTCCTCTACGGCTTGCAGGTTGCGCAGGGCGGAACGCTACCGGTCTACTACAATCCGACAAACCGGAAATCGACCATGGTCGCAACGAACGACATAGGCGCGGCGGCCGCAACCCTTTTGACCGGACCGGCGTGGTCGGGGCGGCGCTTCGTCGAGCTTGGTTCCATGGTCACCGCGGATGACGTCGCGGGGCAGTTGGGCGAAGTCCTGAATCGCGACGTGAAAGCCTTTGCGATCCCGCGTGCGGGGTGGTCGGAAGCCTTCGAGCAATTCGGCATCCCGAAAGGCCACTCCGGACCTGCCGAAGAAATGTTCGAAGCCGTGAATGCAGGGTGGATGGACCTCGGCGTCGAGGGAACGGAGCACGTAGCGGGTACCACGTCCGCACGCGATGTATTCGAGGCTGCACAGAACGCCGCCAAGGCGTAAGTCCGGGAGAGACGGAGACTTCCCGCGTCAGACGCGGCGCGGGAAGTCTCAACAATTCAAAGTAACGTGAAGCACTCCCGTCTTTTCGTATCTCCGGGAGGATTTCGTTTCTGTTTCCTGCTGCATGCATGCGGTGGCGCGTACGTGACGCGTGTCCCAGTATTCACGGTCCACGCGCTCTTGATGACGAACAGGAGAAAACGCCAGATGCCCGTCCGTGATTCAGATCGTGCCGATCACGTTGACTAGAGTTTGGGCATCGGCGGCAACTCGCCAAGGGGAGCGCCGAACCAGCGTTCGTTGATTTTAGACAGCTCGCCATTCTTTTCGATCTCGGCAATAAATGTGTTCGCGTATTCCTGCAGCGCCGTATTGGACTTGCTGAATGCCATGCCGTTCGCCTGGGACTTCAGCGTAATCTTCGGCTCGATCTCCATTTTCGGATAGTCTTTGGTGAGTTGCGCCAGGATGGTGTTGGAAGCGCCGAGCGCCTGCACTTGTCCGGAAATGAGCGCCTGCAGTGCAGTGGCGTCGTCGTCGAAGCGCTTGATTTCTGTCCCCTGCGGGGCCATCGCCGTAATAGCTGTATCCTGCGTCGATGCGCGCGCGACGCCGATGCTGACGGATTTGAGATCTTCCGGACCTTTAACCGTCAGACTTTTCGGGGCAAGCACATAGATCGTCAGCGCGGAATAGGGATTGGAAAACAGCACCTGCTTAGCTCGCTCGGCTGTGATGCCGAAGGTAGCGATCAGCACGTCGATCTTATTGGTCAAAAGATAGGGAATGCGGTTGGGGCCAGTGACGGGAACAAGCTCTAGTTTCACGCCGAGCGATTTCGCCAGAAGCGCTGCGACGTCGGCGTCGTAGCCCGCAGGCTGCTGGTTGGCATCGGTGCCGCCAAACGGCGGATAGTCGACTAGAACGCCAACTCGGAGGGTGCCGGCTTGCTTGATTTCGTCGGGAGTTGCGGCGCTAGCCGTGCCAGTGCTCAGAAACGCTGTGGTTATGCCGGCGGCAAAGAGCGTGGCGAAACCGCGTCGCGTGATCGAGTTCAAGATCGTCATACACATTTCTCCCAGGATGTTAGTTTCGACTGCTCTGCGATCCGCGTTTGCCGTTTTCAGCGTCCGGTGACGCCAAGCTTACGCTCCATGCGTCTGCTGTAGGCCGACAGCGGCCAGCAAACGACAAAATAGGCCAGTGCCACAAGCCCGAAAATCGTGAATGGATGAAAGGTTGCATTGTTCACTACCTGCGCAGCGCGCGTCAGTTCGACGAAACCGATGATGGAAGCAAGCGAAGTCCCTTTGATGAGCTGTACCAAAAAGCCGACAGTTGGAGGAATGGCGATCCGTACAGCCTGCGGTGCGATGACCAGCATCATTTTCGGCCAGTAACGCAGCCCCAGAGCCGTCGCGGCTTCAGATTGGCCCCCCGGGACGACCTCGATGGCGCCCCGCCATATTTCGCCTAAGAAGGCGCTGGCGTGGAGCGACAGGCCAAGCGCCGCCGCCGTCCAGGGATCGACGGAGATACCGAAGATGCCGGGCGCGAAGAAGGCGAGGAAAAGCTGCATCAGAAGCGGTGTGCCCTGAAAGACCTTGATGTAGCCAGAGACGAGCATTCGCAGCCACGGGAACTCGCCGGTACGCGCGAGTGCGACAAGCACGCCGCCGATGGAACCGCCTATAAAAGCGATGATCGACAGAAGCAGCGTCCAGCGGACAGCGCCGATAATATAGAGAATGTCGCCGGAGCTAAGTTCGCGCACGGTCGCCTCCTATTGCCGCGCCGGCTTGCGCAGCAGGGCTCTCTCGATTGCGCCAAACACGCCCCAGAAGAACAGGGACATGACGAAGTACATACAGGTGATGACGAAATACACCTCGAACGAGCGGAAAGTCCGCGACTGAATGTCGCCGGCGGCGGCCGTCAATTCGGTAGCGGCAATAGCCGAACAGACGCTGGAATTCAGTAGGAGCAGGATGAACTGACTGGTGAGCGAAGGATAGATCGCCTGGATCGCGGGTTTGAGTACGATGAGGCGGAAAATCTGGAGCGGCTTCAGGCCGAGCGCCCGGCCTGCCTCGATCTGTCCCTTGCCGATACTTTCGATGCCGGCGCGGATGATCTCGATGCCGTAGGCGCCGACATTGACGACCAGCGCTATCACCGCAGCCGTATTGGAAGATAAGCGAATGCCGAGCGACGGCAGGCCGAAGAAGATCATGAAAATCTGGATGAGGAACGGTGTGTTCCGGATCAACTCGATATAGACATCTATGACGATACGTAACGGCTTTGGGCCGGAGGTCTTGCCGAGCGCGCCGGCAACCGCAACGACCATGCCCATGGCCATTGCAAGGCCGGACATGACAAGAGTATTGAGCGCGCCTTGTGCTAGCTCGGGCCATGCGGCAAAGACGTCCGCGAAATCAAACTCATAGCTCATCGTATATATCCATGTACAAGTTAATTTCGCACATTACACATAGTCGTGCTCGACCTTGCGCCAGAGATTCGGCTCCAGCTAATTCCAAGCAGACTTCACGCCCGTCATGAATTCTTGGTATCGACCGGATCACTGATATCTACGTCGAAAATCTCATAAGCTGCCATTGAGGTCCCGATCCATCCATATGGACGTCCATCTCGTCATGGATTTGGGGCATTGTGTCCGTGTAAGTCAAATTGCGTGCCCGCAATGGGTCGCCGGCGGAATGTCAGCTTTCTGGCTCATGCATCCTGAAGCCCGACTGACCACTCTCCGCCCCAAACGCGACATTTCACAATTGTCTTGGCAACCGCGCAGCCCAATCCGGCGCGCGGAAACGCCCTCACGCGGTCTTCTGCGTCACCAGCCCCAGTTCCTCCACCATCGCCTGGCGCATCAGGAATTTCTGCGGCTTGCCGGTCACCGTCATCGGCAGTTCCGTGCGGAAGCGGATGTGACGCGGAACCTTGTAATGCGCGATCTGGCCGGCGCAGAAGGCCTTGATCTCCTGCTCGGTGGCGATCTGGCCGGGCTTGAGCACAATCCAGGCGCAGAGCTCCTCGCCATATTTGGCGTCGGGAATGCCGAACACCTGCACTTCCCTCACCTTGGGATGGCGGTAGAGGAACTCCTCGACCTCGCGCGGATAGACGTTCTCGCCGCCGCGGATGACCATGTCCTTGACCCGGCCGACGATGTTGCAATAGCCCTCGGCGTCGATCGTGGCGAGGTCGCCCGTATGCATCCAGCCGTCGGCATCGATCGCCTCGCGGGTCTTGTCGTCGTCGTCCCAATAGCCCTTCATCACGGAATAGCCGCGCGTGCAGAGCTCGCCCGGCGCACCGACCGCGACGGTTGCGCCATCGGCATCGATGGCCTTGACCTCGACATGGGGATGAACGCGCCCGACGGTCGAGACGCGTTTTTCCAGGGGATCGTCGACGCTGCTCTGGAACGAGACCGGGCTGGTCTCGGTCATTCCGTAGGCGATGGTCACTTCGGACATATGCATCAGCGACACCACCTTCTTCATCACCTCGATCGGGCATGGCGAGCCGGCCATGATGCCGGTGCGCAGGCTGGACAGGTCGAAGGCGGCGAAATCGGGATGGTCGAGCAGGCCGACGAACATGGTCGGCACGCCGTAGAGACCGGTGCAGCGCTCCTGCGCCACGGCGTTCAATGTCGCGCCGGCATCGAAGCCCTCGCCGGGAAAGACCATGGTCGCGCCCTTGGTGACGCAGCCCATCGTGCCCATCGACATGCCGAAGCAATGGTAGAGCGGCACGGGAATGCAAAGCCGGTCGTCCACCGTCAACTTGATCGCCGAGGTGACGAAATTGCCGTTGTTGACGATGTTGTTGTGGGTCAGCGTCGCGCCCTTGGGCGCGCCCGTGGTGCCACTGGTGAACTGGATGTTGATGGCATCGTCCGGCTTCAGCCCTTCGGAGATGCGGTCGAGGCTGTCATGCTCGTCGCGCCCCGCCATGGCCAGCACATCGGCGAAGTTGAACATGCCTGGCGAGTTCTCCTCGCCCATGCGGATGACGATCCTGAGCGCCGGCAGCTTCTGCGCCTTGAGCTCGCCGGGTGTCGCCTTCGCGATCTCCGGCGCCAGCGTCTCGATCATGCCGAGATAATCCGAGCTCTTGAAGCTGGCCGCGGTGACCAGAGCCTTGCAGCCGACCTTGTTCAGCGCATAGTCCAGCTCGGTGAGCCGGTAGGCCGGGTTGATGTTGACCAGGATGAGGCCGATGCGGGCGGTGGCGAATTGCGTCACCAGCCATTCCCAGCGGTTGGGCGACCAGATGCCGACGCGATCGCCCTTTTCGAGGCCCAGCGCCAGGAAGCCGGCGGCCAGCGCATCCACCGTGTCGGACAGCTCGCTCCAGGTGAAGCGCTTGTCCTGGCCGACGAAGACGGCGGCATCGAGCGTGGCGTATTTGACGGCCGTGTCGGAGAACAGCGCGGGGATGGTCTTGTCGAGCAGCGGCACGGCGCGCTCACCGGAGACATGCGCCTTGCCGTCGACGGGCGCGACAAAGACGCTGCCGGCGTACGCGCCGCGTCCGCGCAGATTGGTGGCGTTCTTCAGCTCGTCGAGATTGACCGGCATCGCTCTCTCCTCCCAGAACATCCGAGCCTATCAGCCTGCCGGGACGGTGGAAATCCCGCCGAAGGTAGGGCGGGCTTCGGAAGGCGGGCCGCGCCGCCTTCCAGGGTCGTGAGAATGGCGCAGAAACGAAAAACCCGCCTCGACGGGCGGGTGGCGCAAATCATCACCATACCGATATTTGTAGCATAGTTGCCGGCACAAAGCAAGAACAAAATTTGTCCGCCGCCAGGCACGACGATCGCCGAGGCATGCTGGACGGGCTATGCCTTCACCGAGGCCATGCTCGCCGCTATGTCGCGCAGGATCGCCTCGTCGGCCGTGGAACGCACCTTTCGCGACGCGACAAGGCACGCCTGCGACCGCAGCACGACGCCGTCGGCCAGCACCTTGAGATGGTTGGCGCGCAGGGTCGAGCCCGTGGTGGTGATGTCGACGATGACGTCGGCAAGGCCGGCCGCCGGCGCGCCCTCGGTGGCGCCCAGGCTCTCGACGATGCGATAGACCTGGATGCCGTGCTTTTGCGAGAAGAATTGCTGGGTCAGCCGCCAGTATTTGGTGGCGATCCTGAGCCGCCTTCCGTGACGCTGGCGGAAATCGGCGGCGACATCATCGAGGTCGGCCATGGTCTCGACATCGAGCCAGATGTCGGGCACGGCCACCACGACATCGGCATGGCCGAAGCCGAGACGGGCGACGATTTCGGCGCGCGCCTCCCAGTCGGCGAGGTTCTCGCGCACGAGGTCCTCGCCGGTGATGCCGAGATCGACGGCCCCTTGCCCGATCTCGCCCGATATTTCGGAGGCGGACAGGAAAACGACCTCGACATTGTCCATGCTTTCGACGCGGGCGTGATATTTGCGCTCGTCACCGGGCAGGCTGATGGCGAGGCCGGCTTTTGCCAGCACCTCCAGCGCCTGCTCCTTCAACCGGCCCTTGGACGGGATCGCCAGCGTGATCATCGCGCGTGCTCCCGCAATGCCTCGATGCGGTCGAGCCAGACCGAGAAGCCGACGCCGGGGATCGGCGTCTTCGCGCCGAGCAGCGTCAGCAGCCGGTCGTAGCGGCCGCCGCCGGCCAGCGGCCGGTCGGCATCCTGTGCCGCGATCTCGAAGACCACGCCGGTGTAGTAATCGAGCGGGCGCCCGAAAGCGGCATCGTAGCGGATTCCTTGCGCCGGCAAGCCATGTGCCTCGATTGCCTTGGCGCGCGCCGCGAATTTTTCCAGCGCGGCACCCAGCGATAGGCCCGCGTCGGCGGCAAAGCTCTCCAGCGCCCGTGTCGCCGCGTCGAGCGGCACGTCGATCGCCAGAAAGGTCTTCAACGCCGCGAAGGCTTCGTCGGACAGCCGCACGCTGCGCAGCTCGGCCTTTTCGATCAGCCGCCGCGCGATATCGGCCGGCGCGCGTCCAGCCGAAGCCGACAGGCCGGCCTCTTCCATGCCGCCGGCTATATGCGCGGAGAGACCGTCCAGGTCACCGTCGAGCACGAGTGCCGCGACCGGGCCGGAGAGCTGGCTGTTGCGCGGCGGGTTGGCGAGATCGGCAAGGGCTGCCTCCAGCATCGGCGCCGAGCCGAAGGCGCGGGCGAGCCGCATGCGCCAGCCGCGCGGCAGGCCGAGAGCCGCCAGCACCGCCTCGAAGACGGCCTGGTCGCCGAGCGTGATCGCCAGCTTCTGGTCCGGCAGCGCCAGGGACAGCAGCGCATGCGCATCGGCCACCGAACGGGCATCGGCCGCAGCCGTGTCGCGGTCGCCGAGATCCTCGATGCCGGCCTGGAAGAACTCGTTGCCGCCTTCGCGGCGCTGGCGGAACACCTCGCCCAGATAGGAGTAACGGCGCGGCGTACCGGCCTGGCTGGCGATATGGTCGAGGCAAACGGGAATGGTGAATTCCGGCCGCAGGCAGAGCGTCTGCCCGGTCTCGCTCTCGGTCAGGAAAATGCGGCGGCGCAAATCCTCGCCCGCCATGTCGAGGAAGGGATCAGCCGGCTGCAGCACGGCGACCTCGACGGCGTGCGTGTCGCGGGCGGCGAAGAGGTTGGCGATGTCGGCGGAGATGGCGGGATAGCGGGAGGTCATTGATAGGTTGGGCGCGAGGCCCCCCCCTCTGTCCTGCCGGACATCTCCCCCTCAAGGGGGGAGATCGGCAGCTTGAGGCTTGGCGCCTCTTCAACGCTGGAGATTGGCGAAAGCCCAAACGACGTCCAATCTCCCCCCTTGAGGGGGAGATGGCCGGCAGGCCAGAGGGGGGCGCTCAAGCGCCATCCTTCGCATGATCGGAGGCCTGCGCCGCCAGTATCTTCTTCACCTGCGCAACCAGCTCGCCTTCCGGCACCGTGACCTGCGCCGGGCGGGCGGCGCGCCATTCGGCGTTATCCGTGATCTCGGCCGACAGCCGCGCGCCTTCGATCAGGTCCTTGATCTGCAATTCGCCCTTGGCGCGCTCGTCGCCGCCCTGGATGACCGCCACCGGGCAGCCGCGGCGGTCGGCATATTTGAGCTGCGCCTTCATGCCGGCGCCGCCGAGATACATTTCGGAGCGGATGCCTGCGGCGCGGAGCTCGCCCACCATCTTCTGGTAACGGCCGAGGCTTTCGGTGTCCTTGTCCATGACCAGCACGACGACCGGCGCGATCACGTCGGCGCTGTCGAGCTTGCCGAGGTTCTTCAGCGCCGTCATCAGCCTGGAGACGCCGATCGAAAAGCCGGTCGCCGGCACCGGCTCGCCGCGGAAGCGCGACACCAGCCCGTCATAGCGGCCGCCGCCGCCGACCGAACCGAAGCGCACGATCTGGCCATCCTCGTTGGGGATCTCGGCCAGGAGCTCGGCCTCGAAGACCGGACCGGTGTAGTATTCGAGGCCGCGCACAACGGAGCGGTCCATGGCGACGCGATCTTCGCCGTATCCCGCCGCCCTGACCAGGGCCTCGATGGTCGCGAGCTCGCCAACGCCCTCCTGGTAGACGGCGTTCGCACTGACGCTGGCATCCTGGCCGGCCTGCGCATTGCGTGCGGTCGCCAGAAGAACCGCCTCGGCTTGCGCATCATCCAGCCCGGCGCCCTTGGCGAAGTCGCCCTCGCCTTCCTTGCCGCCGTCCCAGCGCCCCGGGCCAAGCAGTAATCGGACGCCTTCCGGCCCGAGCTTGTCCAGCTTGTCGATGGCGCGCAGCACGGTAAGCCGGCGGCCGGCATTTTCTTCGCCGCCGAGGCCGATCGCCTCGAGCACGCCGTCCAGCACCTTGCGGTTGTTGACGCGGATGACGTAGTCGCCGCGCTTGATGCCGAGCGCCTCCATGACATCGGCCATCATCATCGCCATCTCGGCGTCGGCCGCGACGCCCGGCGTGCCGATCGTGTCGGCGTCGAACTGCATGAACTGGCGGAAGCGGCCGGGACCAGGCTTCTCGTTGCGGAACACCCAGCCGGAACGATAGCTGCGATAGGGTTTTGGCAAGCGCTCGAAATTCTCGGCGACGAAACGCGCCGTCGGCGCGGTCAGGTCGTAGCGCAGCGACAGCCACTGGTCGTCGTCGTCCTGGAAGGAGAACACACCCTCGTTCGGCCTGTCCTGGTCGGGCAGGAATTTTCCGAGCGCATCGGTGTATTCGATCAGCGGCTGGTCGGCGGGTTCGAAACCGTAGAGTTCGTAGACCGAGCGGATCGTCGCCATCATCTTCTCGACGGCGCGGATGTCCTCGGCGCTGCGGTCGGCAAAACCGCGCGGCAGCCGCGCTTTCGTCTTTTCCGATTTGTCGGCCATGGGATTCGCCCGGTGTTTTGTGTTGCTGAAAACTCACAGCGTTGCGATTTTCGCAACGGGCGTGTCCTAACCGAACAGGTCCTACCGGGCAAGGCCGGCGGCAGGCGCTGTCTCTACGCATACGAGGAGGCACGCGGGCGTTCGCCGAAACAAAAACGCACCGAAAATGAAACAATCCCGCCATCGGCGCGGCATCGTGCCGACATAATCGAGGCCGATACAGCGCACCGCAATGAAGGGGTCGGGACATGATCAGCGCGGTGGAATTTCAGGACAACAGGGATGCGGGCGACATGCCGGCACGCCTGCGCGCGGCGGGTGGCCATGCTCCCAGGATGATCGGCCAGCCGGCCGGACCGTTCGAGGTTTCCGCCGATACCGGCAAGGGGCCTTCCATGCGCGATGCATTGGTGACCGGCCTGCTGGTGATCTATCCGACGGTCGCCACCGTGGTCGCGATCGTCGCCGGCCTGTTCCTGGGAAGTGCCAATGGCAGCTGAGGCTATCTCGGCCGTTTAAAAGCCTTCCGCTCCTTCTCGACCTGCTTGCGGCACACACATCCCTCGAGATGATCGTTGACCAGACCCATCGCCTGCATGAAGGCGTAGACCGTGGTCGGGCCGACGAAGGTCCAGCCGAGCTTCTTCAGGTCCTTGGAAATGCGGATCGAGACCGCCGTGGTCGGATTGGCGCGCAGATGGGCGAGGTCGACGACCTGCGGCCGTTCCTCCTTGCCGGGTTCGAACTTCCAGAACCAGGCAGCCAGCGAGCCAAATTCGTCGACCATTTCGCGGGCGCGTTTGGCGTTGTTGATGGTCGAGACGATCTTGCCGCGATGGCGAATGATGCCGGCATCGCCAAGGAGGCGCTCGACATCCTTCTCGGTGAAGGCGGCGACCTTGTCGAAATCGAAGCCGGCGAAAGCGGCGCGAAAATTCTCCCGCTTGCGCAGGATGGTCAGCCAGGACAGGCCCGACTGGAACCCTTCGAGACAGATCTTCTCGAACAGCCGGCGGTCGTCCGCCACCGGGCGGCCCCATTCATGGTCGTGGTAATGCAGATAGTCTGGTAGATTGCCGTGCCAGAAGCAGCGCGCGACACCGTCCGGTCCGGCGAGAAGGCCGGTTTTTTCATTGTCCATGGCGAGAATCCATTCGTTAACGCGCTGGTTGCGCTGCTTTACCTTGGCTTTACCAGATTCCTGAACGCGGCGGTAACCACACCGAAAGGTTTACTGACAATTCCGCATTTTACACATTCCGATTCATGTTTCGGTTGCTGTTCCCGCGCCAATGATCGCTGAACCGGGAGGCCGTTTCCACCCGGTTTGTCAGACGATCAAGGTGCGTTCCCGATGAAGAGAGTCTTGTTTCCCGTGCTCGGCGCCGTGGCTGCGTTTGCTGCCGGCGTCACACCTTCCACGGCCGGAGACCGCTATGCCGACAGACCGCCGGTGATGGTGAGCCCCGACCTTTCCGCCCCCTGGGTGCTGCAGCTTGGCCATGCGCCGGGCATCGTGCGGCAGAACCGGCAGGTCACGCAGCAGCCGCGCCCGCGTTATGCGCAGCCGGCGCGGCCCGACCGCGTGCAGACGGCGGCCGTGCAGGCACCGGCCAAGCGCATGGTAATGCGCCCCCAGATCAACCCGATCTACCTGCCGCAGGAAGTCGCCTATGACGGCACGCAGAAGCCGGGCACCATCGTCATCGATACCCGCGAGAACTTCCTCTATCTGGTCGAGAAGAACGGCAAGGCGCGGCGCTATGGCGTCGGCACCGGGAAGCCGGGCTTCGAATGGTCGGGCACGCACAAGATCACCAACAAGCGCGAGTGGCCGGACTGGCGCCCGCCGGCTGCAATGATCAAGCGCGAGGCCGCCAAGGGACGCTACCTGCCGACCTACCTGGCCGGCGGCATGGAGAACCCGCTCGGCGCGCGCGCGCTCTATCTCGGCAGTACGGAATATCGCATCCACGGCACCAACCAGCCCTGGACGATCGGCGGCGCCGTGTCGTCGGGCTGCATCCGCATGCGCAACGAGGATGTCGTCGACCTTTACGAACGGGTCAATGTCGGAACCACTGTCGAGGTGATATAATAGTTGCTGCGAATCACCCGATCCGGAAGCGCGGCGCTTCCCGGGATCGGAAGAAATAACGGGGGACGGGCCGTATGGGGATGCGGCCGGTCAGAAAGGGCGGCACGGGAAACCGTGCTGCCCTTTCCGTTTCGGGCGAAGCACTGCCGCGCCCGCACGTCGCGCAAAAGGCATGACGGTTCGCATTCGTGCTGCCATTGCCGCTGTTCTTTTGCTATGGCAAGGCAACGCCCAGGTCAGAAGAGTCCGATCATGTCACTGTCCGACGACAGCCGCTATCTCAAGGGCGGCCCGGTTGCCCGGCGCATCATCGCCGCCGTACGCGAGGATGCGGCGATCGCAAGGGCCGAAGGGTTCCCGCCCAAGCTGGTGTCGATCACCGTCGGCGATACGGCGGCGGTGGATGTCTACGTACGCAACCAGCGCGCCAAGGCGGAGCTGGCGGGTATCGATTTCGAAGAACGGCGCTTTCCCGCCACGATTACCGCGGGCGAACTGGAAGCGGCGATCCACGGCCTGAACGCCGATCCGCGCGTTACCGGCATCATCATCCAGCGGCCGGTGCCGGCACATATCCCGATCAGGACGTTGCAGGCGGCGGTGCATCCGCTGAAGGACGTCGAAGGCATGCATCCGGCCTCGATCGGCAACATCGTCTACAACCAGCTCGATCTGGCGCCCTGCACGGCGGCCGCCTCGGTCGAACTGCTCAAGGAAACCGGCCTCGACCTCAAGGGCCTGGAGGTGGTGATCGTCGGCCACTCCGAGATCGTCGGCAAGCCGATCGCCTTCCTCTTGATGAGCGAGGGCGCGACGGTCACGGTCTGCCATCACATGACGCGCTCGGTCGCCGCGCACGCGCGCCGCGCCGATGCGCTGTTCGTCGCTGTCGGCAAGCCGCGCCTGATCAAGGCCGACATGGTAAAGCCCGGTGCGGCCGTCATCGATATCGGCATCAATTCCGAGACGCTGCCGGACGGTTCCACCCGTATCGTCGGCGACGTCGACACCGACAGCGTGAAGGACGTTGCCTCCTGGATCACGCCGGTGCCGGGCGGTGTCGGCCCGATCACCGTTGCGATCCTGCTCCGCAACACGATGGTGGCGCTCAGCCGCCAGCGCGCGCTCTACGAGGCGACCTACGGCACGATCGACAGGCTGGCAGCGGAATAACGCAGGGGGGCGCCAGCCCCCTCACCCAGCCTCCGCTTCGCTCGGCTGACCTCTCCCCGAGGGGAGAGGAGATTTCCCACGCCTGCGCCAACCTCTTCTCCCCAGCTGGGGAGAAGGTGGCCGCGAAGCGGCCGGATGAGGGGCGGCGCCTACGACCGTCTTATCACTCCGCGGCAACGAGGCCGGATTCCGCGACACCTTCCGGCCTCGGCCCGCCATAGGCCCAGTCGAGCAGCTTGATCGTATGCACCACCGGCAGCTTCGCGGCGGACGCGATCTGCGTTATGCAGCCGATATTGCCGGTGGCGACGACCGAAGCGCCTGTCGCCTCGATGTTTTTCACCTTGCGGTCGCGCAGCCTGGCCGAAATATCCGGCTGCAGAATGTTGTAGGTGCCGGCCGAGCCGCAGCACAAATGCCCTTCGCGCGGCTCGCGCACGACGAAACCGGCTTTGGCCAGCAATTCCCTAGGCTGTCGGGTGATCTTCTGGCCGTGCTGCATCGAGCAGGCCGAATGATAGGCGACGACCGTGCCCGGCTTGCGCACCGGTTCGGGCAGGTCGATGGCGACCAGGTATTCGGTGATGTCCTTGGCCAGCGCGGAGACACGTGCAGCCCTTTCGGCGTAGGCCGGATCGAGCCGCAGCATGAAACCGTAGTCCTTGATGGTCGTGCCGCAGCCCGACGCGGTGATGATGATGGCATCGATCCCGCCTTGTTCGATGGCGCGGGTCCAGGCATCGACATTTTGCCTTGCCGAAGCAAGGGCGGTGTGCTCGCGGCCCATGTGATGGACGAGCGCGCCGCAACAGCCCTCGCCCGGCGGCACCACGACCTCGACGCCAAGCCGCGTCAGCAGCGAAATGGTCGTGTCGTTGATGGCGGGATCGAGCACCGATTGCGCGCAACCGGTGAGGATGGCGACGCGCCCCCTCTTCGCCCCCTGCCCGGTATGGGTGCCCGGCGAAGTCATAGGCGATGGTCCCGGGATCGATTCCGGCGCGAGCTTGAGCATTGCGCCAAGCGGCTTCAATGCCGGGATCTTCTCGAACAGGCCGATGAACGGCTTGCCCAGTTTCGCCAATTTGAGCGCCGCGCGAAAACGCCGGGGATAGGGCAGGACGAAGGCCAGCATGGCGCGGGTCAGGCGATCGAGCAGCGGCCGCCTATAGGTCTGCTGGATGTGGGCGCGGGCATGGTCGACCAGATGCATGTAGTTGACGCCGGACGGGCAGGTGGTCATGCAGGCCAGGCACGACAGGCAGCGATCGATATGGGTGACGATCTCCTTGTCGGCCGGGCGGCCATTTTCCAGCATGTCCTTGATCAGGTAGATGCGCCCGCGCGGTGAATCGAGCTCGTTGCCTAGCGTCACATAGGTCGGGCAGGTGGCGGTGCAGAAACCGCAATGCACGCATTTGCGCAGGATCTTTTCCGACTCGGCAACATGCGGGTCGGCAAGCTGTGCGGGCGAGAAATTGGTCTGCATCTCTGATGTCCTAGGCCATGCGGCCGGGATTGAGAATGTTCTTGGGGTCGAATTCCTGCTTCAGCCGCTGGCTGAGCGCTGCCAGTGAGGGAGCCTGCGGCTCGAACACCGGCAAGGCGGCGCGATGCGAAGGTGCGGCGCGCACCAGCGTCGCATGGCCGCCGCCATGCTTTCTCAGGAGTCCGCGCAGCAGCGCCGCTTCCGGGTCACCCTCCTCCATGCGCAGCCATACCAGTCCGCCCTGCCAGTCATAGAAGGCGCTGACGGCCGCCTGCATGCGCAGCGTCAGAACCATCTGGTGCGCCTGGGCCGGCGCCATCGATACGCGCCAGACCGGTTTGTCGCTGTTGTCCGCGAAAGGCCTGCAATCGCGCACGTCACGCCACAGGGCAGCCGACGCTTCGCTGGAAATCTCCTCCAGCGGTCCGGCATCTCCGAGCAACGCCTTCAGCGCGGCGATGCGATAGGCGACGGAGGGGCCAAAACCTTCCACCCGCAGCAGCGTGGCCGCATCATTGCCGAGCACGCCTGCGGCAACCCGTGCGGCAATCCGCTCCGGCAGGTGCGCAGCGCTCGATACTTCCGCACTGGAGCCGAGCGCCAGGGCCATGGCCGCGGCGGCCGCATCGTCGAGCAGGCCGCGGACGGCGAGCGTAACCTCGGTCTCGGCCGACGGCAGCACCTTGAAGGTGACGTCGGTGAACACGGCCAGCGTGCCCCAACTGTTGGCCATCAGCTTGGACAAATCGTAACCGGTGACGTTCTTCACCACGCGGCCCCCGGATTTGAAGGCCTCGCCGCGCCCGGAAACCACGTGGATGCCCAGGATATGGTCGCGCGCCGCGCCCGCCTTCAGCCGGCGCGGGCCGGAGAGGTTCGCTGCAAGCGCACCACCAAGCGTGCCCTTGCCCGGCTCACCGCCGAGCAGCGGGCCGTAATCCATCGGCTCGAAAGCGAGTTGCTGGCCGTTTTGAGCCAGCAGCGTCTCGATTTCGGCCAGCGGCGTGCCGGCCTTTGCCGACAGCACCAGTTCGGCCGGTTCATAGAGCGTCACCCCGGCGAGCTTCGACAGGTCGAGCGTGTGCTCGGTCTGCAGCGGACGGCCGATGCCGCGCTTGGAACCATGGCCGAGGATTTCGAGCGGCGAGCCTTCCGCCGCCGCCCAGGCGACGGTGGAGAGGACTTCGGCAGGGGTGGTGGGAGTGAAGGTGGTCATGTTCGCGCCCAGTTCCTCGCCCCCGCAAAGCGGGGGAGAGGTGGCTCGGGCGAAGCCCGAGACGGAGAGGGGGCCATCATAGAGCACTATCTCCTATGCTCTTGGCAGCGAAAACAAACCTCAGATCTGCTGCAACTACATCTTCAGAAAGCCGTCCTTCCAGCGCTGCAAAGATCGTCTCGCAAACGCTCCTCGTGTCCTTCAACACATCAAGATTCCAGAAGCGCAAAACCGAGAAGCCTGCGTTACGCATAAATTCGTCACGCCGCCTGTCGTAGCTGCTTTCGGCGTGCTGGCTGCCGTCCAACTCGATAATCAATCGTTGTTTTCGACACGCGAAATCCGCGAAGTATGGACCGATGAGCATCTGGCGAACGAATTTGTACCCACTCAGCTTTTTGGCTTTCAGCTCATTCCAGAGGGTTGCCTCCGCCTGGTTGTCACCGTGGCGAAGCGCTCGTGCGCGAGCAATCTTTTCCGGCGAGCGGCGGCTCGGCACGTCGGGCGTCCCCCTCTCCGTCTCGGGCTTCGCCCGAGCCACCTCTCCCCCGCTTTGCGGGGGCGAGGAGCCCAAATTCTGAGACGCTGCCATCAAAACCTCGGAATATCCGGAAACGCCATCTGTCCGCGATGCACATGCATGCGCCCCAGCTCCGCGCAGCGGCGCAGCTGCGGGAACACCTTGCCCGGGTTGAGCAGATGGTTGGGATCGAAGGCGCATTTGACCCGCATCTGCTGGTCGAGGTCTATCTCGTTGAACATTTCCGGCATCAGGTCGCGTTTCTCGACGCCCACCCCATGCTCGCCGGTCAAGACGCCGCCGACCTTGACGCACAGTCGCAATATGTCCGCGCCGAAACTCTCGGCCTTGTCGAGTTCGCCCGGCACGTTGGCGTCATAGAGGATCAGCGGATGCAGATTGCCGTCGCCGGCATGGAAGACGTTGGCGACGCCAAGCCCGTATTTCTCGGAGAGCTCACGCATGCCGGCCAGCACGCGCGGCAGTTCCTTGCGCGGGATGGTGCCGTCCATGCAATAGTAGTCGGGCGAGATGCGGCCGACCGCGGGGAAGGCCGCCTTGCGCCCTGCCCAGAAGCTCAACCGCTCCTGCTCCGACTGCGAAATGCGGCAGGTGGTCGAACCGTTGCGGATGGCGATCGCCTCGACCTCGGTGATGAAATGATCGACCTCGACGCTGGGCCCATCGAGCTCGACGATCAGCAGCGCCTCCACATCCAGGGGGTATCCGGCATGGACGAAATCCTCCGCCGCATGGATCGCCGGGCGGTCCATCATCTCCATGCCGCCCGGAATGATGCCCGCGCCGATGATGTCGGCGACGCATTGGCCACCCTGCTCGCTGGTCGGGAAGCCGATCAGCAGCGCACGTGCCGTCTCCGGCTTCTTCAGAATGCGCACCGTGATTTCGGTGACGACGCCCAGCAAGCCTTCGGAGCCGGTCATGACGCCGAGCAGGTCGTAGCCTTCCGCGTCCAGATGCCTGCCGCCGAGCCGCACCACCTCGCCGTTCATCAGCACCATCTCGATGCCGAGCACATTGTTGGCGGTCAGGCCGTATTTGAGGCAGTGCACGCCGCCGGAATTTTCGGCGACATTGCCGCCGATCGAGCAGGCGATCTGGGAGGATGGATCGGGGGCGTAGTAAAAACCCTTCTGCTCGACGGCGGTGGTGATGCCGAGATTGGTGACGCCCGGCTGGGCGACGACGATGCGATTGGGGAAATCGATCTCGATAACGCGGTTGAAGCGGCTCATGACCAGGAGCACCGCGTCCTCCAGCGGCAGCGCGCCGCCCGACAGCGAGGTGCCGGAGCCGCGCGGCACGACACGGATGTTGCGGTCGTTGCAGTATTTCAGCACGCGCGAAACCTGCGCCACCGTTTCGGGCAGCACCACGACCAACGGCAATTGCCGATAGGCGGTCAGGCCATCGCTCTCGAAGGCGCGCATTTCGTTGGCCGCGTCGACCACGCCCTCGCCCGGCACGATGATGCGCATGTCGGCGACGATCTCGCCGCGCCGGCGCATCGTGGCGTCGTCTGGCTTGGGCATGGCAAGGCCGGACATCGGCAGCCTCATCTCGCTTGACTGGTCAAAATCTTTTACCAGTGAAGCGCGTCGGTTGCAAACCCGCTTTGACCGAGAGCGGGCACGGACGCAACGGACGCCTTCCGCAGCGGCAATCTGCCGCTGGCAGGCCTTATCCTGTGGGAAGTAAAGGCGCGCCTACTCGCCCGGATGTTTCGCCGGCTCGGAATGCATGCGCCGCACCCGCCGCACGCCCCACCAGACCAGCAGGATGGCGAGCGGCACGCACGCCGCCGTGACCACTTCGGGCGCGAAGGCATGGCCGAAGATCGAGGCGCCCTTGGCGACATAGCCGACGAGGCCGACGACATAGTAGGAAACGGCCGCGACCGACAGGCCTTCGACGGTCTGCTGCAGGCGCAGTTGCAACCGGGCGCGATTGTTCATCGAGGCGAGCAGGTCGCGGTTCTGCTTCTCGACCTCGACATCGACCCAGGTTCGCAGCAGCGTGGTTGCGCGCGTCAGCTTGCGCGACAGATTGGCCTGACGCTCCTCGACCGAACGGCAGGTGCGCATGGCGGGCGCCATGCGCCGCCGCAGGAACCCCGCCCAGGTGTCATATCCCTGTACGGCCTCTTCCTCGAGCGCTTCCAGCCTTTCGCCGACGATGCCGTCATAGGCACGGCTGGCGCCGAAGCGGTAGAGGCTCGACGCCGCGTCGGCCTCCAACTCAGCCGCGAGTTCGGTCAGGTCGGCAAGCAATTTCTGGCTGTCGCGGGTCTCGGCGAGCTTCATCTCCAGCGTGATCTGGGCCAGCCTGTCCTCGATACGACGGGCGCGGCCCGACAAGGCCAGCGCCAGCGGCAGGCCGAGCATGGCCAGCGTGCGGTAGGTCTCGATGTCGATCAGCCGCTGCGACAAGGCGCCGGTGCTGGCGGGCGTCAGGGCGCGGTCAAGGATCAGCATACGGGTCAGGCCGTCGCCATCCTGGCGGAAATCGGTGACGATCGCAGCATTGCCGCGTTCGACCAGCGAATAGCAGAGGCTGGTCGGATCAAAGCCGGCGATCGACCGCTCGCCCGCCTGCGTCCATTTGCGGATCTCGAGCCGAATGCCTGAAATAACGGTTCCGGGTGGAGAAAATCCGTTGCCGAACGGCGAATCCTCCTGGCCCTTGCCGCCTTCGGCAAGCGGCCCTTCCCACAGATAGGTGGAGAATTCGGTATGCCGCTCCCAGCGCAGCGAGCCCTGGCCCCATCTCATGGCGTGATGGCGGGCCTGACGGTCGGGCGCGGCTATGCCGAGCCGGCGCGACAGCTCGGAAAGCACCGAATGATCGACGCCGGCGCCACCCTCGGTCATGAAGGCGAGCTGGATCAGCACACGCGGCTTCTCGATCAGCGGGTGCGGACGGGCATGGACTTCGCCCAGCGCACCAGGCCGTCCCTCATGCGCCGGAAAGCCGAGCACGCTGCCCTTGGCGCGCGGTTGAAATTCGAGATTGGACGGGTCCTGCGACACGGCTTGTTCCCCGGGTTTCTTTGAACCCTCTTGCAGTTGCGTCCTCTAGAGCCAATAGGCCGGTGACGCAAACAGCAAAGTTTAGCCGAAGACGATATGGACGCGAGCGGGGAAGCCGACACGCTTCGACCAATTGGATAAATAATTTGACCAGTTGGCGACGCTGGCTTTATCTTGCGCGACACCGGTTCAACACTCCCAGGCATGCAGTTGAGCGACATTTTTTCCAGGATCGAGCACTCGCGAACCGCCGACGAGGTGGTGCAGCAGATCGAAAGCCTCATCCTCGAAGGCGTGTTGCGCACCGGCGACCGGCTGCCTGGCGAGCGCGAGTTGGCGCGCCAGTTCGATGTGTCCCGGCCGATCCTGCGCGACGCGCTGAAGGCGCTCGAGGGACGCGGCCTTTTGACGACGCGGCCGGGCGGCGGCACATATGTCGCCGACATCATCGGCCAGCTGTTCACCAAGCCGGTGGCGGACCTGATCTCGACGCATCGCAAGGCGGTGGCCGATTACCTGGAGTATCGCCGGGAGGTGGAGGGGATCGCCGCCGAATATGCGGCGCGGCGCGCCACGCCGGAGGACCTGGCCCTGCTCGACCGCATCATGGCACGCATGGACGAAGCGCACAGCACCGGGGATTTCGACGACGAAGCCGAGATCGATGTCGAGTTCCATCATGCGATCTGCGAATGCGCGCACAACATCCTGCTCCTGCATACGCTGCGCTCCTGCTATAGGCTGCTGTCGGAAGGCGTGTTCCAGAACCGGTTGCTGGTGTTCACCGTGCCCGGCGCGCGCGATGCGCTGCTGGCCCAGCACCGGGCGATCCACATCGCGGTCAAGGCCGGCGACCCGGCCGGCGCGCGGCAGGCGGCGATGGACCACATGATCTATGTCGAGCGGTCGATGGCACAAGCCGAGCGCAGCGGCGACTGGCAGCGCGTATCGCGGCTCAGGCTCAGGCAACGCTCTGAAGCCGGCGATGCCGAGCCGGCGCGCAAACGCTCCTGAACGATATCGATCAAGCGGGGACACGATGAGCGACATTCTCACCATTGCCGACCTCAAGGACCTGGCGCGACGGCGCGTGCCCAGGATGTTCTTCGAGTATGCCGATTCCGGCGCATGGACCGAGAGCACCTACCGGGCCAACGAGGACGACTTCCAGAAGATCAAGTTCCGCCAGCGCGTGCTGGTCGACATGAGCAACCGCTCACTGGAATCGACCATGATCGGCGAGAAGGTGGCCATGCCGGTGGCGCTGGCCCCAACCGGCATGACCGGCATGCAGCATGCCGACGGCGAGATGCTGGCGGCGCAGGCGGCCGAGGAATTCGGCGTGCCGTTCACCCTGTCGACGATGAGCATCTGCTCGATCGAGGATGTCGCGTCGGTGACGAAGAAGCCGTTCTGGTTTCAGCTTTACGTACTGCGCGACAAGGACTTCGTGCTCGATCTGATCGACCGGGCAAAGGCGGCGAAATGCTCGGCGCTGGTGCTGACGCTCGACCTGCAGATCCTCGGCCAACGGCATAAGGATGTCCGCAACGGACTTTCGGCGCCGCCCAAGATGACGCTGGCCAACATCGCCAACATCGCGGTCCGTCCGCGCTGGTGGATGGGCATGGCCGGCACGAAGCGCCGCACGTTCCGCAACATCGTCGGCCACGCCAAGGGCGTCGGCGACGTGGCTTCGCTGGCGTCATGGACGACGGAGCAGTTCGACCCGCATCTGTCGTGGAAGGATATCGCCTGGATCAAGGAACGCTGGGGCGGCAAGCTGATCCTGAAAGGCATTCTCGACAAGGAAGACGCGTTGATGGCCGCTGAAACGGGCGCCGACGCGATCGTGGTTTCCAACCATGGCGGGCGTCAGTTGGACGGCGCATCCTCGTCGATCATGGCGCTGGAGGAAATCGCGGACGCGGTCGGCGACAGGATCGAGGTGCACATGGATGGCGGCATCCGCTCCGGCCAGGACGTGCTGAAGGCGCTGTGCCTCGGCGCCAGGGGCACCTATATCGGCCGGCCGTTTCTCTACGGCCTGGGCGCGCTCGGCAAGGAAGGCGTTACCAAGGCGCTGGAAATCATCCGTAAGGAGATGGACATCACGCTGGCGCTGTGCGGAAAGCGTCTGGTGACCGACATGAGCAAGGACCAGATCCGGCGCTAGCCAGGTCGGCGACGGCCTGATCACGGAGACAGCGATACGTTGGCAGAACCCGACATTCATTTCCTGGACGCGCGCGGTCCGGACGGCATGCGGCTCTACGCAATCGGCGATGTCCATGGCCGGCTCGATCTGCTGGCCGCCATGCATCAGCGAATCGAGAGCGAGCTCGAATGGAAGCCGGCTCGCGACTGGCGCGTCATCCACCTCGGCGACTATGTCGACCGCGGACCGGACTCCAAGGACGTCGTCGATTTCCTGATCGAGGCGCGCAAACGCGATCCGCGAAACGTGATGCTCGCCGGCAATCACGATCTCGGCTTTCTCGATTTTCTCGATACCCCTGACCCGGACGGGCTTTTCATGCGCTATGGCGGGGTCCAGACGGCGCTATCCTACGGTGTGCCGCTCGCTGCCGACGCCGGCTGGTTCGGCAGGATGGAGACGATGAGACGGGGACATCAGGCTCTGCTCGAAGCCGTACCGCAACGCCACATCGACTTCCTGCGTTCGCTGCCCTTCTCAATCAGCTTCGGCGACTTCTTCTTCTGCCATGCCGGCATCAGGCCAGGAATTGCCCTGGAGAACCAGAATCCGCAGGATCTGATCTGGATCCGCGACGTTTTCCACGATCACGCCGGCCTTTTCCCGAAGATCGTAGTGCACGGCCATACGCCCGTTCCCGAGGCGGAAGTCATGGCCAACCGCGTCAATGTCGATACGCTCGCCTGGCAATCAGGCATGCTGAGCGCGCTCGTTGTCGAGGGCGCCGACAAACGCATTCTGACAATGACAATAAGGGAAGCTTGAGTGGCGCGCGCCGCGGATAGGACGCGAACGGTCCGGCTGTTTCAGCGCAGCGAAGCGGTGACCCCGTAGCCATCGACGGCGTTGTGGTTGTTGGCGGCATCGGCCGCATAGATGCCGAGACCGCAAATCACGATGGCGGACATCATGGCAAAGGACAGAAGCGCTGCTTTCACGGACGTCATCTCTTGTTGAGCTTCCTGCATCTGTGCACGAGGCGGTTACCAATGCGTTGAAACGGAAAATACGTCTCAAAGTTTCGACGATTTCGCGCTTCTAGGCATGTTCTGTATCGGCGGTGTGTCGCACGGGCCACACCAAGGTCCCATCGCGGTTGCACCGGTGATGCAGAGCGCGCGCCTTCTAGGATGGCGGGCGTACACAAGCCAAGGACGAAACCGGTTTTCCCCAGGCGGATTCACCGCCGCGTGCCAATTTTGCCACGCCCTGGTCCGCAGAGATGATGCTCAGATCGTCGCCACCCATGCGCGGGCGATGGCCAGGCCGGCAGCATCGGCATCCGGTCCGTTACGGGCCATTTCGCCATCGAGCTTGCCGGCCCAGTCGGGGTGGCGCGCTGCAATGATCGGCGCGAAAGAGGTGCTCCAGTCCTTTACCAGCGGCCGGTCGGCCTCGAAATGGAACTGGAAGCCGTAGACGGCGCGGCCGACACGGAACGCCTGGTTCTCGGCGACATCATTGCTGGCGAGCCGCACCGCGTCTTCGGGCAGCACGAAAGTGTCGTCGTGCCATTGGAAGATCGGGAACTTTTCCGGAAGCTCGGCCAGCACCGGATCGGCCTTGGCGTCCGGCGTCAGCGACACGCCGCGCCAGCCGAATTCGTTGGCGCCGCCGATGCGGTTCTCGCCGCCGAAGGCGCGGGCCACCAGCTGGCTGCCGAGGCAGATGCCGAGCACGGCGCGGTCCTGGCCGGCGAAATCGCTGATAAGTTCGAGCAGCGCCGGAAAATAGGGATATTCCTCGTCGGCCAGCGCGTTCTGGCCGCCGCCGAGCACCACCATGGCGTCGTGGCCGTTCGCATCGTCCGGCAGCGGATCGCCCCTGTAAGGAAGGCGGATGTCGAGATCCGCACCGGCTTCCGCCAGAGCCGCGCCGACCTGGCCGAGGCCGGTATTGTCGTAGTTCTGGACCACCAGCACCCGCATCGCAAAACCCTGCTGACATGAAAACGGTGCGGCGAGCGATATCATGGCGCCGGCATTTCAGCCAAGATGCGGGCGCGCGGAGAAAACTATGCCACTGCAAAACCGGGTCGATCCGTTCGGCGCCATCCACGCCGTGCCCGAGCGCGGCCTGTTCATGGGCAATCGCGGCATCATCCACGATCCCGAGACCAGGACGCTGTTGAAAAAACGCTGGGCGCTTCACGCCTGGATCATCTGCGTCTGCGACTTCCGCGGCGTGCGGCGCGAGCCGATGGGCCGCAACCGGCCGGGAGGAAAGGCCGGCTGGACCGAGCTGTTCTTCCTCGACGAGGTGACGGCACTGGCCGCCGGACATCGCCCCTGCTTCTTTTGCCGGCGCGAACGGGCCAAGGACTTTGTCCAGCGCTTCGGCGAAGCCTTCGCCATTGCCGAGCCGCGCGCGCCGCAGGTCGACAAGCGGCTGCACACGGAACGGCTGGCTTCGGGCGGCAAGCCCTCGGTGGTGGCGGCCGACGAGCTTGCAGGCCTGCCAGACGGCACGATGATCGACGGCGGCGGCGATGCCTACGCCCTGCGTCGCGGCAGGGCGCTGCGCTGGTCGTTCGCAGGATATTGCGGGGCGCGGGATTTCGACGGCCTCGCTGGCCGGACACTGCGGCTGTTGACGCCGCGGACCACCGTGCGCGTGCTGAGGCAAGGCTACCAACCCGTCTGGCATCCTTCCGCCAAGACTTGACGCCAACCGCCGCCTCGCCCATTCCTCGGCGATGCGCGCCAACTACAAGATGCAACGCCTGTTCGTGCCCGACGATCTCGGGCCGGACGCCGAATTCGATGCCGGTCAGCAGCAAAGCCATTATCTTCAGCATGTGCTGCGGCTTGGCGAGGGCGCCGAGATCCTGTTGTTCAACGGCCGCGACGGCGAATGGTCGGCGGCCATCGCGGCCAAATCCAAGAAGGCGGTGAAGCTGAGGGTGCTGGCGCGGCAACGGCCGCAGCCGCCGCTGCCCGATCTCGTCTACTGCTTCGCACCGCTGAAGCAGGGCCGGCTCGACTATCTCGTGCAGAAGGCGGTCGAGATGGGCGCCGGAGTGCTGCAGCCGGTCATTACCCAGCACACCCAAGTGGCGAAACCCTCCATCGACCGGTTGCGCGCCAACGTCGTGGAGGCGGCCGAGCAATGCGGCATCCTTGCGGTGCCGCAGGTGCGGGAAGCGGAAAGGTTCGAACGCCTGCTGACCGGCTGGGACAAGGAGCGGCGGCTGATCTTCTGCGACGAGGACGCTTCGACCAACAATCCCTTGTCCGCGCTGCAAGCGTTGAGCGAAAGGAAGCTCGGCCTGCTGGTCGGGCCGGAAGGCGGATTTTCCGACGAGGAGCGCAAGGTGCTGCGCGCCTTGCCCTTCGTCACCGCCATTCCGCTCGGCCCGCGCATCCTGCGCGCCGATACGGCAGCCGTGGCCGCACTGGCGGTGATGCAGGCCACGATCGGGGATTGGTAGGGTTCTTCCTTCTCTTTTGTGGAAATGGGAAGAGCCGCATCGTTCAATTCCTGTTGACCTCTGGCTCAGGATTTTTCGCTTGATCGGCTACTGACATTTCGTCCATCTAGCGCCGGCGGTCGTCCGGCCGCCCTGCAGTGCCACGCGTCGACGCGCAAAGGCTGCTGTAGTACTTTGATTTTGGCGCATATCCCGGAAATCGAGGTCGATTTCGGTCGTGTGCCGCAGGGGCTTGATGATGGCGCGCGACACAACCGATTTCCGGCCGATCGAAGGCATGGACGAACTCGTCGAGCACCTGGCCGAGGGCAACAAACCGCGAGACAAGTGGCGCATCGGCACCGAGCACGAGAAATTCCCGTTCTACGTCGACGGCAACGAGCCCGTGCCCTATGGCGGCGAGCGCGGCATACGCGCCATCCTCGAAGGCATGCAGTCAAAGCTCGGCTGGGATCCCATCATCGATGACGGCCGCATCATCGGCCTGGTCGAGCCGACCGGCCAGGGCGCGATTTCGCTGGAGCCCGGCGGCCAGTTCGAACTCTCCGGCGCGCCGCTGGAGACAATCCACCAGACCTGCCGCGAGGGCAACGCCCACCTGGCGCAGGTGCGCGAGATCGCCGAGCCGATGGGCATCCGCTTCCTCGGCCTTGGCGGCAGCCCGAAATGGTCGCTGGCCGAGACGCCGAAAATGCCGAAGTCGCGCTACGAGATCATGACGCGTTACATGCCCAAGGTCGGCACCAAGGGCCTCGACATGATGTACCGCACCTGCACGATCCAGGTTAACCTCGACTTCGAGAGCGAGATGGACATGCGGCGCAAGATGCAGGTGTCGCTGAAGTTGCAACCGCTGTCGACGGCGCTGTTCGCCAACTCGCCCTTCACGGAGAGCCGGCCGAACGGCCTGCAGAGCTGGCGCGGCGACATCTGGCGCGACACCGACAACCAGCGCTCGGGCCTGCTCGAATTCTGCTTCTCGCCCGATTTCGGCTTCGCCGATTATGTCGAATGGGCGCTCGACGTGCCGATGTATTTCGTCATCCGCGACGGCCAATACCATGACATGACGCACGTCACCTTCCGTCAGTTCATGGCCGGGGCCGCCCGCAATGAAATCCCGGACGGATTGCCGACGATGGGCGACTGGGCGAACCATCTGTCGACGCTCTTCCCCGACGTGCGGCTGAAGCGCTTTCTCGAGATGCGCGGCGCCGACGGCGGGCCGTGGCGACGCATCTGCGCCCTGCCGGCCTTCTGGGTCGGGCTTCTCTATGACGAGGCTGCGCTCGATGCGGCCGAGGCGCTGACCTCGAGCTGGACCTATGAGGAAGTGCTGGCGATGCGCAATGCCGTGCCCGAACAAGGCATTTCGGCGCCGTTCCGCAACACCACGCTTCGCGACATCGCGCGCGACGTGCTCGCCATCTCGCGCATGGGGCTGAAGAACCGCGGCAAGAAGAACCGCGACGGCTATGACGAGACCTCGTTCCTCAACACGCTCGACGAAGTCGTGGCGCGCGGCACCACCAGTGCCGAGGAGTTGCTGTCGGCCTACCACACGCGCTGGGGCGGCTCGATCGAGCCGGTGTTCATGGAATACGCCTATTGACCCTCGGCTTCGAGGCGGCCGAGGTCTTCCAAAAGGCGCTTCAATCGGCGGTGGAAACGAATTAGGCTTCTCCGGCGGGATTTCCGGAGGAGAGACCAATGCCTTCCTTGTTCGACATGCTGGCGCAGGCCCAGAACGGCAACGGCATGCAGGCGCTTGCCCAACAATATGGGCTTTCCATGCAGCAGACGCAGGCGGCGGTCGCCGCGCTGCTGCCGGCCTTTTCGCAGGGGCTGCAGCGCAACACCGCAGACCCCTATGGGCTCGGTGCCTTCATGACGGCGATGGCAAGCGGCCAGCACGCCAAATATTTCGAGGACGCGACCCGGGCCTTCTCGCCGCAAGGCGTCGATGAGGGCAACGGCATTCTGGGGCATCTGTTCGGCTCCAAGGATCTGTCGCGCGCCGTTGCCAGTCAGGCGGCGCAGGCGAGCGGCGTGAGCCAGCAGGTGCTGCAGCAGATGCTGCCGGCCCTGGCCTCGATGCTGATGGGCGGGCTGTTCAAGCAGACGACAAGTCAGATGCAGGCGGCCGGCGGTTTCGGCGGTGGCGGCAACAATCCTCTGGGCGAGATTATCGAGCAGATGATGCGGCAAGGCGGGGGCGTGCAAGCCCCGGCGCCACAACCGCGCCAGGCACCACAGCCGCAGGCCCCGATGGACAATCCGCTCGGCAAGGTCTTGCAGGACATGTTCGGTGGCGGAACGCCGCAGCCACAAAGCCAGCCTCAGCCGCCCCCCGATCCCTACGGCGACAATCCGCTCGGCAAGGTGCTGCAGGATATGTTCGGTGGCGCGCCGCAGCCGCAAGGCCGGCCCCAGCCGCAGCAGACCCAGAGCCCCTATGGCGACAGTCCACTAGGCAAGATCTTCGAGGAGATGCTGCGCCAGGGCGGCGGCGGTGTATCCGGCGGCGGGCAGCCGGCGCCGCAGCCTCAAGCTCGGCAGCAGCCCCAGGCGCCGCAGCCGCAGACCAATCCGAGCGGCAGGCCGAGGAACCCATTCGACGATCTGTTCGGCAAAATGTTCGAGACCGGGGCGCAGCAGCGCGACGACTACCAGAAGGGCATGGAGTCGATTTTCGACCAGTTCAAGCGCGGCATGGATCGGCGATAGCGAAAACTCGTAACATTCATCGACGAGGCAAAGAGACATGATGGGCAGGCTTGAGTATCCGGTCATCATCGCGCCGCTTGCGATGGAGGACGGAGGTGGGTTTTCGGCCCTTGTGCCAGATCTTCCGGGTTGCATGAGCGACGGTGAAACTCCCGAAGAAGCCATCGCGAACGTTCAAGACGCCATTGCGTCCTGGATAGAAGCCGCGCACGAACTCGGTAGATCGATACCAAGACCGTCGCGCAAGCTGGCGTTGGCCTAAAAAGAAAGCCCGGTCCTTGGGAGGACCGGGCAGCGTGCAGGCAGGCCGGCGGGGGACCGGCAGGGAGTGGGAAGCCTGCATGAACCTTGGTCGCGCTGATTGCTGAAAAGGTTCAGCGGGACCGAAACTCAACCGATCAGGCCACCCTGCGGGCGATGTCCTCGATCGTTTCGACGCGATCGCTGGCGATTTCGCGCAACATCGCCGTCGGATCTCGGCCAAACGGCACGTCGATGGCGACGTGCAGGTCGGCGCGCGTGAGGCCGATATCGGCGAGTTCGGCGTCCGACATCTCGCCGAGGCGATAGAAGGCACGGCGGTTTTTCCAGGCGCGGTAAGCGTTGGAGACGGTATTTGCCACGCGCGTCGCAACGGCCGGACGCGTGGTGATGCGCGAGGTCTCGGTGGCGAAATCAAACGTGGCCATGTCGGTCTCCTTCAGACTCGAACGGGCAAAACCAGGCAATCGGCGCTTAGCAAACAGCGACCGTTCCGGTTTCGATTCACTTCAAGAAATGCATGTCTTTGGCCCAGAGCCGGTGTCCACTTTGGGCGACATGCATTGGTTTCATGTGGACAATGCCAATTTGCCACCACGCGATTGATTAATCCAACGAATGTTTCTAATCTTTAGCATCAACATCAATGATGGATTGAACCGATGAAAGCGCCGCTCGATCTCGATCAGTTGCAGACCTTCATCTCGATTGCCGATACCGGCAGTTTTACGCGTGCGGCCGAAGAGGTGCACCGCACCCAGTCGGCGGTGTCGATGCAGATGCGCCGGCTGGAGGAGCGGATCGGCAAGCCGCTGTTCGAAAAGGAAGGGCGCAGCAACCGACTGACGGAGGAAGGCGACAAGCTGCTTTCCTACGCAAGACGGCTGCTCTATCTCAACCGCGAAACGCTTGCCGCCTTCGACGACCGGCGGCTCGAAGGCACCATCCGCATCGGCACGCCGGACGACTACGCCGACCGTTTCCTGCCCGAGATCATGGCGCGCTTCACGCGTTCCAATCCACGCGTCGAACTGACCGTCGTCTGCGAGCCGACGCCGGGGCTGGTCGAACACATCAAGCGCGGCAATCTCGACCTGGCGCTGGTGACGCATAACGACGTGCGCGGCCAGTCCGAGGTGGTGCGGCGCGAACCGCTGCTGTGGGTCACATCGGCCAACCACGCCACGCACGAGCAGGAAACGCTGCCGATGGCCTTTGGCCGGCCAAACTGTATCTGGCGGCGCGCCGCCGTCGACGTGCTTGACCAGCAGAACCGCGACTATCGCATCCTGTTCACCAGTTTTTCCGCAACCGTCATCACCGCAGCGGTGCTGTCGGGCCTGGCGATCTCCGTGCTGCCGGAATGCGCTTTGCGGCCCGGCATGCGGGTGCTGGGCGAGGCCGACGGCTTCGGCACCCTGCCCGACTGCCGCATCGGCATCATGCGCGGCCAAACCTCGCGGCCGGAGATCGTCGATGCGCTGGCCCGGCACATTTCGGAAAGCCTGGACAACATCTCGGTGCCGCTTGGCGAAGAGACGGGAACGTTCGATTTCGCGGCACTCGCCTTCAGCAAGATGCGGCGAACCAAGCCGAACCAGATCCTGCCGGGCTGGTAGGCGGTCGGACGCAACTGAACGCTGACCTGAAAACAGCCAGCTTGACGCCGGCGCGCAACCACCCCCCAATCGGCCGATGAGCGAAGCAGCATCCGAATCACGCAGCAACGCCACCGAATACACGGTGAGCGAAATATCAGGCGCGCTGAAGCGCACGGTCGAGGATGCCTTCGGCAATGTGCGGGTGCGCGGTGAAATCTCGGGTTATCGCGGGCCGCACTCCTCCGGCCATGCCTATTTCACGCTGAAGGACGACCGCGCGCGGCTCGACGCCGTGGTGTGGAAAGGCACGATGGGCCGGCTGAAATTCCGCCCCGAAGAAGGAATGGAGGTGATCGCCACCGGCAGGCTCACCACCTATCCCGGCAAATCCAACTACCAGATCGTCATCGACAATCTGGAACCGGCGGGCGCCGGAGCCTTGATGGCGCTGCTGGAAGAGCGCAAGCGCCGGCTGCAAGCCGAAGGCCTGTTCGATGGGGGCCGCAAGCGGTTGCTGCCCTTCATGCCGCGCGTCATCGGCGTCGTCACCTCGCCGACGGGTGCCGTCATCCGCGACATCATCCACCGGATCAAGGATCGTTTTCCACTGCATGTGCTCGTCTGGCCGGTGCGGGTGCAAGGCGAAACCGCGGGCGCCGAAGTGACCGCCGCCGTCAATGGCTTCAACGCGCTGGCATGGGACGGCATCATCGAACGCCCGGACCTGCTGATCGTGGCGCGCGGCGGCGGCAGCCTCGAGGACCTGTGGGGCTTCAACGACGAGGCGCTGGCCCGTGCCGTCGCCGCCTCCGCCATTCCGGTGATCTCGGCCGTCGGCCACGAAACCGACTGGACGCTGATCGACCTTGTCGCGGATGTGAGGGCGCCGACGCCGACGGGGGCGGCCGAAATCGCCGTTCCGGTGAAGGCCGACCTCGAAGCGGCGCTCGCCAGTCTCGGCGCACGGCTCAAGGCGGCGGTTTCGCGCAATTTCGAGCGCAAGCGACAGTCGGTGCGCGCGGCGGCGCGTGCGCTGCCCTCGCCCGATCAGTTGCTGGCGCTGCCACGTCGTCGCCTCGACGAGGCGGCGAGCCGGCTCGGGCGCGGCCTCATGGTTTCGACCGAACGCAAGCGGGGACGCTTCCTCGCCCTGAAACTGACACCGGCAATGCTGTCGCAGCGAATTGCCGAGGCGCGGCGGACCAACGAGCGCAATCTCCTGCGGGCACAGGGCGCGTTGCGCACGCTGACGAGAGCGCGGCGCGCGGAGCTCAATCGCGCCGCCGATCAGTTGCCGAAATGCGCGCGGGCGTCGCTGCAGCGGCACCGGCAGCAATTGGCGGCGCTGCAGGGCCGCATCACCATAGAGCCTACGGCGCGGCGGCAGCGGACCCAAAGGGATTTCCTGACCGCGCTGACGCGGCGCAGCACGCATGCGGCATCGCTGAGGCTTGAGCGACTGCGCAGCCGCGTCGCCCAGGCCGACCGCTTGTTGGCGACGCTGTCGCACAAGGCCGTGCTGGCACGCGGCTTCGCCCTGGTGAAGGATGCCGACGGCGCCGTCGTCAAGCGTGCGGCAGAATTGTCGGCGGGGATGGCGCTGTCCCTGGAGTTCGCCGACGGCACGGCGGATGCGGTCGCAACCAGCGGCTCGGCGCGGCCAAGACCCGTCGTCAAACCCGCGGCCAAGGCCAAGGAGCCCGGCAGCCAGGGTTCCCTATTCTGAAGCCGTGACATGACAGACAATCCGCATCATCGGAAAACGCCCTCCGGCAAGCCGCGCGCGCGAAGCTTCGGCATCGGCTTCGACGGCACGCCTGGCCCGTTCAACGCGATCACCGACGTAGCCGGCGTGTCGGTCGGTTATTCCACGCTGATTTCCGGCGACGGCCCGCTCGTCGTAGGCCAGGGACCGGTGCGCACCGGCGTGACCGCGATCCTGCCCAGGCCGCGCAGCGAGCTCGCCACGCCGGTCTTTGCCGGCATCTTCAGCCAGAACGGCAATGGCGAACTGACCGGCTCGCACATTGTCGAGGAGACCGGCGCCTTCAACTTCCCCATCACCGTCACCAACACGCATTCCTGCGGCGTTTCGCGCGACGCCACGCTGCGCTGGATGAGCCAGGTGCTGCCGGCGGCACTCGACAGCGGCTGGGGACTGCCGGTGGCAGCGGAAACCTATGACGGCTTCCTCAACGACATCAACGGTCACCATGTGACATCAGACCATGTTGCCGAGGCGCTCGACGGTGCCGCCAGCGGACCGATCGAGGAAGGCAGCGTCGGCGGCGGCACCGGCATGATCGCCTTCGGCTTCAAGGCCGGTTCGGGCACCGCGTCGCGCATCACCGAATGGCAAGGGCGTGCCTATACTGTCGGCGCCTTCGTGCAGGCGAATTTCGGCAAGCGGCGCAATTTCACGCTTCGCGGCCTGCGCGCCGGGCCGGAGCTCGTCGAACCGGCGATCCGCGAAGGCACGCCACGTGCCGAAAAAGGCTCGATCATCGCCGTTATTGCCACCGACGCACCGTTCCTGCCGCATCAGATGAAGCGGCTGGCCCGTCGCGTGCCGCTCGGCGTCGCCATGACCGGCGGCTTCGGCTATCACAGTTCCGGCGACATCTTCCTCGCCTTCTCTACCGCCAATCCCGACGCGGCCCTGGCGCCGCCGGGCCGGATCGCTCGCGCCGAGTTCATCCCAGACACCGACATCGATCCGTTCTTCGATGCCGTGGTCCAGGGCGTCGAGGAAGCCATCCTCAATGCGATGATCGCCAACGAGGACATGACCGGGCGCGACGGCAATTTCGTGCCGGCGCTGCCGAAGGCGTGGCTGAAGGAGAAATTCGGCTGAGACAAATACGCGGACCGAATGGTCCGCGTATTCATACAGGATTGCTTCTGAATTATTCCGCGGCCTTGCTCGCGGCCTGCTGGTGTTCGTCGGCCTCGGCCGCTTCCTCGAGCCGGGAGGCAATGAGTTCCTGGATATCGCCGACTTCTTCCTGGATATCCTCCAGCGGTATGCCGACCTCGGCCGCCTTGGCAGCGCATTCCCTGGCCAGTGTTTCGGCCTGCTTCTCGATCCTGGCGTGGGACTGGCAATGGACTTTTTCGCCAATCCATCCCTGCAAGAATTCGATGGCGTGCTCACTCATATTGCTTTTCCCTGGCGGCGAAGCCGGTTGGTAATCATAAACGTCGGCATCCGGTGAAGGATGCATGTCCCCATTCCAGCCGAGTCGCCACCGGACGGCAAGCCGATGTCGTCCAAGGTCCACAGAGCCAAAGGAAATAGAGGATTGAAGAACATTTTCTGTTTCTGGGGGGCGGGTATCGATTGGCGGGAAGCCTGTCCCGCCTCGAGAGGCTGCTTCTACTTGCTTCTTACGGTTTTCAGGTCCGTTTGCATCTCAATGGCTGTCACAACAGCTGCCCGATGACGTTGCCGTTTCCAGGCACAAGCCATCGAAGCCGCCGCTATATAGTGACATCGCCATGCAATGTCGACTCTCCCCGCCGCCTTGCATGGAAGCCCCGCGAAAGCCGCATAGGTCACCGTGCCGATCAGAAGGTCTCGACCCAGGGTCTGAGCTCGAGTTCCCAGGTCCAGGCGCTGCGGTTCTGGCGATGGATGCCGAGATAGGCCTCGGCGATCGCGTCCGGCGACAGCCGTCGCTCCTGCGGGTCGGGAGCCTCTCCCGGCGCGGTCGAGGCAATGGCGCCATCGATGACGAAATGCGCGACATGGATGTTCTTGGGGGCCAGTTCGCGAGCCATGGATTGCGCCAGTCCACGCAAGCCGAACTTGGGCATCGCGAAACCGGCCGAGCCGGCGAATCCCTTGACGCTTGCCGTCGCGCCGGTGAAGAAGATCGAGCCCGAGCCTTGCGAAAGCAGCCGGTTGGCCGCTTGCTGGCCAACCAGGAAGCCGCCATAGGCCCCCACCAGCAAAGCCTGCCTGACGGCCTCTGGATCGAGTTCGGCGATCGGGCCACGGGCGCGTCCGCTGGCATTGAAGACCACGAGCGACAGCGGCCCGGCCTTGTCAACTATCTCGAACAGGCGCTGCACCGACGCGGCATCGGAGACATCGGTTGCCACGGCTTGGGCGCGGGTCTGCGCCAGCAATGGGTCGAGCTTCTCGACGTTGCGGGCGGCCAGCACGACACGAAACCCTTCCCTTGCAAGAAGGCGCGCAAGCGAGGCGCTCAATCCGGATCCCGCTCCGGCAATGACGGCGACATTGGATGTCATGAGCATCTCTCTTTCGCGGTGGTGACTGGATTTGGACAGGGTTGCGCCTTCCCAGGTGGAACGCAAGAGAAAGCACTCCAAGAAAATCGCGTGTCGTCGTGGCGCGCTTCCCAGGCCGCCAAAACTGCTCCCGGCAAAGAAAAATGGCCGGGCGCGAAGACGGCCCGGCCAGAAAGAAGGTCATAACCTTCAGAGGGGAACACCGTTCGGAGGAATGGGAGGAAACCTCGAACGATAATTTTATCTTGAGCCCATTTTCGTGCGCTGGCGACGAATAGGATCCTAAAATCGTGCTGTCCTACAAAAATTTCTACCTGCCGAATGGCTCAGCCTGCCCGGGTCTCGGGCTCAAGCAAATCAGCATAATGACGCCGCGCGACGTCGGGATGGGAGCGCAGCCTGCTCTTCAGCACATTTGTTCCGACATCGCGAAACAGCGGATTGTCGGGATCGCTGGCCGGCCCGCGCGCCTGCGCCGCCAATTCCTCGGGAAGCTCCAGCAGCGGTATCGTGGCATCGAGCCTGGCGCTGAAGAAGAACGGCACCGAGATGCGTTCGACGCCGGCGGGCGGCGTCACGACGCGATGCACGGTGGCTCTCAAATAGCCGTTCGAGGCGAGTTCCAGCAGCTCGCCGATGTTGACGACGAGCGTTCCGGGAATCGGTTCCACGTCCACCCAGCTTCCGTCATAGTCGACCTGCAGGCCCTTGTTCTCGTCCTGGAGCAGCAGCGTCAGGAAGCCGCCATCCTTATGCGCGCCGACGCCCTGGTCGCCGCCGGTCGCTTCGCGGCCGGGGTAGCGCACGATCTTCATGCGATGATTGGGTTCGCCGCGATAGATCGGATCGAAAGCGTCCTCGGCCTGGTCGAGCGACAGCGCGAAGGCCTTGAGCAGACGAATGGCCACGGCCGTCGCCTTGACCTGCCAGGCCAGCAGCGCCGGCTTCAGCTCCGGCAACGCCGACGGCCACTGGTTCGGGCCCTGCAGCCGCGTCCAGGCAGGAATTCCCGGACCTTGCGCGATGGGCGGGCGCTCGACGCCGATGTCGAGCTGCTCGCGCCAGTCGGCACTGCCCCTGGTCAGTTCGCCGCCAGCGCGGGTATAGCCGCGGAACTGCGAGGAATTGACCATCTCTATCGACAGCTTGTCGGCTTCCGGCAAGGCAAAGAAACCCCGCGAAGCGGCGAGAGTCTCGCTGATGTCGGCCCATGGGATGCCGTGGCCGGCCAAATAGAAAAAACCGATATCGCGCGAGGCGGAGCGCAGATCCGCCAGAAACGTCCGGCGCTCCGACGCGCCTTGGTCGAGACGGCTCAGATCGAGCACGGGCACTATTCTGGGCATGTCAGCTCCTTTCCGGGTTCTTTCCGGGCGCTGCTTGAAAACGTCGCCCGGAAAACCGGGCCCGTGGATGTGCTGCTCCTTTTCCAGCGGCCGAAGCCACCATCGATGCCCCAAATCTCACGGAGTTCAGTGCGCCGGGAAAGGAACGATCGGCTTTTCGATGCCGCCGGGACGAACAATTTTTCTATTTGGGCGGGCAGCCTGACGATGAGCGCGATCATTGCGCGAAACACCGGTGCGTCATTTCAGGCACAGTGCGAAGCCGTCATTGGCCCTTGAACGGCCGCGCGGGAGGCGCGTAACATCACGCCACTTGAATTTGAGTCTGTTTCATTCGTCCGGGCTAAAGTCCGGATCGGTTTGGATAATTTCCTTGAACACGCAAGCAATCGGCAGCGCGGCGGGGCGCGGCAAATCGTTTGCCCATGTGGCGCAAGCCTCGTGGGGCAAGGGCCTTGGCACCTTGCTGCGCATCATGCGCATGACGCTGCGCCACCCTTGGCAGGTCGCCATTACCATCATCTCGACCTTCATCGCCGCGACGCTGCAGCTTTTCATTCCGCGCCTGCTGGGACACGCCATCGACCAGGCGCAAGGCGTGGTGGCTGCCGGTGCAAATGCCGCGGCCGAGCAGGCGCTGTGGAATACGGCGCTGACGCTGCTCGTCGTCAGCATCCTGCGCGGCCTCTTCACGATGGCACAGAACTATTTTGGCGAGGCGGTCGGCCATCGGACCGGCTATGAGCTGCGGCTGGCCTTCTACGAGAAGATCCAGCGGCTGAGCTTCTCCTTCCACGACAAGGTCCACACCGGCGACCTCATCACGCTCGGCCTGCTCGACCTCGACGGCGTGCGCATGTTCTTTTCCACCGGCATACTGCGCGTGGTGCTGCTTGGCGTGCTGATCGGCGTCGGCGCCTATCTGTTGATCAGCACCGATCTCGTGCTCGGGCTCTTGAGCCTGAGCTTCGTGCCGTTCGTCGCCTGGCGGTCTTCGGTTACCCAGCTCAGGCTGCGCAGCACCTGGCTGATGCTGCAGGAGCGGCTGTCGGTGCTGAGCCGGGTGATGGACGAGAACCTCGGCGGCATCCGTGTCGTGCGCGCTTTCGCGGCGCAGAAGCATGAGATGGAAAAGTTCGATCGGGCCAAGCAAAACGCGCTGGACCTCGCCAATGAGCGCGTCGATATCCGCGTCAGCAACACCAGCGCCATGAATTTCTCGTTCCTGGCCGCCATGGGCCTCGTGCTGTGGTTCGGCGGCCAGAAGGTGATGGCAGACCAGATCAGCGTCGGCACGCTGGCCCAGTTCCTCACCTTCATGACCATTTTGCAGATGCCGGTTCGCCAGCTCGGCCTGATGGTCAACTCCTTCGCGCGCGCTTCGACTTGCGGCACGCGGCTGTTCGAACTGCTCGACGCCGAACTCGACATCAAGGATGCGCCCGACGCCAAGGACCTCGTCATCAGCGACGGCGTGCTGCGCTTCGAGGATGTCGGCTTCCGCTATGAGGGTGCGGGCGAGCGGCCGACGCTTTCCGGCATTTCCTTCGAGGCCAGGTCCGGCGAGACGATCGGTATCGTCGGCCCGCCAGGCAGCGGCAAGTCGACCATCGCACACCTGATCCCGCGCTTCTATGACGTCACCTCGGGCGCTATTACCATCGACGGCCAGGACATCCGCGGCGTCACGCTGCAATCGCTGCGCAAGGCGGTCGGCGTGGTACAGCAGGACGCGTTCCTGTTCACGACCTCGATCGAGAACAACATCGCCTATGGCAATCCCTGGGCGCGGGAGACCCGCATCGGCCAAGCCGCAGAGTATGCCCAGCTGCACAATTACATCATCGGGCTTCCGGCGGGCTACACCACGGTCGTCGGCGAACGCGGGGCGTCGCTCTCCGGCGGCCAACGCCAGCGCCTGACCATCGCGCGCAGCCTGATGCTGCGACCGTCGGTGCTGGTTTTCGACGATTCGACCGCCGCGATCGATGCCGGCACCGAGCAGCGGATCCGGGCGGCGATGAAGCGCTTCGCCAGGGACCGTGTGACGCTGATCATCTCGCACCGGCTGAGTTCGCTGATGCATGCCGACCAGATCCTGTTCGTCGAGGGCGGCCGCATCGTCGAGCGCGGCACGCATGAGGAATTGCTGGCGCTCGGCGGACGCTACCGCGCGCTTTACGACCTGCAGCTGCGGCCGGACGACGACCGGCTCGAGGGAGCCGCGCGATGTCGACGCAGGACGATGACGAGAAGGAAGACAAAAGCGGGCGGCCGACAAAGGCGGTCGTGGGCTCGCACCGCGACGAGGAGGAGGTTTTCGGCAAAGCCTATGATCCGCGCATCGTGCGGCGTATCTGGAGCTTCGTGAGCCCGTATCAGGGGCGGATTTACATCTCGGTCGCGGCGGTGCTGGTGTTCACGCTGACGCAACTGGCGATCCCGCTGGTCATCCGCTACGCGATCGACCATGGCATGGCGCCAGGCAGGCTCGACCGGTCGGTGATGATCTGGGCGACTGGCATCTTCGCCGTGATCATCCTGATCAACTATGCCGCCAGCCATGTGCAGGAAAGCGTCGTCGGCAAGGTAGCCGAGAACGTGCTGTCGGATCTGCGCCGCGCCATGTTCAGCCACCTCCAGCGCGTCTCGCTGAGCTTCATGGACAAGACCGAGGTCGGCCGCCTGATGTCGCGCCTGCAGGGCGACGTCAATTCGATGCAGGAATTCCTCGAAACGTCGGTCATGTCGGTGGGCGATATCGTGCTGCTGTTCGGCATCGTCAGCGTGCTTTTGTGGCTCGATTTCCGGCTCGGGCTGCTGACGCTGTCGACCATGCCGATGCTGTTCATCGTGCGCCTGTTCTGGCTGCCGCGCGCCAAGGTCGCCTTCATGGCAGCGCACGAAACCAATTCCATCGCCAACGGCGCTCTGGCCGAAGGCATTCACGGCGTGCGCACGGTACAGAGTCTCGAACGCCAGCACGTCAATTTCGACCTCTATGACGAGAAGGTGCTGTCCAATCTCAATGCGCATCTGAGGTCGGCGAAATACGCGCAGGTGATGGTGCCGATCGTCGACACGCTGACCGGCATCGCGATGGCCACGGTCATCGTCGTCGGCGGCTCCATGGTGCTCTCGCACAAACTCGACGTCGGCATCATGGTGGCGTTCCTGTTCTATATCCAGCGCTTCTTCGACCCGATCCGCTCGCTTACCATGCAGTACAGCGTCATGCAGCGCGCCATGGCCTCGGGGCAGCGCATCTCCGAAGTGCTCGACGTGCCGGTGGAGGTCAACGACAGGCAAGGCGCCATCGCGCTGTCGGGCGCCATGGACGGCTCCGTCGAGTTCAGGAACGTCACCTTCGGTTACCGGCAGAACCTGCCGGTGCTGAAGAACATCTCCTTCCGCGTCAATCCGGGCGAGACCGTGGCCCTTGTCGGCCCGACCGGTTCGGGCAAGTCGAGCTCGATGGCGCTGGTGCACCGCTTCTACGATGTCTGGTCGGGCCAGGTGCTGGTCGGCGGGCATGACGTGCGCGACCTCACGCAGGACTCGCTCGGCGAGCAAGTGGCGATGGTGCTGCAGGAGCCGTTCCTGTTCTCCGGCACGGTGCTGGAGAACATCCGCTATCACAAGACCGATGCCACCCGTGAAGAGGTGGTGCGCGCCGCGCAAGCCGTAGGCGCGCACGACTTCATCGAGGACCTGCCCGACGGCTACGACACCGAACTCGAGCAGCGCGGCGGCAATCTCTCACTCGGCCAGCGCCAGTTGATCAGCTTCGCGCGGGCCCTGGTGGCCGATGCCAAGATCCTTGTCTTGGACGAAGCCACGGCCAGCATCGATTCCTACACCGAGATGCTGATCCAGAAGGCGCTGATAAAACTGCTGGAGGGCCGCACCGGCCTGGTCATCGCCCACCGGCTGGCCACCATCCGCGGCGCCGACCGCATCATCGTGCTGCAGAACGGCGAGATCGTCGAAAGCGGCAACCACGACCAATTGATGCAAAGACAGGGCCTCTACGCCCGCCTCTACAACATGAACTACGCCTCGTTCGACGACATTTCGGAAGGCGAGATGGAAATGGATGGGGCCGTCGGCAAGGCGACGTGATCGCGCATCGACCCAACGCTGAGCGCTCTTACGGTCAGTTCCGTCCGATGGGGCACGAAGGGTTCCGGCTGTTCCGATCACCCTGGCACGAAACAGTCAGGTCTCCTGACGCATCAGCCATCCCGATCCGCAAGGCAGTGAACTCGGGCGAGGACAAACCCGCGCCTGTTGCGCCGCAGCACTCCTCATCGCCAGGGTCTTCAAACGATCAGATCGTCAATTCTGATCGGCAAGTCGCGGATCCGCTTGCCGGTCGCGTGATAGACGGCGCTGGCGACGGCAGCGGCGGTGCCGACATTGCCGAGTTCGCCCAGGCCCTTCACACCAGCCGGATTGACCTCATGGTCGATCTCCGGAACGAGTATGACCTCGAGATCCCTGATGTCGGCATTCACCGGTACCAGATAATCCTGCAGGTCGCGATTGACGTAGCGGGCATAGCGGGTGTCGATCTCGGTCGCCTCATGCAGGGCCTGGCCAATGCCCCAGATCATGCCCCCCATCAGCTGGCTGCGCGCGGTGCGCGTGTTCATGATGCGGCCGGCGGCGAACGCCCCGACAATGCGCGGCACACGGATTTCGCGGGTGTAACTGTTGATGTGCACCTCCACGAATTCGGCCCCGAACGCATATTTCACCGAATCCTCATCGGACTCGCCGCCGTGGAATTCCGCCTGGCCGGCATAGAGTTTCTTGAGCGCTTCGGGGGTCGAGCCCTTCGGCGCGAATTCGGCATATTCCTCGATAGCGCCTACCTGCATGGCCTTGAATATATCGGCAGTGCTTGCCGATGCCCCGCCCTTGGTGCGGATCCGTCCCTCGTGGAGGTCCAGCTCTTCATTGTGCGAGCCTGCAAGAGGCCCGCCCTCCGCGACCGCTGCCGCGAACAATTTCGTGCGCACAGCATCACACGCCTTGAGCACTGCGGAACAGACGCTGGCGGTGGAAATCGAACCTCCCGATACTGGTGCCGGCGGCAAGGCGCTGTCGCCCATCTCGACGGCGACCTTGCCGATGTCGACACCGAGGCGTTCCGCCGCCATCTGGCCGGCAACGGTTCGCACACCGGTGCCGATTTCATGCGAGCCGCACTGCACGCGCACGTCTCCTTCGGCCGTCAGGCGCACGCGGGCCGCGCATGGCGCGGCCGCGGTCGGGTAGACTGCCGTCGCGCATCCCATGCCGATAAGCCAGTCGCCGTCACGCATCGAGCCGACTTTCGCATCCCGTCTCGACCAGCCGAAGGCATCGGCGGCCTGATCGTAGCATTTCATCAGCGACCGGCTGGAGAACGGCTTGCCGCCGATCGGCTCCTTCTGGGGCTCGTTGACCCGGCGAAATTCGACCGGATCCATGCCGAGCGCGAGGGCCATTTCGTCCATGGCGCTCTCGAGCGCATAGACGTAGGGCGTCTCGGGCGGCGAGCGCATATAACCGGGCGTGTTGCGATCCGCCTGCACAAGCGAGACATGCGTCAGCACCGAGCCATAGGCATACATGCGACCGGTGGCCGAAGTCCCGCCGACGACATAGGAATCGGGTCTCGAGGTCACCTCCCAGCCTTCATGGCCGAAAGCAGTGATGCGGCCGTCCTTGCCGGCGCCGATGCGGATGCGGTGCCGGGTTTCGGCCCGATAGGTCTGGGTGCCGAACGCCTGCATGCGGCTGACCACACAGCGCACCGGCCGACCAAGCCGCCTGGCGGCCACAGCCGCGATGGCCGTTCGCGCCGTCATCGGCCCCTTCGAGCCGAACGCGCCGCCTACGTTAGGGCAGACGATGCGCACATTCGCGGGGTCGAGCCTCAATTGCCGCGCCAACTCGACCTTCCAGCCGGTCACGTTCTGCGAGGGCTCGTAAACGGTCAGTTGGTCGCCTTGCCAAACAGCGGTGGTCGAGAACAGCTCTATCGGGTTGTGATGCTGGGTCGGCGTCGAATACCGCGCATCGATCTTCAGCGGGGCCGATTCATAAGCGGCATCGAAGTCGCCGGCCTTGACGTCCTCCTTGAACAATGGGCTTTTGCCGGCGGCGTCGATGGTCTTTGTCCCCGGCATGTCGAAACTGGCAGTCGGTTTTTCCTCGGCATAGTCCGCGCGGATTCTTTGCCCCGCCTCCTCGGCCGCCTCGAAGGTCTCGGCGACCACCAGCGCAATGATCTGACCGTCGTGGAAGATCGCCTTGTCATGCAGCGGCCCGATAGAACTCGCGCCGGTGTTGCCGAATTTCGGCGTCTCGACCTTGTCGAGGTCGCCATAGGTGACGATGTCGAGCACGCCGGGCACCGAGCGCGCGTCATCCAGGTAAAGCCTGGCGACCTTGCCCCTGGCGATGCTGCTCGTCGCGAGCACGGCGTGCGCAATGTTGGCGGCCGGGAGATCCGCCGCATATTCGGCCTGACCAGTCACTTTCAGCCGCGCATCGATACGCGGCAGCGGCTGTCCCATATTTTCCTTCGGCTGTGGAGCGGCGACGTTCATGATCACACCTTCATGTCACGGGTTTCGAGCAGCCCCCTGATCAAGGTTCGCTTGCCGAGTTCTATCTTGAACGCGTTGTGCCGACGCGGCTGGGCCTCGGCGAACGCGGCTTCGGCCGCCTCGGCCGCCGCTGTCTCGTCGAGCACCTTGCCGCGCAGGGTCTCCTCCGCCGCTCTCGCCCGCCAGGGTACGGTCGCGACGCCGCCAAGCGCGATGCGCGCCTCGTTCACGGTCTCGCCGTCGAGGTCGAGGGCGACCGCGGCCGATGCAAGGGCAAAGGCGTAGGATTGCCGATCGCGGATCTTGAGATAGCGCGAACGCCTGGTCCATGCGCCGGCGGGCACCTCTATGGCGGTTACGATCTCGTCGGGCGCCAGGTCGGTCTCTATGTGAGGGCTGTCTCCTGGCAGGCGATGCAGGCTGGCAAATGGGATCTTTCGCCGCCCGCCATGCCCCTGTACATGAATCGTGGCGTCAAGCGCGATCAGGGCTTGGGCAAAATCACCGTGATAGGTGGCGATGCAGTTCTCACTGGTCCCTAGCACGGCATGCTGGCGGTTGAACCCCTCCATCGCCGCGCAGCCCGAGCCGGGCTCGCGCTTGTTGCATGGCCATGAGGTTTCGCGGAAATATTCGCAGCGGGTCCGCTGCAGGATGTTGCCGGCAAGGCTTGCCATGTTGCGCAACTGGCCGCTTGCCGCCAGTTGCAGGCTTTCCGCGATCACCGGATACCGACGCTTGATCTCGGCATTCTCGGCCGCGTCGCCCATCCGCACAAGAGCGCCAAGGCGCAGACCCTCACCGCCGGTCTCGATCCGCCGCAGTGCCGGTTCGGAGAGACCATTCAGATCGAGCAAGCGTTCCGGCCGGGCGACGTTGAGTTTCATATAATCGGCGAGATTGGTGCCGCCGGCGATGAACTGTGCGGGGGCTTGCGTCGGCGGATACCTGGTGGCCGAGCGCGAGGCGACGGCGACCGCCGCGGAGAGGCTGGCGGGCCTCTCATAGACGAAAGGACGCATCTCAGGCTCTCCTGATCTGGTCGCGGGCCTGGACGATTGCCGCGACGATGTTCGGGTATGCCGCGCATCGGCAAAGATTGCCGCTCATATATTCGCGAATGTCGTCCTCTGAACCGGCATGTCCTTCGTCGACGCACCCGATCGCGGACATGATCTGGCCGGGCGTGCAATAGCCGCACTGGAACGCATCGTGATCGATGAAGGCCTGCTGCATCGGATGCAGGCTGCCATCCGTCGACGCCAAGCCTTCGACGGTGGTTACCGCCTTGCCCTCGTTCATCACCGCGAAGCTGAGGCAGGAGAGCACGCGATGGCCATCGACCAGCACCGTACAGGCGCCGCATTGGCCATGGTCGCAGCCTTTCTTCGTGCCCGTCAGGCCGACATGGTCGCGCAAGGCGTCGAGCAGGCTGGTTCGGCTGTCGAGAGCCAGATTGTATGGCTGCTTGTTGATGGTCAGTGTTGTCATGACAGGCTCGTATGGCTTGGCGGCAGCAGCCGGGGGCTCCTCGGACCTGGCTGTCGAGGCCAGAAGCGGAGTCACCGCAGCCGCGGAAACGGTCGCGGTCATGAAGCTTCGTCTGCTGAGACCGGAGGAGTTTGGGGGAACATGCTTGGACATCGCTGGCTCCGTCGCTGGCTACGTCGCGACCAAACCCCTCATTGTGGCCATTGTTCCGGGCCATCCGCGATAAAACGCAAAAGGAAGACGGCTCGCAGGGCAAGCCGCCCGCTTTGGATGCAGGATCGGAGCGCTCCGTTCGAGCCCGTGCCCGTCCTAGCGAATTTGCAGAACTCTCGGCGTATGGCCGATCCCCTAACAAGGTGCGAGGGCCCTCACTGCTGGCGGGCAATTCCGAGAATATCAAGCGCCTGCGCGGCAGAAGCGATCGGGCGTCCCGTGCGACCGGCGGCCTCGACGATTGCGGCGACCCGTTCGGCATTGTCGCGGGCGAGGCTGCCATCGGCGTGCCAGAGAGAGTTTTCGAAGCCGACCCGCACGTGCCCTCCCGCCGCGATCGCCGCCGTCAGCGCCAGGGTTTCGCCCCGTCCGAAGGCGCAGACCGACCATACGGCGCCTTCAAGACCATGCGCGTCGAGCCCTTCAAGGAAGACATCGAGGTCTTCGGGCCGACTTTCCTGATCGGCGGCATAGCGCCCGAGGACGAACAGCAGCCGTGGGGTTGTGGGCTCCGTCAGAATGCCTCGCCGCCGCAGATCGATGAAACGGTCGAGATCGGCCCGGTCATAGAGAATGTGCTGGACCGCGATGCCTTCCCGGCCGGCCCATGCGAAGAAGCGGGCCGGCTCCGCCTCGCCATCGCTGATTATCTCACGCAAGCCGATCGAGACGGAGACCGGATGAAGCGCCCGAACAAGGTCCATCTGTTCGCGTGGCGAATAGAGCCCGACAGCTTCGGTCGTGATCTGGATCGCCATAACGCCCTGCGTCCGCTCCCGGATCGCCGCGATGGCATCCCGGTAAAGCGCGGCGTCAAGCGTGTGCCGGCCTGAAGCATCGCGGACATGCACATGGATGGCGGCGGCGCCGGCGGCGAGACACTGCCTCGCTGTTTCGGCAAGTTCGTCGGCGGTCATCGGCAGAGCCGGATGATCGGCCTTCGTTCTGCGCGCTCCGTTCGGCGCAACCATGATCAGCAACGGCTTCAATTTCATCTCCGGGCCCAATTGGCTCTCCCGCAAGCTGGTTTTCCATGCTTCATTTCACCGACTCGCATAGGTAGGACAGCATGAACGCCACCGCCCAAGGGATTTCCGCCTTCGCCACCGCCGCCGAACTCGGCCGCGCGCTCGCCGATGGCAACACATCTTCGACCGAGATCGTCCGGCGCGCGCTGGATCGTGTCGGCGTTCATGACAATTCGCTGCATGCGTTCGTCCGGCTGTTTCCCGAAGCTGCGCTCCAAGCCGCCGGTGAAGCCGACGAGCGTCGCCGTCGAGGCGCCTCGAAAGGGCCGCTGGACGGTATCCCTTTCGCGGCCAAGGACCTGCTTGACGTCGAAGGCTATCCGACCCTGGCAGGTTCGAAAGCGCTTGCCGGCGAACCCGCAACCGCCACGGCAACGGCAATCGAACGCCTTGTCGCGGCCGGGATGATCCTGCTGGGCAAGGTCCACACCGTGGAATTTGCTTTCGGCAGTTGGGGGACCAACCCGGTCGCCGGTACGCCCCTGAACCCGCGTGACAGCGCCACCCCGCGCGCGCCGGGCGGATCGTCGAGCGGTTCGGGCGTAGCCGTCGCCGCCGGACTGGTGCCGGTTGCGCTCGGCACCGACACTACGGGCTCCATCCGCAATCCGTCCGCCATGTGCGGAATCGTGGGCCTGAAGACGTCCTTCGGCCTTGTCGGGCGCGGCGGGTTGCTGCCGCTTGCCATGTCCTTCGACAGCATCGGTCCCATGACCCGGTCGGTGCAGGATGCAGCCCTTCTGCTGGCCGCGCTCGAGGGTCCCGATCCCGGCGATCCGGCAACCTATGGGGTGGCGCCGACCTTGCCGCTCGAAGGACTCGAGCGGAGCATATCGGGCGTTCGCCTGCGCATCCCCTCGGCCGCGGACCTCGCCGGTGTAGACCCCGGCATACTGGACCGCTTCGACTCCACGGTCGCCGAACTGGAGGCGCTCGGCGCCAAGGTCGATCGGATGCCGATGCCGCAATCTTACGACACCTACAAGGCCCTGGCCGGCGACATCATGGCCGTCGAAGCCTGGCATCATCTCGGCCGTTATGTGGAACCCGCGGACAGCGTCGTCGGCACGGCGATCCGCATGCGGGTTCTCAAGGGCAGGGAAATCGGCCTCGCGGCTTATCACGAGTTGATCGCAAGGCGCCGGGCCGCGCAGATCGAGTTTCATCGCGATCTCGAGGGCGCCGATGCCTTCCTGACGCCGACGGCGCCGATTACCGCGCCGCCATTGTCCGACATCGATGAGACAACGACGCCGCTTGGGACGTTTACCCGCATGGTGAACCTCCTCGACATGGCAGCGCTCAGCGTCCCCATCGGTCTCGTCAATGGTCTGCCCGCAGGATTGCAGATCGCGGTTCGCCGCTTCCAGGATCCGCTGGCGCTGAGGATCGGGCGGGCGCTCGAGATCCGGTGCGGCGGCCTGTTCGAACAGCCGCCGGGCTACGCCACGCCGTAAGCTGCCCGTTCATTCACCGCTCGCATACAGCCAACGTGCGACGAGAGCGTCGGTGTCGGCACCGAAATCCGCGCGCGCGCCTTCGGAAAAAACCGTGCCGTTCTTGACCACATAGACGTAGTCGGTGATGGCAAGCGCTGCGCGAATATCCTGGTCGACCAGCAGCACGGCCTTGCCGAGTTCGCGGGCAAGATCGCGGACGATGTCGTAGATCGTCTCGCTGGTCTGGGGATCGACGCCCGCGGTCGGTTCATCGATCAGGTAGACCGACGGATCGGCCATCAGGCTGCGTGCGATCTCGACCTGCCGCTGCTGGCCTCCCGAGAGCTGGCCGGCAGGCTGCGCGCGTTTCTCGCGAACGACGGGAAACCGCTCATAGACATGTTCCAGTTTCTCGGTCAGAACCGTCTTCTTCGGCCTTGCATGCCAGAGACCGAGTTTCAGGTTCGATTCGACCGAGAGATGAGGGAAAAGGCTCGGCCGCTGCGGCAGGTAGGCCAGGCCAAGGCCAAGCATCCGGAAGGGCGGGTTTCCGGTGATGTCCACGTCTCGCAGAAGCACCCGGCCGGCACTCGGTTTCAAAAAGCCGAACAACGCCTTGAGAAGCGTCGACTTGCCGGTGCCGTTCGGCCCGACCACACAGGAAATGTGGCCAGGCCAGGCCCTGACCGAAACGTCGCGCAATATGTCGATGTCGCGCGTATAGCCGGCGACAAGGTTCTCGCAGGCGACCAGCGGCGGAGTCGATGCCAGGGAAGCTGATTCCATCATGGTGCTTCCCGATGCGTTCCGCGGGATCCCGTATAGGCGTGCACGACCTCGGGATTGCGCAGTACCTCGGCGACCGCGCCGTCGGCGATCTTGCGCCCCCGCGCCATCACCATGACGCGCGTTACGACCGACTGGATGGCCTCGAGGTTGTGATCGACAACGACGATGGTGTGACCGTCGCGATTGAGGCTCCTTATGTGCTCGATGATCTCCTCCAGCAGGCGCGGGTGGACGCCGGCGAAGGGCTCGTCCAGAAGCAGCAATCTCGGTTTCAGCATCAGCGCCCGGCCGAGTTCCAGCAGCTTCTGCTGGCCCCCCGAAAGCGCTCTTGCATAATTGTCGGCGAGATGATCGAGCCTCAGGAAAGCAAGAACCCCACGGGCGCGCTCCTCTGCCGCGCCGCGCCGTTCAGCCGGGTCGGAAAGCGCCGGCACGATCAGGTTTTCCAGCACGGTCATGCGGCGGAACAGGCGAGGAACCTGAAAAGTACGGGCAACACCGCGGCGCGCGAAAAGATTAGCCGGCGAGCGCGCCATGTCGGTGCCTTCGACGAGGATGGCACCGCCGTCGGGTTTGAGCGCGCCCGTCACCATGTTGATGGTGGTCGTCTTTCCCGAGCCGTTGGGACCGATCAACCCGACAATTTCGCCGCGGGCCAAGGCAAAGGATAGGCCTTCAACGGCATGGATGCCGCCGAAATGCTTGGCAAGCCCGCTGACCGAGAAAAAACTGGTGTCCCTCTCAACCGGCATGGGGTTCCTCGGTGGTAGCGGCAGGAACAGGAGCTTGTTCCCGCGGCCGTGCGCGGAAACGCGCCCAGTTTTCGACCATCGGATACAGGCCGTTCTGCGCGAAGCGTTGCACCAGGATAAGCGCCAGGCCCATCAGCACGAAACGCCATTCGCCGTAGGACCGCAGCGTCTCGGAAAGCAGGAAGACGACGACTGCGCCGACCACGGCGCCGGGCAGGCTTTCGATGCCGCCGATCACCGCCATCGCTATGACCAGACCCATTTCCGGCAGGATAGCCATGTTGGGCGTCAGGATGCCGATGAAATGGCCGTAATAAATGCCGGCTATAGCCGCGATCACGCTGGTTACCACGAAGACGAGGATCTTGTAGCGTGTGGTATCCACGCCGCTGGCGCGCGCGGCGCCCTCATCTTCCCGGATGGCACGCAGAAAAAGACCGACGCGGGTCGCCAACAAGGCGTTCATTCCCAATACTGCCAGGACGACGAGCGCAAGGCCGAGATAGTAATAGGGCAGGTCCGATCGACCTGAAAAGAGGCCTGGTACCGGCAAGCCCAGCATGCCGCGTGTGATGTCTTCCTCCGCGACCAGCACGAGGCGGAAGATTTCCGAAATGGCAAGCGTGAAGAGGGCGAGATAAGGTCCGGAAAGCCTCAGCACGAGCGCGCCGATCAGGGCGCCGGCCATGACGGCAAGAGCGATGGCGGCAAGAATGGCAAGCGGCAGCGGCATGCCGATCTGGCCAACGAACAAGGCCGAGGCATATCCGCCCAGCGCGGCAAAAGCGACATGGGCGAAGGAGAACTGACCGGCGAAACCGGCAAGCAGCGCCCAGCTCGCGGCAAGCAGCGCATAATACCAGGCGATGGCGCCGACGTGGGTCCAGTACGGCCCAACGCCGAGCGGCACCAGCAACGCCACCACGAGCAGAATCGCCTGGGCCGATTGCGAGAATGTTGGACGGATCATTGCCGTGATCCTATTCCAGCCGCAGATGCGAGCGGCCGAACAGGCCGGTCGGCCGGAAGAGCAACGCAATGACGAGCAGCAGCGCTCCGAACGCCTGCGTATAGGCAAGCGCGCGATTGGGGTCCGGCAGATAGCCGACACCCAGCCCTTGCACCAGGCCAAGCAGGATGCCGCCGGTGATGCTTCCGCCGACGGATCCCATGCCGCCGAGCACGATGATGATGAAGGCCTGCACGGCAGGCAACTCACCCATCGACGGCGACAGGGCGAAGATCGGCGCGATCAACGCCCCTGCCCCGCCTGCAAGTGCCGAGCCGATGCCGAAGGCGATGGTGTACATGCGGCGTGGATCGATACCGATGACCGCGGCGGACTCGCGGCTCTGGCTGACCGCATCAAGTGCCTGGCCGAGCGAGGTGCGCTTCAGGAAAAACGTCAGACCAACAAGCAGGACGACGGCGGCGACCGCCGCGATCAGCCGGTCGTAAGGCAGGATCAACGGACCGAGGATCAGCGCTCCCGTCATGAAGGACGGCGGCGCCTTGGCGAAGGGACCGAAGACGACGAGGCCGAGATTGGTGATCAGAATGGTGAGGCCGAAGGTGACGATAATGGCATATTCGTCCTTGCGCTCGACCTTGTCGGTGTACATCGGCGCTATGACGAGCCTCTCGAAGAGGACGCCGAAGATGAACAGGGCCACCATCGCGCCGGCGACACCGACAAGCGGCGGCGCATGGAACCAGCCAATGATGTAGTAGGACGCATAGCCGCCCAGCATATAGAGCGATCCGTGGCCGAAATTGACGACCTTCAGCACCGAGAAGACCAAAGTGAGTCCCGCTGCCGTCAGCGCGAAAATGAGGCCGATGACCAGGCCGTTGACGGCCAGGAGGAGGAAATAGCTCATGGGTTCACATCACCTCGTTGTCGGCCGCCTGTCCTGCGAAGCGGCCGCCGGCGGCCATGGAGCCGCCGGCGTGCCGTTCATTTGCCGGGCATGACCTTGTCGGTGGTGGCCCACTTCTTCGGATAGACGATCGCAGCGTCCTCCGGCGCCTGGTCCACGGCCGTGTATTGGATGATCGTGAACGGCACGTCGACGAACTGATGGAAAGCCCAGTCGGGAGATTTGGTGGTCGGGAAGGTGTAGGTGGCATTCACCCCTTCATATTTGATCTCTTCCAGTGCCTTCACGATCGCCGCGCGGTCGGCCGAGCCTGCCTTCTTGATCGCTTCGACGACGACACCGAACGTGTCATAGGCCTCCATGGCCACGCCGGTCGGCGCCCTGTTGTAGCGTTCGGTGAAGGCCTTCACGAATGCCTTGGCCTTGTCGTTCCATTGCGACTTGGGCTGTGCGACGTTGACGATGAGAAGATTGTTGGCGCATTCGCCGTCGACTTCCCACACTTCCTTTTGCAGCAGACCCGAGGAGCCGATGAGGGCCGTGTCGGCAGTCGGTGCGAGGCCGAGCTGGCAGGCCTGCTTGACGAGCTGATACTGTGCCTGTCCGGCGATCACCATCTGGATCGCGTCAGGCCTCGGGCTCTGGTTCATCAGGCGCAGCAGCGCGGGCGTGAAATCCTGCTGGTTGAGGTCGATCGTCGCCAGCGTATAGGGGACGTTCTTGGCCTTGAGCTCATCGGCGATGACCTTGGCCCCGCCCTGGCCGAAATCCGTGTTTTCGGCGATAATGGCGATGTTCTTGAAACCTTGCTCGACCGTCCAGTCGGCTGCCTTGACGTAAACGAGCGAGTTGGCCGGAGCGAGACGATAGACTTCCGGATACTGCTTGGCCGTGATGGCATCCGCCCATACGTCGGTGCCGACCCAGGCGACGCCGTATTTGTGCGCCTCCTCGATTTCGGCGAGAGCGACCGAGGAATGGAATTCGCCGAAGATCGCGGCGACGTTGTCCTTGGTGATGAGCCGAACCGCCGCCGCGCTGCCGTCGGCCGGCTGCCCTTTGGTGTCCTCGTAGCTCACCTTCAGCTGACGGCCGAGAACGCCGCCGGCCTTGTTGACCTCGTCAACGCCGAGCTGCACCGCCCATTGCATCTCCTGGCCGCCGGAATAGTTGCCGGGCGGCGACAGCGGCCCCACCCAGCCCAGCGCGATTGGATCCTCGGCCAGAGCCGGTGCGGCTGCGAACGGCAAGGAAGCCAGCGCGAGTGCCGCCAGCGCTCCCAAACGACTGGATATGGTCTGTTTCATGCGAATTTCCCCTGTTCTTGTTTTCTGATTGAATGAAACACTACGCTCATTTATAGCAGATTGAAATATTCATTGCAGCTCGTCAACGGCCGGCGTAAATTCGCCCCATGTTGGAACCCGCCTTCCGCTCGCGCCTGCTCGAGAGTTTCGAGACGATGCCGCGCCAGCTTCGCGCGGCGGCGCAATGGGTGCTCGACAATCCGCGTGACGTTGCCCTCCTGTCGATGCGCGTCCAGGCGCAGCGCGCCGGGGTGACCCCGGCATCGATGACGCGGCTTGCCCAGCGCATGGGCTTCGACGGCTACGATAGCCTGCGCGATCTCTACGCCGAGCAACTTCGCCGCGGCGAGAAGGAGTTTTTGGGCAAGGCCGAAGCATTGATGGCGCGGCGCAAGCGCGGAGGAGACGGCGCTCTGGCCTTCGAGCTGGCCGAAACGCTCGAGCGCCATATGGCGAAGCTTTGCGATGCGGCGACGCTGGAGACGGTGACCCGGGCGGCCGCGGTGCTGGCAGGCGCCAAGCGCATCTATGCGCTGGGCTATCGGTCGAGCTACCCCGTCGCTTGCCATTTCGCCTACATCTATGGTCTCGCCGGCGGCGCGGTGCGTCTGCTTGACGGGGTCGGCGGAACCGGACCTGATCCTTTGTGGGAAGCGGGAGCGGGCGACGTGCTTCTGGCGATCAGCGTAAAGCCCTATACGCGCGCGGCCGTCGAACTCGTTGACTATGCACGCAGCCGTGGGCTCGAAATCGTGGCGATTACCGACAGCGTCGTCTCGCCGCTCGTCAACCGGGCAGGCGCCGTCATCATCGTGCCGACCGAGAGCCCGTCCTTTTTCCACACCATGGCACCGGCCTTTGCCATCGCCGAAACGCTGGCCGCGATCCTGGCGGCCGCCGCCGGCGATCGCGCGCTGGCCGCCATGCGCGACGTCGAACGTCAGTTCGACACCCTTTCCACGCATATCTACGAAACCAGGCAGCGGTCATGACGCACATTCTCCATCGCCAGATCCACCACGATTATCCCGTTGCCGTCGGCGGCGATGGCGTCACCGTCATCGACAGCGAGGGACGCCGCTATATCGACGCCTCCGGCGGCGCGGCCGTCTCATGCCTTGGCCATCAGCATCCGGCCGTTCTTGCCGCGATGCATACCGAACTCGACCGGCTCGCCTATGCGCATAGCAGCTTCTTCACCACCCGGCCGGCGGAGGAACTGGCGGACGAACTTGCCGCTCACGCGCCGGGCGATCTTCATCACGTCTATTTCGTCTCCGGCGGCTCGGAAGGCATCGAGACCGCCCTGAAGATGGCGCGGCAATATTTCGTCGAGCGCGGCGAGCCGCAGCGCCGCCGCTTCGTGGCCCGTCAACAGAGCTATCACGGCAATACGCTGGGCGCGCTTTCGGTGGGAGGCAACGCCTGGCGCAAAGCGCCGTTCGAACCCATGCTGATCGAAAACCATCATATCGAACCATGCTACGCCTATCGGCATCAGCGGCTGGATGAAGGCAGCGAGGCCTACGGCCTGCGCGCCGCCGATGCGCTTGAGACGAAGCTGCAGGAACTCGGGCCGGAAATGGTCATTGCTTTTGTCGCAGAGACCGTGGTCGGGGCTACTCTCGGGGCCGTGCCACCCGCACCCGGTTATTTCAGGCGCATCCGCGAGATTTGCGATCGCCACGGCGTGCTGCTCATCCTCGACGAAGTCATGTGCGGCATGGGTCGCACCGGAACACTGCATGCCTGCGAGCAGGAAGGCGTCGCACCCGACATCATGGTGGTCGCCAAAGGGCTCGGCGGGGGCTACGCCCCGCTCGGCGCGGTGCTGGCGTCCGAGCGCATATTCGATGCCTTTTCGCAAGGCAGCGACTTCCAGCACGGTCACACCTATGTCGGTCATCCACTCGCTTGCGCGGCCGGCCTCGCCGTCCAGCGGGTCATCGAGCGTGATGGTCTGCTTGCCAACGTCGCGGCGCGAGGCACCACGCTCGAACGGCGGCTGCGCGAGCGCTTCGGCAACCATCACCATGTCGGAGACATTCGCGGGCGCGGCCTCTTCCAGGGCATCGAACTTGTCGCGGATCGCTCGGCCAAGGCCCCGTTCGATCCGCGCCTGAAGGTCCACGCCCGGATAAAATCGGAAGCGATGCAGCGGGGGTTGATGGTTTATCCCATGGGCGGCACTGTTGATGGGCGGGCTGGCGATCACATCCTGCTTGCGCCGCCATTCATCGTCGACGACAGCACGGTCGACATCATCGTCGACCGTTTGGGCGACGCCGTCGATGCCGCGATCGGCAGCATTGCTATCTAGCGCACGAGACGCTCACCGACCGGCATCAGCCCCGACCCGGCCTCACAGTGCCGCGCCAGACCATCGGCGCATGGCAGGTCAGGCGGCTGCCGACACCGGCTTCCTCGCGCGAACCGGTGGCCAGTCGCACGGCGTGCTTGGCAATCTCCTCAATCGGCGGCGCAAAGGTCGTCAGCCGGTAGGAAGCCCAGTCAGCCTGCTCGATGTCGTCGAAGCCGGCGACGCAGAGATCGCGCGGGACGTCGAGACCGAACTCGTGGCGCGCCGCGTCCAGAAAACCGCAGGCGATCAGGTCGGTCACACAGAATGCCGCATCCGGTCGCTGCCGGCCCGACAGCAGGCGCCTTGCGCCTTCTGCCCCGGTCGCATAACCCGTGCGGCCCTCGCGCCACTGGATCACCTCCAGCCCTTCCTTGCGCGCCGCGGCAAGAAACGCCGTCTCGCGCGCCACCAGACTGGGCGTGCCGGCTGCCGACGTCACCAGGGCAGGCCTGGTGCAACCGGCACGAAGAAAGGCGTGAAGTGCCGCCTCGGCGGCGGCGGCGTTGTCGACGCCGATGTTATGCGGCCCGTCGAACCGGTCGTCGCGATTGATCAGGATCAGGCGCTGCCCGTTCTCGAGGCAGGTTCGGATCAGCTCCTGCGGCGGCGTGCCGGACAGCACGATCGTCGCATCGGCACGATAGTTCAGCGTGTTGCGCAACGCCTGGTCGACATGGTGGCTGGGGCCCGACGTGTTGAATACCATGGCCACTTTGCCGGCATCCCTCAAATGCTGTGTCAGCGCCCGCAGGATACGGGCCTGATAGGGCGTGTCGCCATCGGCGACGACAAGGCAGACGATGCCCGTCGATGCCCGCATCAGGCCGCGCGCCAGATGGTTGACGTGATAGCCGAGCTGCTCGGCCGCCAGCAGCACCCGCTCGCGGGTTTCTTCCGAAACGCTGGCGCCGGGCGTGAAGGTGCGTGACACGGCCGAGCGCGAAACGCCGGCAAGGTCCGCGACCTGCTGGGCACTGGAAAAGCCAATACGGCCTCTTGGCGTCGTCATGCACACTCCCACTGGCGTTCGCCGATTCCTTGCACGCACGTGCAGCATAGCGCAAGCCAGTCGCAGGTGTCACCGCCACCCTTGACACGCATGCGTAAATGAAACAGCTTTGCACAGCCGTGCATGAAACCGGCGCCGGAGGCTACCTTGCCCATTTCTTCGCAGACCGCATCGGAGCTGCCATTGCCTGGACGAACAGCATGAACAGCGTAGCGGTGCGGTCGAAAGCGAGCCGGATGTCCGAAGCCGAACTCGACAGGCGCGCCGATGTTTGCCGGCAACTGCTCCTGTCGTCGGGAAACATGGCGATGCAGGGCTACAGCCAAATCGACGCCGCGCAGCCTGTGGAGATGAAGGGGCCGCAGGATTTCCTGACCGAGACCGACGGCAAGGTCGAGAATCACATCCGCACGACGTTGGCCGCGGCCTTTCCCGAGGACGGGTTTTTGGGCGAGGAAACCGGCGGCAGCGGCGGCTCTGATCGAATGTGGGTCGTCGACCCGATCGACGGTACGGCGAATTTCATGCGCGGCATTCCGCATTTCTGCGTTTCGATCGCCTTCGTCCAGGACGGCCGCAGCGAGATCGGCGGGATTGCCAATCCGGCCATCGGGGAGGTCTATTTTGCCCGCCGCGGGCACGGTGCGACGCGCAATGGCGCGGCGATCCGTGTTTCGCGCACGCAGGCCTTCGACCGCGCCTCCGTGGAGTTCGGCTGGTCGCCGCGGATTCCCAACCGGGACTACCTGGACAAGGTGGCCCTGGTCTGGTCGCTGGGCGCCAATGTACGCCGCTCCGGTTCGGGGGCGCTGGGCCTTGCCTATGTGGCCGATGGCCGCTCGGATGCCTATGCCGAGCTTCATATCAATGCATGGGACTGTCTGGCTGGATTGCTGCTGGTCGAGGAAGCCGGCGGGCGCGTGAACCGCTTTCTCGACGGCGACGGCATGGCGAAGGGCAATCCGGTGCTTGCTGCGGCGCCGGGCGTGGCGGCGAGATTGTCCCAGGTGATCGGAGTGCCGTTGGACGACGAATAATCAATTCCAAAGAGCATAAAAGGGAGGAATTATCGATGAAAGGTCCATTTGATCGCAGCAGGACATGGCTTGGCCTTGCGGTGCTGGCCATTTTCGGGCTGGCCGGCGGCGCCCATGCGGCGGATCGCAGCCTCGTGATGTATTGCGGCGTCGACGAGGCCTGGTGCCGGGCCATGGCCACGACCTACCAGAAGGAAACCGGCGTCAGCGTCGACATGACCCGCATGAGCGCCGGCGAGATCTACGCGCGCCTGCGGGCCGAGAAGGACAATCCGCAAGCCGATATCTGGTGGGGTGGTACCGGCGACCCGCATCTTCAGGCGGCGGAAGAAGGTCTCACCCAGGAATACAAGTCGCCGCAGCTGGCGAACCTGCGCGACTGGGCGCTGAGGCAGGCCGAACGGGCCAAGAACCGCACCGTCGGCATCTATCTCGGCGCGCTTGGCTACGGCTACAACGAGGAAGACCTGAAACAGCGCGGCCTGGCGGCGCCGGCCTGCTGGGCAGATCTGGTCAAGCCCGATTTCCAGGGCGAGATCGAGATGGCCGACCCCAATTCCTCGGGCACTGCCTGGACGATGCTGGCGACAATCGTGCAGCTGATGGGCGAGGACAAGGCTTTCGACTATCTCAAGCAGCTCAACAAGAACATCGCCGAATACACCAAGGCGGGCGCCGCGCCCGCGCTCGCCGTGGGCAAGGGCGAGACGCTGGTCGGCATTTCCTTCCAGCACGACGTCATCAACGCCGCCAAGCAGAATCCGGCTGTCAAGGTGGTCTCGCCCTGTGAAGGCACCGGCTTCGAGATCGGGTCGATGAGCATTGTTGCCGGGGCCAAGCATATCGACGAGGCGCAGAAATTCTACGACTGGGCGCTGACGCCAGACGCGCAGAAACTGGCGGCTCCTAACGGCAGCTACCAGATCCCGTCGAACACCGGCACCCCGGTGCCGCCCGAGGCGCCGGACCTCAGCAAGATCAAGCTGATCGACTACGACTTCGCCAAATACGGATCGTCAGCGGAGCGCAAGCGGCTGTTGAAGAAATTCACCGATGAGGTCCGCAACGGCGGCTGATCTGGTCCGTACGGCCGATCCGCCGGCTGCCTGCGAGGCAGCCGGCGCAACCCCGACCATACCGAAGGAAGATGTCGAATGGCGCGGGCTTCGCCCTATCCCATGGCCAATGACCTCCCGGGGCGCAGTGCCGCCGGATGGCTGGCGCTGGCATGGGCGAGCTTCATTGTGCTGCCATGGTACAAAGTCGAAGGCGGCTTCCTTTCCTTTGACTGGCTGGCGCGTCCGGCGGAGGCGGCACCAGCCATCCTGCTGTCGCTGAACGGTCGGCTTTGGCTGCTTCCCTTGATCCTGCCACTTCTCCTGGCAAGCCGGCTCGTCGCGCGCCGGGACCTCCCCGGCCTGGCAGTGGCGGGCGCAGCCGGCCTCGCCTGGCTGGCGATCGAGGGTTTTTCCATCATCCATTCGGGTTGGGGATTTGCCTGGCTCGGGCATCTTGCCAGTACGCCGGGGCCGGTGCAGCCGGGGCTCGGCTGGGGTGCCGTGCTGTACGCGGTGTCGATGCTGATGTTCATCGCCGAGGCGCTGGCGGCGCGTGGCTGGTGCAAGGGCGACCGGTTTGTCGTCGGCTCGCTGTTGATCGTGATCGCTTCGCTGATCCTGTTCGTGGCTTATCCGCTGTTGTCGATCCTCGCTTCCGCCATCGAGGACAATGACGGCAATATCGTGCCGGCCCTGTTTGCCGAAAAGCTGTTCAGTGCCAACATCTGGAGCCTGCGCTGCCTCTACGGCGACGGTTCCTGCGGCGTGGCGTGGAATACGGTGGCGATCGCGGTGCTGGTCGGATTCTTCTGCACAGCGTTGGGCCTGGCGCTGGCGCTGATTGCGCTGCGCACCAGGCTGCCTGCCAAATGGCTGCTGCGCGGCCTCTCCATCCTGCCGATCATCACGCCGCCTTTCGTCATCGGCCTGGCGCTGATCCTGTTGTTCGGTCGGGCCGGCATCGTCACCAACCTTTTGTCCGAACATCTGGGCATTCCGCGCAGCCGTTGGATCTACGGCATGGCCGGCATCACCATCGCGCAAGTGCTGGCCTTCACGCCGATCGCCTTCCTGGTCCTGGCCGGCGTGCTGCAGGGCGTCAGCCCGAGCATGGAGGAGGCCTCGCAGACCTTGCGCGCCGGCCGTTGGCGCACTTTCAGCACAATCACCTGGCCGCTGATCCGCCCGGGGCTGGCCAGCGCCTTCCTGATCTCGTTCATCGAGAGCATGGCCGACTTTGCCAACCCGCTGGTGCTGGGCGGCAACTTCAACGTGCTGTCGACGGACATCTTCTTTGCGGTGGTGGGCGCTGCGCATGATCAAGGCCGTGCGGCGGTGCTGGCGATCGTGCTTCTGGGATTCACACTCGCCGCTTTCGTCATCCAGCGCCGCTGGATCGGCAGCCGCAGCTACGTCACCGTCGCGGGCAAGGGCGATGGCGGTGTTCCGGCCACGCTGCCCAAGGGCTTGCGCATCGGCTGCTACGCCGCCGTCATTCCCTGGCTGCTTCTGACCGTCGTGGTCTATGGCATCATCCTGGGCGGCGGCTTCGTGCAATCGATCGGCCGCGACAACACGCCGACGCTCGAATATTTCCTCACCGCTTTCTCCGTCGAGAAAGGCGTCAATGGCTGGTTCCTGAGCGGGTCGGCCTGGCCGTCGCTGCTGACGACCATCGGCCTTGCGCTGGTGGCGATGCCGTTCACCGCCGCGCTCGGCATCCTGACCGCCTATCTGCTCGACCGGCAGCATTTCGCCGGGCGCACGATGTTCGAATTCCTGGCCATGATGAGCTTTGCCATTCCCGGCACGGTCGTCGGCGTCAGCTATATCCTCGCCTTCAACGTGCCGCCGGTGCAGTTGACCGGCACCGGACTGATCATCGTCATCTCGTTCATCTTCCGCAACATGCCGGTGGCGATCCGTGCGGGCCTCGCCAATCTTGGGCAGATCGACAAGAGCCTGGACGAGGCATCGCTGACACTGGGGGCGCGTTCCTTCGCCACCTTGCGGCGGGTGATCCTGCCGATCCTGAAGCCGGCTATCGTGACAGCGATGATCTACAGTTTCGTGCGTGCGGTGACTGCGGTCAGCGCCGTCATCTTCCTGGCGACCGGCCGCTTCAATCTCGCCACCGTCTACATTGTCGGGCGAGCCGATGTCGGCGAATACGGCATCGCCATCGTCTATTCGGCGGTGCTGATCGTCGTCATGATGATCATTCTGATCGGCATCCAGTTGCTGGTCGGGGAACGCCGGCTTGGCCGGCGCCGGGCCGAAGCGCAAGCCGTCGTGGCACCAATCTGATCGGGAGAAGCGTATGGATCAAACGGCGAAGAACGCTGCCCCCGGCGTGATGGACAGACCGGCAGTGCGTTTCGAGGGCGTCACCAAGAAATACGGCGCCGTCACTGCCGTCGACAATGTCAGCTTCGACATCGCACCGGCCAGCCTGGTGACGCTGCTCGGACCCTCCGGCTGCGGCAAGACGACGACGCTCAGGCTGATTGCCGGGCTGGAGCACGCAAGCCACGGGCGCATCGTCATCGACGGCAAGGACGTCACCTTACTGTCAGCCGCCGAACGCGACGTCAGCATGGTCTTCCAGTCCTATGCGCTGTTCCCGCACATGAACGTCATGGAAAATGTCAGCTACGGCCTGCGGGCGACGGGGCTCGGCAAGGTCGAGGCCGCAGGGCGCGCCGCCGAGAAGCTGGCACAGGTCGGCCTGTCCGGCTACGAGAAGCGCCAGCCGAGCGAACTTTCGGGCGGCCAGCAGCAGCGCGTGGCCGTGGCGCGCGCCATCGTGCTGGAGCCGAAGGTGCTTTTGTTCGACGAGCCGCTGTCCAATCTCGATGCCAAGCTGCGCCGGCGCGTGCGCGATGAAATCCGCGGTCTGCAGCAGGATCTCGCGCTGACGGTGGTCTATGTGACGCATGACCAGGAGGAGGCGCTCGCCGTGTCCGATCGCATCATCGTCATGAACGCGGCCCGCGTCGCCCAGGACGGGACCCCGCGCGACCTCTACAACGAACCCACGAGCCCTTTCATCGCCGACTTCATGGGCGACGCCAACCTGCTCGATGTCGAGGTTCTCGCCAACAACGGGACCAATGCCGAGGTAAAGGTCGGGCCGCTGCGGCTCGACATGCCGCATCGCGGAATCGCGCCGGGGCCGGCGGTGCTGGCCGTCCGGCCCAATGCCGTACGCCTCGTCGCCGGCCAGCCGGCAGCCGACGGTATGAGAGGGCGCGTGGTCAAGAGTTCTTATCTCGGCGACCACATGGAATACCGCGTCGCGATAAACGATCCGGCGGTGGAGCTGTTTGCGACGTCGCCGATCGTCACACCCGCCCTGCCCGAAGGCAGCGTCGTCGCGGTCGATTTCGACCCGGCAAAGATCGTACTGATAGCGCGCGACAAGTCCTAGCCAGCAGCGCACACCGGCACCGGTGCGCCTGATACGAAAATAGTGGTTCTCGATGTTCCATGTGGATGTTACCAATCTCTGTGCATTCCGAATGTGCGCTTGTGACCATGTGTTCTGGCACTTTGGAACTGTGGCGAGCACAGGACGTATTCTTCACGCGGGACCAGACGGTGCACTCGAAGCCGTCACAGGGCCGCGATGGGCGTTTTCGACAGTGGCCACAAGGGAGGAAATACCAGTGAAAGCATCCTATCTCATCTCAGCCGCGCTGCTTGTGGGGACCGCGATGCCAGCGGCAGCAGCCGAAATTTCCGACGGCAAGGTCAAGATCGGCATCCTCAACGACCAGTCGGGTGTCTATGCCGATTTCGGCGGCAAATGGTCGGTCGAGGCGGCCAAGATGGCTGTCGAGGATTTCGGCGGCAAGGTCCAGAATGCGCCTATCGAGGTCATCAGCGCCGACCACCAGAACAAGCCGGACATCGCCTCCAACATCGCGCGCCAGTGGTACGACACCGAGCAGGTCGACGCCATAATGGAACTGACCACCTCCTCGGTGGCGCTCGCAGTGCAGGGACTTTCCAAGGAAAAGAAGAAGATCGACATCGTCACCGGCGCGGCCGCGACCGACCTTACCGGCAAGCAGTGCTCGCCCTACGGTTTCCATTGGGCCTACGACACCCATTCCCAGGCCGTCGGCACAGGCGGTGCCCTGGTGCAGCAAGGCGGCGACAGCTGGTATTTCATCACCGTCGACTACGCCTTCGGCTATTCGCTCGAGGAGCAGACCGCCAAGCTCGTCAAGGATCGCGGCGGCAAGGTGCTTGGTGAAGTGCGCTATCCGCTCGGCTCGACCGACTACTCATCCTTCCTGCTGCAGGCGCAATCCTCCGGCGCCAAGATCGTCGGCCTTGCCAATGCCGGTCTCGACACTTCCAACTCGATCAAGCAGGCGGCCGAATTCGGCATCGTCGCCGGCGGCCAGCGGCTCGCGGCACTTCTGTTCACGCTGGCCGAAGTGCATGGCCTCGGCCTGCAGGCGGCCCAGGGCGTCGTGCTGACCGAAGGCTTTTACTGGGATCGCGACGACAAGAGCCGCGAGTTCGCCAACCGCTTCTTCAAACGCACCGGCAGGATGCCGAACATGATCCAGGCCGGGACCTATTCGGCGGTGTCGCAGTATCTGAAGGCCATCGACAAGGCCGGCACAGACGAAACCGAAGCCGTGGCCAAGGAATTGCATTCGATGCCGGTCAACGACGTCTTCACCGCCAATGGCAAGGTGCAAGCCGACGGCTCCATGGTGCACGACATGTACCTCTATCAGGTCAAGAAGCCCGAGGAGAGCAAGAAGGATTGGGACTACTATACCTATCTTGCGACCATTCCGGGCGACCAGGCCTTCATGAAGGCCACCGATAGCGGCTGCCCGCTCGTCAGCAAGTGACGACGGCAACCGCCGCGGCCGTCAGGCCTGACGGCGATGGAAACGTGCCGCGGGTGGTGCTTTCCGCCCGCGGCCTCAGGCGCGATTTCGCCGGGTTCGTCGCGGTGAAGGATGTCGATCTCGACGTTCACCACGGCAGGATTCACGCCTTGATCGGACCCAATGGCGCGGGCAAGACCACGATCTTCAACCTTTTGACCAAGTTCCTGCAGCCGACCAGCGGCACGATCGAACTGCTCGGCACCGACATTACCCGGACACCGCCGGCCAAGGTGGCGCAGATGGGCCTCGTGCGCTCGTTCCAGATATCGGCGATCTTTCCGCATCTGAGCGTGCTCGACAATGTGCGTGTCGCGCTGCAGCGGCCAGGCAGGTTGGGCTTCCAGTTCTGGCGTCCGCTTTCGGCGCTCGACCAGCTGACGCCGCGGGCGCGCGAGCTTCTCGGCACGGTCGGCCTCGACGACGCGGCGCACCGGCTCGCCGGCGATCTCTCCTATGGCCGCAAGCGCGTGCTCGAGATCGCCACCACGCTGGCGCTCGATCCAAAGGTGCTGCTGCTCGATGAGCCGATGGCCGGCATGGGGCACGAGGATGTCAGCATGATCTCCGGGATCATCCGCGCCTTGGCCCGCGATCGGGCCGTGCTCATGGTGGAGCACAATCTGACCGTCGTTGCCGATCTTTGCGACTGGATCACCGTGATGCAGCGCGGCAAGGTGCTCGCCGCCGGCGACTATCCGACGGTCAGCCAGGATGAACGCGTCCGGATAGCCTATATGGGAACCGAGCATGAGTGAGCCGCTGCTTGCCGTGCGCGATCTTCATGCCTGGTACGGCGAGGGCCACGCGCTGCACGGCGTCGACCTCGATGTGTTCCGCGGCGAAACCGTGACGCTGCTTGGCCGCAACGGCGTCGGCAAGACCACGACGCTGCGCGCCATCATGGGGCTGATCCGTAAGCGCACCGGCAGTATCGTCTTCAACGGCAACGATTTGATCGGCCTGCCCTTGCACCGTGTCGCCCACCAAGGCATCGGTTTCGTTCCCGAGGAGCGCGGCATCTTCGCCACGCTGACAGTCGACGAGAACCTGATCCTGCCACCGGTGGTGGCCAAGGGCGGCATGAGCGTCGAAGAGATCTTCGACCTCTTCCCCAACCTGAAGGAGCGCCGCAACAGCCGGGGCACCAGGCTGTCCGGCGGCGAGCAGCAGATGCTGGCGATCGCCCGCATCCTGAGGACGGGCGTCCGGATGCTGCTCCTCGACGAGCCGACCGAAGGCCTGGCGCCGGTCATCGTGCAGCGCATCGGCGAATTGCTTGCGACGTTGAAGAAGCGCGGCATGACGATCCTGCTCGTGGAGCAGAATTTCCGTTTCGCCGCCCGCATTGCCGACCGCTTCTACCTGATGGAGCACGGCAGGGTGCTGAGCGGGTTTCCTGTCGGCGAACTGGCCGCCCACGACGCTCAACTGCACGAGGTGCTCGGAGTATGATGGCGCCATGACGATGATCTTCGGCATCCCCATCCAGGCCTTTCTGGGGCAGTTGCTGGTCGGGCTGATCAACGGTTCCTTCTACGCGATGCTGAGCCTTGGCCTCGCCGTCATCTTCGGCCTCCTGCGCATCATCAATTTTGCCCACGGCGCGCTCTACATGCTGGGCGCCTTCATCGGCTATCTGCTGCTTGTCCATCTCGGCATCGGCTATTGGCCGGCGCTGATCCTGGTGCCACTCGCCGTCGGGCTGTTCGGCATTGTGGTCGAGCGTGCAGCGCTCTCGCGGCTCTACCAACTCGACCCTCTCTACGGCCTGCTCTTCACCTTCGGCCTGGCCTTGGTCATCGAGGGCGTCTTCCGCTATTATTACGGCGTCTCGGGAAATCCCTATGCCGTGCCGGCGCTGCTTGCGGGCGGCACCAATCTCGGCTTCATGTTCCTGCCCAACTATCGCGGCTGGGTGGTGCTGGCATCGCTTCTCGTCTGCCTGGGCACATGGCTTTTGATCGAGAAGACCAGGCTTGGTTCCTATCTGCGCGCCGCGACCGAAAATCCAGAACTGGTCCAGGCTTTCGGCGTCAACGTGCCACTGCTTTTGACACTCACCTACGGACTGGGCGCCGCACTTGCCGGGCTTGCCGGAATCCTGGCTGCTCCCGTCTACCAGGTCAGTCCGCTGATGGGATCGGATCTGATCATCGTCGTCTTCGCCGTCGTCGTGGTCGGCGGCATGGGCTCGATCCTGGGCGCCATCGTCACCGGCTACATGCTCGGCCTCGCCGAGGGCCTGACCAAGGTGTTCTATCCCGAGGCGTCGAACCTTGTCGTCTTCGTCATCATGGCGATCGTGCTTCTGCTGCGGCCGGCCGGCCTGTTCGGAAGGGACGCCTGAGATGAGCGAGTTGACGGTTCTCGAAAAGCGCGCCGCGGCCTCCGTGCGGCTGGAACGGGCCCTGGTGGCGCTGGCGGTATTGGCGCTCATCGCCGCGCCGTTCTTCGTCTACCCGTTCTTCCTCATGAAGATGCTGTGCTTTGCGCTGTTTGCCTGCGCCTTCAACCTGTTGCTCGGCTACACCGGCCTGCTGTCCTTCGGCCACGCGACCTTCTTCGGCGGCGCAGCCTATTTCTGCGCGCATGCCGTCAAGGTATGGGGCTGGCCGCCGGAGGCAGGCATTCTGCTGGGTACGGCCGGCGCGGCGCTGCTCGGTCTGGTCATGGGCTTCTTTGCCATCCGCCGGCAAGGCATCTATTTCGCCATGATCACGCTGGCGCTGGCGCAGATGTTCTTCTTCTTCTGCGTGCAGGCACCGTTCACGCAAGGCGAGGATGGCATCCAGGGCGTTCCGCGCGGCAACCTCTTCGGCATCATCGATTTGAACGCCACGGTCAACATGTACTATGTCGTGCTGGCCATCTTCCTGATCGGCGTCTTCGCGATTTGGCGGATCGTCAACTCGCCCTTCGGCATGATCCTGCGCTCGATCCGCGAGAACGAGAACCGCGCCATCTCGCTCGGCTATTCCGTCGCCCGGTATAAACTCGCCGCTTTCGTCATGTCGGCCGCGCTAGCCGGGCTTGCCGGCGCGGTCAAGGCAATCGTTTTCCAGTTCGCGACGCTCACCGACGTGACATGGCAGATGTCGGGCGAGGTGATCCTGATGTCGCTGCTTGGCGGCATCGGTACCATGGTCGGGCCGGTCGTCGGCGCCGGCTTCGTCGTCGGCCTTGAAAACACACTCGCCACCTCAGGCTTTCCGGTGACCATCGCCACCGGCCTGATATTCATGGTCTGCGTGCTTGTCTTCCGGCGCGGCATCGTCGGCGAATTCCATGCGCGGCTGCCCAGGCCGGCGGACGGTGCAAGTGGTTGATCTTCATCCCGTGGCCGATCTCCCTGCTGTCTCCAGCCATGTGGTGGGCAGTCCAGTGAGCAACCGGGAATGCAGCCTGGATGTTTATCGAAGCGCCTGCTTTACAGGCAGGTTTGGTAGCGCTACCGTCGCCGTGTCGCGTGACCACATGGAGGTTGGAGGCCGTCGCCGGGAGAGGTCAGCGGTTCCTTCGAAGACGTCGCGGGAATCGTTCGGGAGGAGGATCGATGGCGTCTGTCGCGATTAGCGAGGTTTACAAATCATTCGGGACCACCGAGGTTCTGCACGGCGTCAGCGTGAACATCGACGACGGCGAATTCGTCACGCTGGTCGGGCCGTCGGGTTGCGGGAAATCAACCCTGCTCAGGATGATCGCCGGCCTGGAAAAGATTTCGCGGGGCCATATCGCGATTGGCGAGCGTGTCGTCAACAACGTTGCGCCGAAGGAACGCGACGTCGCCATGGTCTTCCAGAACTATGCGCTGTACCCGCATATGACCGTCGCCGAGAACATGGCGTTCTCGCTCATGCTCAAGGGCGTTTCGAAGGCTGAGAGCGGCGCCGGCGTTCAGCGCGCTGCGGAGATTCTGGGGCTCGTGCCGCTGCTGGCGCGCTATCCCCGCCAGCTTTCCGGCGGACAGCGCCAGCGGGTTGCCATGGGGCGGGCGATCGTGCGCGATCCGGCGGTTTTCCTGTTCGACGAGCCGCTGTCCAATCTTGACGCCAAGCTCAGAGTGCAGATGCGCGCCGAGATCAAGGAACTGCACCAGCGCCTGAAAACCACGACGGTCTACGTTACCCACGACCAGATCGAAGCCATGACCATGGCAGACAAGATCGTGGTCATGCATGACGGCATCGTCGAGCAGATCGGGCCGCCGCTGGAACTCTATGACAGGCCGGACAATCTCTTCGTCGCCAGTTTCATCGGCTCGCCCGCCATGAACTTGCTGCGGGGCGAAATCGCGACGGACGGGTCGCCGTCCTTTCGGGGCGCCGGCGGAATTTCCGTGCCGTTGGACGCAGCATCGTCCGTCAAAGGCGGCGAGCCGGTGGTGCTGGGTATACGGCCCGAGCATTTGCGGCTGTCCGATCAGGGCATTGCGGTCACCGTCGCGGTCATCGAACCGACCGGGTCGGAGGTACAGCTCATCGGCCGGACAGCCGGCGGTGAAGAGATCGTGGCCAACTTCCGGGAACGTCATTCCTTCACGCCGGGCGAAACCATCCGACTCACCGCCGAACCCGGGCTCATTCATCTCTTCCACGGCGAAACCGGGCAGCGGCTTCAAACGCGCAGCAAGCTGTAGAGACCAAAGGGCAAGAGAAACAAACAGGAGGAACGAGCATGAAATTCACCAGACGTGATGTGATCCGCACGACGGCCGGCGCTGCTGCTGGCGTTTTGGGAAGCCGCTTCGCCGGCTCCCCGGCATTCGCCCAGGAAAGCCTGAAGTACAAGCCGGAGGACGGTGCGAAGCTCAGGCTTCTGCGCTGGTCGCCTTTCGTGCAGGGCGACGAGGACCAGTGGCTGAAAAATACCAAGCGGTTCACCGAAGCGACGGGCGTGGAGGTGCGTGTCGACAAGGAAAGCTGGGAAGACATTCGCCCCAAGGCAGCGGTCGCCGCCAATGTCGGTTCAGGTCCGGATCTGATGTTCGTCTGGTTCGACGACCCGCATCAGTATCCCGACAAGCTGCATGACGTGACGGAACTGGGCGAGTATCTGGGGTCGAAATACGGCGGCTGGCACGACGGACCAAAGCAATATGCAACGCGGGAAGGTAAATTCATCGGCCTGCCGCTGGCCACCATCGGAAATGCCATCGTCTATCGGGAAAGCTGGGTAAAAGAGGCCGGCTTTTCGGAGTTCCCCAAGGACACGAAAGGCTTCCTCGAACTTTGCAAGGCCCTGCAGGCGAAGGGGCATCCGGCCGGCTTCACGCATGGCCATGGTGTCGGCGACGGCAACAACTATGCGCACTGGCTGCTGTGGAGCCATGGCGGCCAGATGGTCGACGAGAGCGGCAAGGTGACGATCAACAGCCCCGAGACCCTCAAGGCGATCGAATACGCGCAGGAACTCTACAAGACTTTTATTCCAGGCACCGAAAGCTGGCTCGACGTCAACAACAATCGCGCCTTCCTAGCTGGCGAACTCAGTGTGATCGCCAATGGCATTTCCGCCTACAACACGGCCAAGATCAACAAGGACAATGATCCGAAGCTGGCGGAAATGGCCAAGGACATACGCACCACCAACCTGCCGATCGGCCCTGTTGGCAAATCCGTCGAACTGTTCCAGGTGACCACGGCCGTCATCTTCGACTACACGCCCTACCCCAACGCGGCCAAAGCCTATCTGCAATTCATGTTCGAGGACCCGCAAATGCCGGACTGGATCACCTCCTCGGCGGGTTACTGCTGCCAGACGCTCAAGGCGTTCGACAACAATCCGGTGTGGACAGCCGATCCGAACAATGCCGCTTATGCCAAGGCTTCGGCGACACTGCGGCCCAACGGCTATGCCGGGCCGCTCGGCTATGCCTCCGCGGCGACCATGGCCGACTATGTCCTGGTCGACATGTTCGCCAAGGCTGTCACGGGACAGGCCACGCCCCAGGAGGCAATGGAAGAGGCGGAGAAGCGCGCAAACCGGTATTACCGCGTTTGATCCATGCCAGCTGAGCCTGGCGGCTCTGCCCCGCGCTATCGGACCCTCCGGAAGCGCGGGGCGGCCGCCAGGCCGATCAACGAGACCTTGCAGGGAGCCCGCCCATGGCCGTGCCGTCCGTCGCCGCTCAGCCGCGTTCCTCGATGCTGTCGCGCCTGGCCGAGAGCAGGAACGCACTTGGCTTCGGCTTCATGCTGCCGGCGGCGGCATTGCTGCTTGTCTTCCTGACCTATCCGCTCGGGCTTGGCGTCTGGCTCGGCTTCACCGATGCCCGCATCGGCCGTCCCGGCATCTTCATCGGCATCGAGAACTATGAATATCTGTGGAGCGACGCCGTCTTCTGGCTCGCCGTCTTCAATACCCTGCTCTACACCGTCAGCGCCTCGATCCTGAAATTCGCGCTCGGCCTCTGGCTGGCGCTCATCCTCAACCAGAACCTTCCCTTCAAATCGTTCTTCCGCGCGATTGTCCTGCTGCCGTGGGTGGTGCCGACGGTGCTCTCGGCAATCGCCTTCTGGTGGATTTACGATTCGCAGTTCTCGATCCTGTCCTGGGCGCTCCAGCAGATGGGCCTGATCGACCACCGCATCAATTTCCTCGGCGATCCGCAGAACGCACGCGCTTCGGTGATCGCGGCCAATGTCTGGCGCGGCATCCCTTTCGTGGCCATCACGCTGCTTGCCGGCTTGCAGACGATCCCCCAGTCGCTTTACGAGGCCGCCACGCTCGATGGCGCCAACCGCTGGCAATTGTTTCGCCATGTGACGCTGCCGCTGCTCACCCCCATCATCGCCATCACCATGACGTTCTCGGTGCTGTTCACGTTCACGGATTTCCAGCTGATCTATGTGCTGACCCGCGGCGGACCGGTAAATGCCACCCATCTGATGGCGACGCTGTCGTTCCAGCGCGGCATTTCGGGCGGCCAGCTCGGCGAGGGCGCCGCGATCGCGGTCGCCATGATCCCATTCCTCCTTGCCGCGATCCTGTTCAGTTATTTCGGCTTGCAGCGCCGCAAATGGCAGCAGGGGGGCGGAGACTGACATGGCTGCGACCAGGAAGACAAAACAGCCGCAGCTCGACGAAGGCGGCATGGGCTATTTGCAGAGCGTGCCGCGTCGTGTGGTGACGGTCTATCTCCCCCTGCTCGTATTCGTCATCGTGCTCTTGTTCCCGTTCTACTGGATGACGATCACAGCGGTTAAGCCCAATGTCGAAATGACCGACTATGCCAATTTCAACCCGCTTTGGGTCGTGCATCCGACGTTGGAGCACATCCGCTATCTTCTCTTCGAGACGTCCTATCCGGGCTGGCTACTCAACACGATCATCATCTCGACCGCCGCCACTTTCCTGTCGCTGGTGGCGTCGGTTTTCGCGGCCTATGCGATCGAGCGGCTGCGGTTCTCCGGGGCACGGCAGGTCGGCCTCGCGGTGTTCCTCGCCTATCTCGTGCCGCCCTCGATATTGTTCATCCCCTTATCGGTGATGGTGTTCAACCTCGGGCTTTACGACACACCCTTCGCGCTCATCCTCACCTACCCGACCTTCCTGATCCCCTTCTGCACCTGGCTGCTGATGGGTTACTTCCGCTCCATCCCCTTCGAACTGGAAGAATGCGCGCTCATAGACGGGGCAAGCCGCTGGCAGATCCTGAGCAAGATCGTGCTGCCCCTGTCGGTGCCTGGCCTGATCTCGGCGGGCATATTCGCATTCACCCTGTCATGGAACGAATTCATCTATGCCTTGACGTTCATTCAGTCGTCCGAAAACAAGACCGTGCCGGTCGGGGTGCTCACCGAACTCGTCCGCTCCGACGTCTATGAGTGGGGTGCCCTGATGGCGGGCGCGCTGATCGGATCCCTGCCGGTCGTCGTGCTTTATTCGTTCTTCGTCGAGCACTACGTCTCCTCGATGACCGGCGCGGTGAAGGAATAGCGCCGTCCCGATGCCGCGGGCGCTTTTCCTGGAATTGTCCTAGCGCAGTTCACCGTTTCACCGAAACGGCGAACTGCCCTACCTCTTTGTTTTGACGCAATTCCAGACGGAAAACCGTCCACACTTTTCCTGGAATTGCTCTAGCGCAGTTCACCCTTTCACGGAAACGGCGAACTGCTCTACCTCTTTGTTTTGACGCAATTCCGGACGGAAAACCGTCCACACTTTTCCTGGAATTGCTCTAGCCCAGGCTTTTGCCGTAGCGGGCAAAGCTTTCGGCCAGGACGGTCGTGCTCGCACCGGCCCGTTCGGGCCGTTTGTAGATGCCGCCTTCGACGCGGATCGGCTCCTCGAAGTGATCCTTGATCCAAGGGATGTATTCGAGGATCGTGGATGTAGGGTGCCAGTAGCTCAGATGCACATGCACCTGGCTCATCTCGCCTGCATGCGGAACGACGGGAAGCCGATGCGCCAGTGCCAGGTCCGCGACCTGGATGTATTCGGTTATTCCTCCGAGCCGCGTGACGTCCGGCTGGACGTAGGCGACGGCTCCTGCATCGACAAAGGAGCGGAACGCGTCGATCGTGTAGAGCTGCTCGCCGAGCGCGATCGGGATCGATGTATTGCGCGCGAGCGTGGCGTGACTGGCGACGTCGTCATACCAGAGCGGCTCCTCGAACCAGTAGATGTCGAGGTCGCGCGCCAGCGCGCAGAATCGCTGGCAGGTCGGAAGATCCCACTTGCCGTTGCCGTCGATCGCGATCCGGATCCTTGATCCGACACGTTTGCGCACAGCCGCCAGGCGCTCGACGTCGACATTTGGGTCGTCATGGCCGACCTTGATCTTGATGCGCGTGAATCCATCCTCCTCGACGGCTTTCGCGGAACCGCGCAGCAACGTGTCCAGATCGAACGAAATCCAGCCGATATCGGTATTGTAAGCCTCCAGGGCATCGGTGCGCGCGCCACCGAGATAACTCCACAGCGGCAGGCCCGCCCGTTTCGCCTTCAGATCCCACAACGCGATATCGATTGCGGCCAGCGCCAGATGCGTGATGCCGGCCCGACCGACCCATTGAAGCGAAGGATGGCGCGCAAGCCTGGTCCATAGACGCTGATGGTCCGAGGCGTCCTCGCCCAACAGAAGCGGCGCGTAACACTCACCGATGCAGGACGCTATCAGCCGGTCGGAGGCCAGATGGGCATGCGTGCCGGTGAAGCCATAACCTTCCAGCCCATCCGTGGTGACGATCTTCGTACCCACGACACCCCAATGGGTAATGCTGTGGGTCGAGTCCGAAATGGAGTCGGAGGTGAGTGGAAGATGAAGAATAAACGGGCGGACGGAGGCGATTTTCATCTATGATCCCTGACGGATATGAATTTTGTCAATGAAGGAGCTGTGAGAGGAATTCGCGTGCACGCTGATGCTTCGGGGCTGCGAAGAACTCCTTCGGCGTGGCCTCCTCGAGTATCCGACCCTTGTCCATGAACACGACCCGGTCGGCCACCTGGCTGGCGAAGCCCATTTCGTGCGTCACGCAGATCATCGTCATGCCTTCGGATGCCAGCGAGACCATGGTGTCGAGCACTTCCTTGACCATTTCCGGATCGAGAGCCGAGGTCGGTTCATCGAAGAGCATGATCTTGGGCTGCATGCAGAGCGCGCGAGCGATCGCGACGCGCTGCTGCTGGCCGCCGGAAAGCTGGGACGGATACTTGTCCGCCTGATCTGCGATCCGTACCTTGTGCAACATCTCCAGCGCTCTCTCCGAAGCGTCCTTGCGGGATTTTCCGAGCACGCGGACCGGCGCCAGCGTACAGTTCTCGATCACCTTGAGATGCGGGAAGAGGTTGAACTGCTGGAACACCATGCCGATGTCCCGGCGCGGAACCATACGTCCATGGGACTTCTCGACCAGCGGTTTGCCGTCGATTTCCACCGAGCCTTGCTGCAGGTCTTCCAAGCCGTTGATGCAGCGGATCAAGGTCGACTTGCCTGAGCCCGACGGCCCGCAGACGACAATCTTTTCGCCCTTCGCCACCTCAAGGCTGACGTGATCGAGCGCCTGAAACCCGCCGAACATTTTCACCGCATCGCGCAGTTTCACAAAGGCGCTGCCGTTGGCGTCCATGAACTCCTCCTTATTGCGAGGTCTGGCTTGTAACCCGAAAGATCGCAATTCGAAAATAAAAAATTTTCTATTTTTAATTTTTCTGTTGCGCCGAACCGGAACCTGATCGATGCTTGGGCCATGAGCATGATCAAGACAACATTGGCCGAGCAGGCCTATCAGGAGCTGCGGTCGCGGATTGTCGGCGGCAGGCTGGCAGGCGGGCAGCGCCTGTTGCCAAACGAATTGGCGGCGGAACTGGGCATCAGTCCCACGCCTGTCAAGGAAGCCTGCCTGCGGCTGGAGGCGGACGGGCTTCTCGTCAATTCCTCGCGGCGCGGCATGGTGGTCCGCAGCTTCAACGAGGAGGCCGTCGAGGAATTATACGCGGCCAGGACACTGCTCGAGAAAGGGGCCGTGGAAGCAGCCTTCGACGCAGGGCGACTCGATGAGGCTCTGCGGGTGAAGCTCCATGACAGCCTGGAAAACCACAGGCGCTTTGCCAAGGGGTCGTCGCTCGACGACCTGGCCAAGGCGCTCTCCCATGACCGCGCCTTCCACAGTTCGCTCGTCGGCGCGGCGGGAATACCGATGATCTCCGAGGCTCATTCCCGCATCGTCGGCCAGACGCATACGGTCTTCGTCTCGATTCCAGGCGACTACAGCCGCTCGGTCGAGGAGCACCAGGATATTCTCGATGCGATCGTCGCCGGCAAGAAGAGCCAGATCCTCGCGGCGCTTCAGCGACATCTCGAGAGAAGCCGGCAGAACACCTTGCGCCAGGTGAAAGTCCTTGCGCGAGCGATCGAACCGAACCTTGTTTAAAGACCGGGGACGAGTGTGGAGTATCTAGATTTTTCCGGGACATTCGCGCGCGGCGACCTGTTCGTGCACGCCGCCATGCTGACCGTCGGCCTGTCGGCCGCCGCGCTGGTTCTGGGCATGTGCGTCGGCATCGTCGGCGCCCTGATGAGACTTTCGAGTTCGAAAGTCCTCTCCTCAATGGCGGCCGCCTATGTGGAAATCATCCGCAACACGCCGTTTCTGGTGCAGATCTACATCATCTATTTCGGCCTGCCCTCGGTCGGCATCCGCATCTCCGAAGTGACGGCGGCCATCCTCTCCCTGACGCTCTACGCGGGCGCCTATATCACCGAGATCGTCCGTGCCGGCATCCAGACGATCGGCAAGGGACAGCGTGAGGCGGCGCACACGCTTGGCATGTCACCGTATCTCACCTTCCGCTATGTCGTTCTGCTGCCGGCGATTTCAGCGATCTTCCCGGCACTGACCAGTCAGTTCATCCTGATCATGCTGGCCTCCAGCGTCGTTTCCGTCATCTCCGTCCCGGAACTGACCGGCGTCGCCAATGATGTGCAGGGCCTGACCTTCCGAAGCCTGGAAGCCTATCTCGTGGTCGCGGCTATCTACCTTGTCCTGACGGCTGCATTCAAAGGCGTCTTCGCGCTGATTGACCGTGCCCTCTTCTCCTTCCGCTTTGCAGGGCGATGACGATGTTCCAGACATTCAATCTCCATCATGTCGGGTTTCTGCTGCAATGTGCGACGTGGACGGTCGTCCTCTCGGGAATTGCGCTTGCAGGCGGCGCCATCGGCGGATCGATTATCGCCCTCATTCGCCTCTCCCGTTTCGCCTGGCTGCGTTGGATCGCGCAGGCCTATATCTATGTCATCCAGGGAACGCCCCTGCTCGTCATTCTCTTCATCGCCTATTTCGGCGTCGCCAATCTCGGCTATGACCTTCCGGCGATCTACGCGGCCGGCCTTGGATTTACGCTCTACAGCAGCGCGTTCCTCGGCGAGATCTGGCGCGGGTCGATCCAGTCGATCAGCAAGGGGCAATGGGAAGCGTCGTTCGTGCTGGCGCTTGGCTGGCGGCACACGATGACCGACGTCATCATCCCGCAGGCGCTTCGCGTCGCCATTCCTCCGACGGTCGGCTTCTCCGTTCAGGTCGTCAAGAACACCGCGCTTGCTTCGGTCGTCGGCTTCATCGAACTGACGAGAGCAGGACAGATCGTCTCCAGCGCCACGTTCCAGCCGCTGCCCGTCTATCTGACGGTCGCGGCCATCTACTTCTGCATCTGCTCCATACTGTCCCATGCCAGCCGCCGCCTGGAGCGCCGCCTGCACCAGGCAGCCAACTGAATATTCCGGTTCATCACACCAGGGAGGAAAGTATCATGCTACTGAAGAGACTTGCTGTCGGGCTCGCCGCCATGCTGGCGATGATGTTGCCCGCAAAGGCCGAGAGCACGCTGGACGCCATCGTGCAGCGCGGCACGATCAATGTCGGCGTCGGCCTTGGAACGCCGCCTTATGGCCTGATGGACAGCAGCATGCAGCCCGACGGCTATGACGTGTCCGTGGCAAAGGCAATCGCCCGCGATCTCGGCGTCAAGGTCAACATCGTCGACACGACGGCAGCCAACCGCATCCCGAACCTGACTTCGGGCAAGCTCGACATCGTGATCTATTCGTTCTCGATCACCGCCGAGCGCGCCAAGGCCATCGCGTTCACCAACACCTACTATGTCGACCAGCAGGTCTATGTCGGCCCCGCCGACCAGCCGATCACCAAGATCGAGGATCTGGCCGGCAGGAAGATCGGCGTGACGCGGGCCAGCACGAACGACATCGTGATGACCAAAAAGGCCGTCGAAGGCGCACAGATCCAGCGCTATGACGATGACGCGTCGACATCCCAGGCGCTGTTCGCAGGCCAGGTCGAAGGCATCGTGACCAGCGGAGCGCTTGCCCGCGCCGTCGAGGAGCACGACCCGAACCTCAAGAAGCAGTTCGTCGTGGCGCAGGCGCCGATGGGCATAGGCCTGCGCCGCAACGACCCGGACTTCCTGCACTGGCTTAATACCGAACTCTTCATGCTCCAGTCGACAGGTGAGCTGCAGGCCCTGCAGAAAAAATGGATGGGTGTCGAAGTCGACCTGCCCCGCTTCTGAGAATGACCTGGATCCGGGGCTCCCCCGGATCCACACACGCCGCTGCGATCGGTTTATCGAAGGTTTTTCCATGAAAATCACGGATGTGAAGGTGCGCTGCTGCCAGCGCAAACCAGGCGATTTTGCCGCCAGCGCGTTTCGAACCGGGGATTTCGCGAAGTTCGAATTTCTCACCGTCACCATGACGACGGACACCGGGCTCGAGGCAACCGCCTTCGGGTTCGCCGGTCGTTCGGCGGCGGGCGCCGGCAGGCTGATCGCCGACACGCTGCGTCCGTTCTTCATCGGCCGCGACCCGCTCGACCGGGAAAAGGCATGGCACGATTTCCGGGTCGCCGACCGCTGGTGGGGCCATTTGCCGATCTATGCCTACGGGCCGTTCGACACCTGCCTCTGGCTGCTGTCGGCCACCGCCGCCGGGCAGCCTCTCTATAAATATCTTGGCGCCTTCCGCGAAAGCGTGCCGGTCTATGGCAGCTCGATGATCCTGTCGGGGCCGCAGGACTATGTGAACGAGGCGCTGCGCGCCAAGGCCGAAGGGTTGCGGGCCTACAAGCTCCATACACCGGGACTCGACCTCGACTACGACATCGACGTCCACCGCCAGGTCCGCGCCGCCGTCGGGCCGGATTTCACGCTGATGTCGGACCCGGTCTCGATGTTCAATCTCGAGCAGTCGATCCGCTTCGGCCGCGAACTGGAACGGCTCGACTTCTACTGGCTGGAAGAGCCTTTATACGACGAGGACGTTCATTCGCTGCGGGAGCTCGCCCGCACCCTCGAAATCCCGCTCGTCGGGACGGAAGTCCTTGCAAAGCACCCTTACAGCATCGCCGAATGCATCTCGACGCGTGTCGTCGATCGCGTTCGGGCAGACGTTTCCTGGACGGGCGGCGTCACGGGCGTCATGAAGACGGCCCGCCTCGCTGAAGCCTTCGGCGTCAATTGCGAGATCCATACCGCCATCTTTCACCCGATGGAGATCGTCAACCTGCATTGCGCCGCGGCGATCAAGAACTGCGACTTCTTCGAAGTGCTCTATCCGATGGAGAACTTCGCCTTCGGCCTCAAACAGCCGCTGCCGATCAAGGACGGCTACGCAACGCCGCCGTCAGCCCCCGGCCTCGGCATCGAGATCGACTGGGACGCCATCGACAACAGCACGATCTGTGAGGTCTGAGCGCCATATGAAAGCTGTTTGCCTCGAGGAACCCGGCAAGATCTCGCTGGTCGAATTGCCCGAACCAAAACCCGGCCCGGGCGAAGTCGCGGTGCGGATGGAGTATGTCGGGTATTGCGGTTCCGACCTGACGTCGTTTCGCGGCCTCAATCCGCTAATCTCCTACCCGCGCGTCCTGGGCCATGAAATCTCCGGCACCATCTCGGCGCTCGGCGACGGCGTCAGCGCGCTTGCGGTCGGCCAGTCCGTGACCATTCTTCCCTATTTCAATTGCGGCAAGTGCCATGCCTGCCGCCTTGGCAGGCCGAACGCCTGCAAGGACAACCGGACGATGGGCGTCCAGCGCGAGGGTGCGATGGCCTCGATCATCGTCGTTCCCGCGGGCAAGGTCATTCCGGTCGAGGGCATGCGCCAGCGGGACCTCGCGCTGATCGAGCCGCTTGCCGTCGGATTCCATGCCGTCCGCCGCTCCGAGCTTTCGGCTGGAGAAACCGTCGTTATACTGGGCTGCGGCGTCATCGGGCTCGGCGCCTTGCTCGGCGCTGTCAGGCGGGGCTCACGCGTGATCGCAGTGGACCTTAGCTCCGACAAACTCGCCATTGCCAAGGCGCTCGGCGCCGCTGACATCATCGATGCGTCGCGCGAAGATGTCCTGGCGCATGTCCTGGAACTGACCAATGGGGACGGTCCGCAGGTCGTCATCGAGGCGGTCGGCGCGGATGCGACCTTTCGGCAGGCGATCGATCTCGTGGCGTCCTGCGGCCGCGTCGTCTATGTCGGCTACGCCAAGAACAAGATCGCCTATGACACCAAGTTCTTCCTGCTCAAGGAGATGGATATCCGCGGGTCACGCGGCTCCGAGATCGCCGATTTCCACGACGTCATCGGCTATCTGAAGCAACATCGGGACGCCGGCGACCGCATCGTCTCACGCGTCGTGCCAATCGAGGAAGCCGGTGCGGCCATGCAAGCCTGGGACAAGAACCCCGGAGGCTTCACCAAGATCGTGATCCGGATCGAAGCGAAGGAAGACGCATGAGCATCAAGGATGTCTTCGGGCTGGAGGGGCAGCATGCGCTGGTGACCGGCGGCGGAAGCGGCCTCGGCCTTGCGATCGCCACCTGTTTCGTCGAAGCCGGCGCCAGGGTGACGATCGTCAGCACCAACGCCGCGAAGCTCGCTTCCGCCTGCGAGACGCTGGGGCCTTCCGCCACGAGCCATGTCTTCGACGTGACCGACACTGCCGGTGCCACGGGTTTCGCCAGCGACGTGGCAAAAAAATTCGGACGCGTCTCGATCCTCGTCAACAATGCCGGCAACACGGTCAAGAAGCCGCTCGGCGAGATGAGCGTCGAGAACTTCAATTCGGTGCTGAACGTCCATGTCGGCGGCGCCTTCGCCCTCTCGCGCGCCTTCCTGCCGCAGGTGACGGAAGCAAAGGGCAGCATTCTTTTCACCGCCTCGATGAGCTCCTTCCTCGGCATTCCCAACGTCATCGGCTATTCGGCCGCGAAAGCCGCCTATGTCGGCATGGTGAGGGCGCTGGCGACCGAACTTGCGCCTAGCGGGGTGCGCGTCAACGGTGTGGCACCAGGCTGGATCGACACCGCGCTTCTACGCCAGGCCACCGCAGCCGATCCGGAAAGGGCGCGCAAGATCAACAGCCGCATTCCCATGGGTCGTTTCGGCGAGGGCGCCGACATCGGCTGGGCCATGACATATCTCGCCTCACGCGCCTCGGCCTATGTGACCGGCCATATACTGGTGGTCGATGGCGGCGCGCTGCACGGCTTCTGACACCATACTTTTCGAGGGAGAAACAGATGACGACCGATACTGACAAGGCGATCTTCGAAGTCATCCGCAAGGAACTCTTCACGGCCGTCGTCGGTGACGTGCTTGATGTAATGGGCCACCGCCGGCAGTTCCTGCCGGCGGGTATCGCGCCGTTGCAGCCGGAGATGAAAGTCATCGGCCGCGCGATGCCGGTGCTGGAGGCGGACGTGTTTTCCGACGGTTCGCCGGATGCGCACGGTCCGCTCGCGAACAAACCGTTCGGCCTCATGATGGAAGCGCTGGACAGCCTGACGGAGAACGATGTCTATATCGCCAGCGGCTCCTCCTTCCGCTACGCGCTGTGGGGCGGGCTGATGTCCACCCGTGCCCAGAAGCTGAAGGCTGCCGGCGCCGTCCTCAACGGCTATGTCCGCGATTCCTGGGAGATCGAGAAGCTAGGCTTTTCGGTCTTCTCGCGCGGCATCTATGCCCAGGACCAGGGCCCGCGAGGCAAGGTGATCGACTATGGCTGCCCAATCGAGATCGAAGGCATCCTGGTAACGCCCGGCGACCTGATCTTCGGCGACCGCGAGGGCGTGCTTGTGATCCCGCGCGAGGCGGAAAAGGAAGCGATCGAGCGCGCGCTCGAGAAGGTCAGCACCGAGAATAAGGTCGCAACCGCGATCCGCGGGGGCATGAGCGCCTGCGAAGCCTTCCGTACCTTCGGCGTCATGTGAGCCGGCGATGGACGATCCTCGTCTGCTCCTGCTCTGCGACCAAGACAATGTGCTGGTCGCCTGCCGGCGCATCGAAGCTGGTGAAACCATCATCGTCGGCGGCGAGCCGCACATTCTGGTCAAGGCCGTGGAGCTCGGCCACAAGCTGGCGCGGCTGCCGATCGCCCCGGGAGTGAAGGTCGTCAAATACGGAGTCCCGATCGGCTCGGCGACGCAGTCGATCGGACCTGGCGAGCACGTCCATATTCACAATCTGAAGAGCGACTACACCAAAACGCACGTAATAGCGGAGACCGGATCATGACCGGCGAACAGTCCACCATCCTCGGCTATCTCAGGCCGGACGGTCGCAAGGGCATCCGCAACATTGTGGTCGTGGCCTATCTGGTAGAGTGCGCGCATCATGTCGGTCGCGAAATCGTCTCCCATTTCCGCGGCAGGGACGTGCATCTGATCGGCTTTCCAGGCTGCTTTCCCAATCCCTATGCGCAGCGGATGATGGGGCGTCTGTGTACGCATCCCAATGTCGCCGCGGTATTGCTGCTGTCACTGGGATGCGAAAGCTTCAACAAATTCTCGCTCGCCCGCACCGTCGAGGCAAGCGGGCGGCCCGTGGCAACGCTGACGATCCAGGAAAACGGCGGCACGTTGTCGACGATTTCCGACGGCATCGAATGGGTCGGGCAACGCCTGCAAGAGCTGGGCGCGGTCGCGAGAGTGCCAATGGATGCGAGTGAACTCATCGTCGGCACGATCTGTGGCGGGTCGGACGGCACCAGCGGCATGACCGGCAACCCCGCCGCCGGCCTTGCCTTCGATCGGCTGGTCCGTGCGGGAGCGGCCTGTATTTTCGAGGAGACCGGCGAGCTGATCGGCTGCGAAGAGATCATGGCGAGCCGCGCCGTGACGCCTGAACTCGGCGTCGAGCTGCGCGCCTCCGTGGCAAAGGCAGCGCAATACTACGCGACGTTAGGCTATGGCAGTTTCGCTCCGGGCAATGCCGATGGCGGCCTATCCACCATCGAGGAGAAATCGATGGGTGCCTATGCCAAATCGGGCTCGTCGCCGATTTCGGGCCTCATCAAGCCGGGCGACATTCCTCCTAGCGGCGGGCTCTACCTCATGGATGTCGTGCCGGACGGGGACGTGCGTTTTGGCTTCCCTAACATCTCGGACAATGCCGAGATCGTGGAGCTCATCGCTTCCGGTTGTCACCTCACGCTGTTCGTCACCGGCCGCGGTTCGGTGTCGGGGTCGGCGGTCGCGCCGGTCATAAAGATCTGCGCCAATCCCGAAACATACCGTCGCCTGTCGGGCGACATGGACGTCGATGCCGGACGTATCCTCGAAGGGGCCGCAACCTTGTCGGATGTCGGCGACGAAATCTTCAATCTGGTTCTTGCTGTCGCCAATGGCCATGCGACGAAATCCGAACAACTCGGGCACCGCGAATTCATCCTGACCTACAAGACTTTCGAACCGATCGGGCCCGCATGTCTGCCGGGCGCACAGCCAAGAGCTGGTCACCGAGGCTGAAGCTGCCGGCGTTTGCAGTGTGCCTGCGAGCGCTGTTTGCGTCTGTGCTGAAGCTGCGCGATCCTTGACCAGCGCAGGAGCAATGCATGGCGGGCCGAACAATCCGGCGACAAGCTCACTCGTTTGTTTGAAGCGCGGCACGCCGAAACGGATTCATGCGAAAGGGTCGCGGCAAACCAGCATTGGGCTGGCGGCTCGCAACAGCCTCACCCCATGCGGACAATTCAAATCAGCGGGCCTGCGTCAGCCATACGCCGCTTCCTGATATCTGGGGGAAGCGTCTTCTCGTTTTGGCGAGGGTTCTGTTCCGCGGGCGCGAATGAGCTGCCTGCCTGGTCGGAGAAAAAGAGCTTCCAGCGCCGTGGCCGGAATGCCACCCGGTTCCTCTGTGCGCCCGGATGGTCGACGGGCAGCTCGATTTCGACGCGCTGGCGTTCGCCGCCGATCTCGAGTTCCACCCGGCGGGTGCCGGC